>JAEDNQ010000080.1 GCA_016302435.1 Bacteroidaceae bacterium
ATTTTTTGAGCAGAGATGCCTGTTTTGCCATGTTCAGTGCAGATTTTGCCATGTACGGTGCTTTGTTTTTGCCATTACAGGCGAGGGTCAGAGCACACGACGTTAGGTTTGACCGGTTCGAGGTGGAGCATTATGTGGGTGTTTGCGCCAAATTCGGCTCTTAGCCTGCGCTCTATCATTGAAGCATGCTCATGAGCTTCCTCAAGCGGCATGCAGCCAGGCAGTCGGAGGTGCATCTCTATGGCTATACGGTTGCCGATGCGCCGTGTGCGCAGGTTGTGTATGTCGCTGACAGCCTTGTCCTCCTCAATGATTTCGAGTATGCGCTCTTCGGTCTCTCGCGGCAGACTCTCCTCAAGCAGTTCGCCAGCCGACTGCCTAATAATCTTGATGGCAGTCAAGGCAATGAAAATGCTCACTATGACAGCTGCTATGGCATCGAGCACAGCCCACTGGCTGCCCAGGACTATTGCACCGCCAATGCCGACAGCAGTGCCTATAGAGGAGTAAGCATCGCTGCGGTGGTGCCAGGCGTTAGCCTCCAGCGCCTTCGAGTCCACCTCGTCAGCCACTTTCTTTGTGACGCGGAAGATCCATTCCTTCGACACAATGCTGGCCAGAGCAGCAATGAGTGCTATGGGCTCGGGCGAGCAGAGCTCTTCGCCCTGGAGAAAAGCCAATATCTTCTCTCCCCCGTCGTAGGCGAGCATGAGAGCCACCACGAGGAGCGCCATGCCGATGATAGATGTTGCCACAGTCTCATATTTGCCGTGGCCATAGTCGTGGTCATCGTCGGCAGGCTTGGTGCTCAGCTTTACGAAGACGACGACAATGACATCGGTGATGAAGTCGCTCAGAGAGTGTACAGCATCCGCTATCATGGCAGCAGAATGACCGAGGATGCCCGCCGTGAACTTCAGAGCGAGCAGCAGGAAGTTGACTATGCTGCCAAGGATGGTTACTCGGTATATCTTAGAGTTGCGGTTTTGAGTGGAGTGTGTCATAGAGGGAGTATGGGGCCATTGCCGTGGCCTATGTTGTGGTGAGATGCGAGTTCGATGGCGTGCGTTACTGTCTCTTTAGCTTTGCCTACGGCCTGGGGCAGGTCGAGTCCCAAGGCGAGGTATGTGGCTATGGCACTGGAGAGGCAGCAGCCAGTGCCGTGGAGGTTGGAGGACTCTATCTTGGGGGCAGAGTATGAGTGGATGGATCCGTCTGGCATGTAGAGGATGTCTGTCATGTCCTCCGTCTCGGCGTGCCCACCCTTGCGGAGATAGGGTGTTGACTGCAGGTAGGGCGAGAGGATAGAGTGCTCGGGTATGTTGGGAGTGACGAGGGAGCAGAGTGGGAAAAGGTGAGAAGCCAGATATTCTATGCAGTCTTCGTCCATCAGGCGTGTGCCGCTCGTCGACACCATCACAGGGTCGTAGACGATGGGGCAGGAGAGTGCTTTCACAGTCTCGGTTATGACCTTGGCGCAGGAGAGATTAGGTATCATTCCAATCTTTACCGCGTCGATGTTGAGGTCAGTGACAATGGCATCTATCTGCTGGCGGACAATGTCGGTAGAGACGGGATTGACAGATTTCACCCCCAGAGTGTTCTGGCAGGTGAGGGCTGTGATGGCAGTCGCTGCATACTGGCGGAGGTAGGTGATAGTGCGCAGGTCTTGCTGTATGCCTGCTCCTCCGCTGCAGTCGCTGCCGGCAATGGTGAGGATAGTCTTCATAGTGGTGATGGCTTTAATGGCTTTGATGGTGGCTATAGCTTCTATAGCATCTATAGTTTCTATAGCCTCTATAGCTTTTCTCTCCAGGCGTCGCCCAGAATCATGGCACCGCCGAAGCCCATGCTGCGGACAGCGTTAATCTTGTCGAAGGTGACACCTCCGAGAGCCAAGACCTTGTGGTCGATGATGCCTAAGCTGTGCGCTTGTGCAATGTCGTCGTAGCTGAAGGCGGCGAGGTAGCCCAACTTCGATATGGAGTCGAAGATGGGAGAGAGCGAGAGGTAGTGGCATCGGTCTTTCCAGCAGCTCAGCTCTTCCATGCTGTGGCAGCTTCGGCTGACGCTCCCTGTCCATCCCTCGGGCGGCTGAGGATTGCGGCTGTTGAGGTGGACACCGTGGAGACCATATTGCTGGGCGAGGAGGAAGTGGTCGTGGAGGACGAGTCGAGGACGGAGAGAGGCAGGAATCTGCCTGATGAGCTGTTCTGTCTCCTCGCTTGTAGCTCCCGGCTTGCGTATGTGTACTAAGTCCACTCTTCCGCTGTGGAGATGCCGGACTATCTGTTCAGCTTCTCCACAGAAGAATGTGGGCATGGTGATGACTATTGTCATGGTTTGTTCTCTTGTGTGTGTCGTTTAGGTGGCACCGTTACAGTGCAGCCTTCTGGCAGTCCTTGCCGAAGAGGTCGAACGAGGCGTCCCAGTCCTTCCACACAGGCTCACGTCCCAGTTCCTTCAGACGCTTGTTTATGACCTTGGCCGTGCGCTCGTCCGATACGGTGAACTGTTCGAGAGCCTGCGGATAGGTGTGGTAGCCGCCGGGGTTGACCTTCGATTCTGCCGACATGGTAGTGACACCCAGCGTACACATGTTGTCGCGGATGTAGGCAGGTTCGCGAGTAGAATAGGAGATGTCCACATCGTGGTCGAAGATGCGCATGGCAAAGGTTGCCTGTGCCAGTTCGCGGTCGGTCATGATGCAGTTGGGCTGGAAGCCCTCATTCTGAGCAGGGCGCATGCGTGGGAAGTTGACGCTGTACTTTGTGCGCCAGTAGTGCTTCTGCAGGTAGCGGAGGTGGTAGGCCATCATGGTCACGTCCGTGCGCCATTCCTTCTCCAGTCCTATGAGCACACCCATTCCGATAGAGTGCACCCCAGCTTGTCCCATACGGTCAAAACCGTCACATCGCCATTCAAACTTGCTCTTCATGCCTCTCGGATGGTAGAGCTGATAGTTCTCCTTGTGGTATGTCTCCTGGAAGCAGATGACCCCGTTGAGCCCGTGGCGGGTCAGTTCGCGATATTCCTCAGCCGAGAGGGGCATGACCTCAATCTTTATGTTAGAGAAATATTTCTTTGCTATGTCGATAGCCTTGGCCAGATAAGGCACACCAGCCTTGGCAGGGTTCTCACCCGTCACGAGGAGAATGTTCTCAAAGGGAGCGAGCTGCTTTATGGCCCTGTACTCGTTCTCTATCTGCTCAGGAGTGAGGATAGTGCGCGCCATGGGGTTCTCGCGGTGAAAGCCACAGTAGACGCACGAGTTTGAGCAGGAGTTGGTGATGTAAAGCGGTATGAACATAGACATGGTCCTGCCAAACCTCTCTTCGGTATACTTGCGAGAGAGTCGAGCCATTTGTTCGAGATATGGTTCGGCAGCAGGAGAGAGGAGCGCCATGAAGTCATTGACATCACAGTGGCTCTTGCCTAAAGCCCTTCTCACGTCCATGTCGGTCATTTGAGCTATGCGCTCTGTGGTCTCTTCCCAACTGATATTTTTTAATTCGTCTGAAAACACGGTCGTATGTTTTTTGTTGTGTTGTATATGTTATATATAGTATGTTCTGCTATATATATAGTCTGTTTTTGCTTTATAAAATATATAATGTGTCAGATGCCTATGGTGAACGTCTGCATGGTGCGCAGGTCAATGCTCCACAGCTTGTCAATGAGCGGCTCGCCATATTGGCAGATGAGCTGCATCACCTGGTTGGCCTGCACGCTGCCCACTATGGCAGGTGTGACGCCCGCCACCTGTTTGCCCGGATGGGGCATGGAGAGCGTCGCCCCCTCGTCGGGGAAGAGCGTGCGGTAGGTAGCATGTCCGTGGCACAGCACAGCCACCTGTCCGTCGAGGCCGCAGATGGCACCGTAGACGAAAGGCTTGCGGAGCTGGCTGCATACGTCGCTGATGACAAATCGGGCGGCGAAGTTGTCCGTGCCGTCCACCACCATGTCATACTGCCCAATGATGTCTCTCGCGTTGTCGGCCGTGAGGCGGCAGGAATAGGCATGGACAGCTATGTCGGAGTTGAGAGCCAACAGCCGCTCCTTGGCACACAGAGCCTTGCTCTGCCCCACGGAGGCCTCGTCATAGAGCACTTGGCGGTGCAGATTGCTGACACTCACCACGTCGTCGTCCACGAGCCCGAGTGTGCCCACGCCAGCTCCAGCAAGGTATATGGCTATGGGCGAACCCAGACCGCCCACACCGACTATGAGCACCTTGGCCTTTGAGAGTCGGCGTTGCCCCTCCTCGCCTATCTCCGGCAGGAGGAGCTGTCTGGCATATCTGTCAAGCGTATTCATGCCGGTCTCAGAGCTTGCGCAGGTCGTGGGTCAGTTTGGCAGCACAGAAGTTAGGACCGCACATGGTGCAGTATTCGCCCTCCGTGTGTCCAGCCTCCTCAAAGTACTGGAGTGCGCGCTCAGGGTCGAGCGAGAGGTGGAACTGGTCTCTCCATCTGAAGTCGAAACGAGCCTTAGAGAGTGCGTTGTCCCTCACCTGCGCACCGGGATGTCCCTTGGCGAGGTCGGCAGCGTGAGCCGCTATCTTGTATGTCACCACGCCCACTCTCACGTCCTCCCTGTTGGGCAGCGCAAGGTGCTCCTTGGGAGTCACGTAGCAGAGCATGGCAGTGCCGAGCCAAGCTATCTGTGCTCCACCGATGGCCGATGTGATGTGGTCGTAGCCAGGGGCGATATCCGTCACGATAGGGCCGAGAGTGTAGAAGGGGGCCTCGTGGCAGTGGTCGAGCTGACGCTCCATGTTCTCGCGTATCTTGTGCATAGGCACGTGTCCAGGCCCCTCAATGAAGGCCTGCACATTCTTGTCCCAGGCACGCAGCACGAGCTCGCCCATCGTGTCAAGTTCGGCAAACTGAGCCGCATCGTTGGCGTCGGCCGTGCAGCCAGGGCGCAGACCGTCGCCGAGCGAGAGAGCCACATCATACTGAGCCACGATGTCACATATCTCGTCGAAGTGGTCGTAGAGGAACGACTCCTGATTGTGGATGAGGCACCATTTGCTCATGATGCTGCCACCGCGGCTGACTATGCCGCAGAGACGGGAGTCGGCCAGATGCACATTGTGCAGGCGTATGCCGGCATGGATGGTGAAGTAGTCCACACCCTGCTCACACTGCTCTATGAGCGTGTCCTTGTACACCTCCCATGTCAGGTCCTCAACACGCCCGTCTACCTTCTCTAAGGCCTGGTAGATAGGCACGGTGCCCACAGGCACAGGACAGTTGCGCACTATCCATTCGCGCGTCTCGTGGATATTAGCACCAGTAGACAGGTCCATCAGCGTGTCGCCGCCCCACTTGCACGACCACACAGCCTTGTCCACCTCCTCGTCTATGCTCGACGTAGTGGCAGAGTTGCCGATGTTGGTGTTTATCTTCACGAGGAAGTTGCGGCCAATGACCATAGGCTCACTCTCCGGATGGTTGATGTTGGCAGGCAAGACAGCACGTCCGCGCGCTATCTCGTCTCGCACAAACTCAGGAGTTATGTGGGTCTTGATGCCCAGTTCCTCACAGTTCATGTTCTCACGTATGGCGGCATACTCCATTTCGGGCGTTATGATGCCAGCCTTGGCATAAGCCATCTGTGTGATGGCCTTGCCCTTCTTGGCGCGGCGTGGCAGCTGTATGTGTTCGAAGCGCAGACTGTCGAGCGAGTGGTCGGCCAGCCTTTGCTTGCCATATTCGCTCGTCACCTCCGTCAGCTGCTCTGTGTCGCCGCGGTCAATTATCCACGACTCTCTCATGCGAGGCAGACCCTTCTTGAGGTCAATCTCTATGTTGGGGTCGGAGAATGGACCGCTCGTGTCGTAGATGTAGACAGGAGCGTTGGGTTCGGTGTGAGGGATGCCGTTCTTGTCCTTGACGACAGTGGGAGTGAGGTTGACCTTCGTCATGCCCACTCGGATGTTAGGGAAGAGCTTTCCCTGCATGTATGCTTTCTCACGCTTAGCGTAGGCTTTGTTGTCTTGTGGCATAAGGGGAGTAGTATGTTTTTTTTGCATCCATCTCTCTCTTTCTTTCGTAGAGATGCATGCGTAAGTAGGTGTGCAAAATTATTTTTATAATGATTGTATTGATTAGTGATGCATAACCAGTATGTGACATAAAGGAGTGTAGTGACTCCTACTCGACTGTTGTCACTTGCTGATAATGCGCAGTAGGCGGTGCAAGGATTATATAAATAATTTTGCACACCTACTTATATAATATTATTGTTGACGGTGGGAATTTATAGAACCCACCTGAAGTGAGAATCGTATTCTTAGTTGAGGAATGCGGTGAGCGGAGAACTTGCCTCCGCACAGTCGGCTATGGCTCCGAGACCTGCCTCGTAGGCTCTGCGGCCAGCTATGACAGCCTCCTTGAAGGCTATGGCCATCTCCACAGGGTTGCCAGCCACAGCTATGGCAGTGTTGACCAGACATGCGCTTGCACCCATCTCCATGGCCTCAGCAGCATGGCTTGGCGCGCCGATGCCGGCATCCACCACTACAGGCACAGTGGCTTGGTCTATGATGATCTGTATGAAGTCCTTCATGCGCAGTCCCTTGTTAGTGCCGATGGGGGCAGCGAGAGGCATGACGGTGGCAGCTCCAGCCTCCTCCAGATGCTTGCAGAGCGTAGGGTCGGCCTGGCAGTAGGGGAGCACTACAAAGCCGAGCTTGACCAGCTGCTCCGTAGCCTTGAGCGTCTCCACAGAGTCGGGCAGGAGATAGCGAGGGTCGGGATGAATCTCCAGCTTCAGCCAGTTGGTGCCGAAGGCCTCGCGAGCCATCTGGGCAGCGAAGACAGCCTCCTCAGCGTTGCGCACACCGCTCGTGTTGGGCAGGAGCTGGATGTTCGGATTCTGTGTTATGTGGGTCAAGAGGTCGTCTTGCTTGTCTTCGAGCTCTATGCGCTTCATGGCTACAGTGACCATCTCGCTTTCAGATGCCTTGATGGCCTCAGCCATGAGGGTGTTGTTGTTGAATTTGCCTGTGCCGAGAAAAAGGCGAGATGAGAACTCCCGGCCGGCAATGATGAGTTTTTCCATTGTTCGTATGTTTTGAGGAATAAGTTATTCTGAGTTTATGAGTGTGTATTGTTTTCCTGAGTACGTTTCCTGTTTTCGCGAGTCGGGGGCTTGACTGCATGTCTGAGTCTGCAGCTGAGCTTTTTCCATCACGCCAAAGCTGTAGGTCATTGTCCCTCTGTCAGCGAGAGCAATCTCCTCATCTCAGCAGCAGGGTCATCGGCGGACAGCACAGTGCCGCTGATAGCAATGCCGCTTATGCCAGTCGCCATGAGGTCGGGTATGTCCTCAGCCGTGATGCCGCCTATGGCCACCAGCGGAGTGGTAAGTCCGAGGTCTGCCATCTGTCTCATGATGGAGCGGTAACCCTCGAGCCCGATGATGGGCGCAAGTCCCTGTTTCGTCGTGGTGAAGCGGAACGGTCCGCATCCTATGTAGTCGGCTCCAGCCTCACACAGGTGCTTGATGTCATCCATCGTGTTTGCCGTGCCGCCTATGATGGCTTGCCTGCCCAATATCTGTCGAGCCTCTCTCACGGGCATGTCCTTCTTGCCGAGGTGTACTCCGTCTGCCTTGATGTCATGGGCGAGCATCACGCGGTCGTCGATGATGAAGGTGGCGCCGTACTCCTTACACATGGCCTGAGCCTCCAGTGCTGTCTGTCGCGCCTCCTCGTCTGTAGCCTCCTTCATGCGCAGCTGTATCCATCGGCATCCGCCTTCGAGGGCGAGCCTTATGCCGTCCATGTAGGAGTGGCGTTCGTTGTGGTGTGAGATGAACTGTATGTGGGTATGCATAGTCGTTGATGGGTTTAATACTGATGCAGCAAGCCTCCTGCTATCCTCCGCATGCAGCTTTGATGATGACAATGTTTGCCCCTTCCTCAATGGCAGTGTCCGCCCAGTCGGAGCGAGGCACCATCTGGTTGTTAGTGGCTATGGCCACACCAGCCTCAGGGAGTTTAAGTTCGTCAGCGAGCTCTGCTATGTTCTGAGCCATAGTCTCAGTAGCCTTGTTGTTGATAAGTACTTTCATGTCGTTAGTCTTTTTGATATGTATATTCACGAAAGCGGGATGGAAAATTACGTCAAAAACCCCTAACCTATGGCTGTGGCAGCATAGAGTAGGGGCTTTTGTGAGTGTAGTATCAAATTCCCTGCGTCAGCATTACCTGTATCAGGTTCAATGGGTATAATCTCAGCCGATGATTCAGCACCCCGTGTTGATGTCGGTGCAAAGTTACGCAATAATATCATACTGGCAAAATTTTCAGCCGTTTTTTTGCGCAAACGAGAGAGGTGAAAGGACCTCTCTCGTGTTTTATAAGCTTGCAAGATGTTTGTGGTCTTGCTTGTGATATGTTGCTTTATTAGCGGGATGCATAGAAATATGAGTGACCAGTAGCGGCAGCCACTTCGTTGAGGCCAATCTCGTCTACTGTTACATCCATAGTCCTGTCGCCGAGGTTGACCTTGATGGTGCCATTCTCGTTGAAACGGAAGATTTCAGTAGTCACTCCGTTCTGTACCTGTGACCAAGAGTCCTGCTTCTTGTTGTAGATGAAGGTTGTTACCTCACCGTTGGGGGCTGTTATCTCATATCCGTTCTTGAGAGTCTTGACAGCGTAGTAGTTGCCGTCTTCGCCGAGCACGTTTGTTGTTTTGCCCACTTTGCTTGCCACGGGGTTATCGCCTGTCCAGAACTCTATGGAGTTGAGCACGAGGACGTCGGCTACTGAGCACACAGCGTAGGCTGGGCTGATGACGATGAAGATAATCTCATTAAGGAACTTGCTCTTTGTGGCGCCTTTGTTCCAGCTTGCCAACTTGTTGAACAGTGAGAATGAACCCACACATGAGCTTGTCAATGATGCTGCTGCAATAAGGATGATAGCAACGCTTAGATGTCTTGCTTTCATAGATGAAAAATTTTCGGTTGATAAAAATGGTTATTTTGAAGTGGCGATGTGCCTTTTAGTGTCATTCGGAGACTTAGAAATTGCGGTACTCGCTCTGGGAGGCTTTGACCGCTATGCACTCCATCTCGATGAGCCACGTGGGTCGGCACACGGGGGCGAGGGTGATGACGCAGGGCTTGTCAGGAAACTTCTCGGCGAACATCCTCTGAACGAGCTGGTAGTCGGCGCAGTCGCGCAGGTATACTATGATTTGCATGATGTCCTCGAAGCCCATGCCTCCTTCCTCAAGCAGTTTCTCCACGTTCTCCCACATGCGCAATGTCTGTCGTTCCACATCGCCCACGTGGACAACCTCTCCCTTGTTGTTGATGGAAGCTGTGCCGGAGATGTATATGTGGTTGCGGTCGCCGTACTGCATGAGGGTGGCGCGCTCGAAGGTGACGCCATACTCCACTGTCTTGTTGAGGTGGGTGGGGGCATAGAGGTAGCGCTGCTGCTGGGGCTCGAAGCCTGTCAGAGCGTAGCAGCCCATCTGGATGATGGCCTTGGGGTCGGCAGGAGTGCCGCCTATGCCTGTGGAGGCGATGTAGTGGGTGTCGGCTGTCAGTCCCTGCTCAGTGAAGCATTCGCGGCGTGACTTGACGAGTCCGCCATACTGAGTGTCGACATCACGGACGTAGAACCATGTGCGCAGGCAGTTGTCGCGGAGCGTCGCTCCGAAGAGCTTCAGCGTGTCGATATAGGAGAGCATGGTCTTCCATGTCTGCATGTAGGAGGTGTCCACGCTCGTGTTGGTCAGTCCCATGGTCCAGATGTGGCGGTAGCCATTGTGTGTGACTACGGTAGAGCCATTCATGGTGCTGATGTCAGTGCCGCGCTGGGTGTATATCCAAAGTGCCACCTTGCTGCCGTCGAGCGGTGGCTGCTGGATGAAGGAGACGGTGCATCTGCCGGTCTGCTCTATGAGCGGCGCCTGGTTGGTGGCATCGCTGAGGAAGTAGCGCATGAAGACCATCTTGTGACCTTCCATCTCCAGTTCTTGCATAAAGGTCTGTAGCGAGAGCTGTAGGCGTCGCAACTGGCTCTCGAACAGTTCGCCGTTGGCATCGACATGGAGTATGGCATGTGCCTCTTCTACGTCGGCTGCAGCGAAGCGCGTCAGTTCTATCTTGGATGAGTATTGGTTGAGATAAATTGTTCTGTATTCCATATATGTTGCAAAATTAGTTTATTTTTTTATTATTGACCCCTGTTATTGTGTTTTTTTTTGCGATATTGCATGTTTTTCGGCAAATCATGTGGCTGTTGACCTCAATATGTGTGAAAATA
>JAEDNQ010000081.1 GCA_016302435.1 Bacteroidaceae bacterium
GATGTTGCGTACTGGGCAATCTGGGAAGAGCATATCTCTCATCATAAGTAGGTGTACAAAACCTTTCTAAAGCATAGGCAACTTTATGGCGAAACCTTCGTAAAGCGAAGGCAACACCTCCTGCCTTTCGTGAGCCTTGATGTCCAGCTCGTCAGCAAGTCCGCCGAAATAGCAATAGCTGCACAAAGGGGAAATATTCCCCCAATCTGCCATACGCAACAATTGCCATCCAGACAGACTTGAAAGTTCTTAATCCGAATGGCAATTGTATGTGTGTTGAGATGATAATATGTCAGAAAAGACGAGAGGCATTTGCTGCCCTAACATAAAGGCGAGACAGCAATCTGCTCATCTGACCAGAAGAAGATTATTATTCTTCATCATCCCCGAAATCCTCATCGGGATCATCGCTGAGCAAGGTAGACACACCTACGAGGTCGGCATATATGATGATGGAACCAGTTGCCACGTTGGTAAACATGTACTGAGTGGCACCATCCTCAGTAACATTGCCTGTAGGCATGCATTGGTAACCTTCCTCCGTATAGTATGCGATGACGTCCTGGTCTGTGAGTTCTTCGTTGTAGAGAATGGTAACCATGTTGACAATGCCGTCAGAAACACTTGCAGCTACAGACATGAGGTATGGGTCATCCTCGTAGTTGATCATGTAAAGAGAGTCGCTGATAGCGATGAAGGCATCAGGATATTCGTCGAGGAGGTCGTTAATGTTCTGTCCGAGCAAGAGACGTTCAACCTCTACAGGTGTGCCATCTATGCTACCATTCACGATGTCCTGAATCTGATTCTGAGGATTTGAATATACAACCATCATGCTGCCATATACATGAACGTAGAGAGTGCTTTCTTCAGGCTTCTCAGCATTGCCATAGGTGTAGCAGCTGTCTGTCTCGTTGAAACCGTAAGAGCGAAGCTTAGAGGCAAAATACTTGTTGATGTCCTCAGCCTTGTAAGCACCTTCCGCAAAAATCTCATTGACAGAACAAATCTTGTTGTTGTCAGGGTTGACGATGAAGGTGACACTCTCCACCTTGTCGTTCTTGAGCTGAGCAGACGAGTAGTTGTAGTAAGAGGCAAAAGAAAGTTCAGCCTCTCCGTAGGTCTTGACCATGTTGGCATATGACATGTCAATGGCAGAAGAATAGTCGGAGACTGCGAATGAAGCTGCATCTACAACCACATCAGGTCCCGGCTTCTGTTCTGAAGATACATCGTCGTCATCATCGCCACAGGCTACAAAAGCGAGGGCGGCAAGAAGAAATAAGAAATACTTTTTCATTGTGTTGATTGAAATTAAAAATGTGAATAAAAAAATGTTTAGTAGGTTCTATTAATTACAGGTAGGCTCTATTAATTACAGGCAGGTTCTATTAATTACAGGTAGGCTCTATTAATTACAGGTAGGTTCTATTAATGACAATTCTCTATGGAATTACCTTTGCGGTCTTTTACTCATTGAAGAGCTCACAGGGTTAGGGCTCTGCTCTCCACAAGTTTTGTCGGTTGCGCCTTACCTCTATCAATAATTTTGAGTGAGCGTAGGATTATAGCGGACGGCATTGGCAGGGAAGGGCATTATCCACAGGGGCGAGTCAGGAGCGAGACTGAATGTCCCTATGGAAGGCAACTTACGAACGACCGTGCGACGGTAAGGCGCTTCCGTGTTCCATCGCTTTATGTCAAAGAAATTGAACGGAGTGACGAGACACTCGACAAATTTCGCCTTCTGTATTTCAGCCATAGCTTGCCGCTCGTCAGAAGCAACGAGAGGCAGACAGCCTTCGATGCGCATCTGTCTCACCTCATCCACGAGAGCCAGTCCCTTGGCCGTCTCACCCTTGCGGATGTAACATTCAGCAGCAACAAAGCGAAGCTGTTCGGAAGTAAGACCATAGACATTGTTCTGTGCAGTCCACCCGTTGTACTGATACACATCCTTCATGCCCGAAGTTGATTCGCCCACAGCCTTGCTCCATCCGGTAGCGTCATACTTGATGACATAGTCGTCGGGCGAAAATAGATTGTAGGTCTCGCGAGGTATCATAGCCGTCGTAGGCGATACACGAATGCCAGTAGACATGTAGATGAAATTGTTGGGCGAAGTCTGATCTTGCTGCCACTTTCCCGTCGTCTTGATAGAGGAACGGTCGAACATGGCAGGGCGTAGCCTTATGGCCTCAAGAGCGTATGGAAGGGCATCCTCATAACGTTTCATCTGCAGGAGCACGACAGCTCGGACAGCATTGCCCCATGCCTTATCGCCACGTATGGCAGAAGCAGCAGACCTGTCAGGCAAGGCATTGATGACCTCGTCAGACACGTCATCGAGGATGAGGCGGTAGACCTCAGCGAGAGAGAGCTTCTCCTTCGTCTCGGTGACCTGGGTAGAAGTGACATAGGGCACTCCCCCATCCTTCTCTGCCGTAGCCTTATCATACTGACGAGCATAGATGCAGACAGCAAGCCAGTGCATGTATGCCCTCATGACCCGAGCCTCCGCAATGAGAGACTCCTTGCGCCTGCTGTCACCCTCAGCCTTCTGCGTGTTGGCGATGACCACATTCATGTAGTTGACATATCGGTAGATGGAGTTATAGCGTTCGTCGGTAGAAGTGAGCGCCACACGGTCGACAGAAGAGTCGAAAGTCATGTAGGCATACTTGAGAGTGTTTGTCTGACTCACAACAGAGTTTATATTGTCAAATGCGCCAAGACTCTCACCTGTCAGGAGGCACAGAGAGTTTGCCACAAAGTCATTAATACTGTATTCCTGATTGAGAAGCAGCTCCACCTCGTCGAGAGTAGACAGAGTGACCTTACCCTTGGGCACTATGTCGAGCTCGTCATCACATGAGACGAAGAAGAAGCTCATGGCAATCATGGCACATAAGGCTGCTCCGTGCATGATGGTCTTTGATAGATGTTTCATATTGCGGTTATTTTCCTTGTTAAAAGACTACATTAACGCTCACGTAGGAAAGACATCATTCCCCATTCGAAACGTTTTTCTTTGTTAGAAGACTACATTAACGCTCATAGTATAGCTTCGTGGAGTCTTGAGCATTGTGTTACCAGAGACGGGGTTGTTAGCCTCGGGGTCAATGCCAAGAGAGTTGCGTGTCCAAGTGAGCAGATTGTTGACCTGCACTCTAAGCGTAAGCGACTCCATGCTAAGGTGTCTGCACCATTTGCGAGGGAAATCGTATGAAAGCATGAGCGAGCGGAGCTTCATATAGTCCGCCTTCACCACATTGGCGTCAGCATACGTTCCGTTGCCTATGATGTTGATGCCCCCAGGGTAACCGTTGGGCACATAGCCATCGGAAGCCGATGTCCAGTAGTTGAGGTAACTTGACGGAACCGCCTGTATCTCCGAAAAATTGTGATAGCCATATTGGCCACCCTCCGACATCCAGTCTTCCCCACGGGCTCGCATGACATGTCCGCCATAGTAAGCAAAGAGCGCGCTAAGCGTGAAGCCCTGCCATTTCACTTCAGGAGAGAAAGAAAGGACAACCTTAGGGTCTAGCGAACCGCTATAGACGATGTCGTCGGCAGTAAACTCCTCAGTGTTGATGTCGGCAGTATGCACGTTGCCATCCTTGTCATACCATCCGAAGGCACTCAGTCCAGCCACCTGCTTCATGCCTGCAAAGCGGTAGCTGAAGAGGGAGTGGATGGGGTAGCCCTTATGGAGAGTGTGAGAAGCGAGCGCCTCAGCTCCGCTTGTTGCCTCATGGTTGACGCTGGTGACCTCATTCTTGTTGTAAGCCAAAGAAAGAGAAGCCGACACACCAAACTTCTTGCGAGCGGGGGCAGGTAGAATGTCCCCATTGAGCTGTAGCTCCACACCTGTGTTGAGGGCTTTGCCATTGTTTATGGTCAAGGATGTCCATCCTGTAGAAGGGTCAACGTCGGTGGTGGTGAGGAGGTCAGAGCCATTTTTGCGATAGTAGTCGATGGATCCGTTAATGCGTCCGTATAAAAGGGAGAAGTCGGCTCCAATATTCAGCGAGGCAGTCTTTTCCCATCTGAGCTGCTCATTGGGCGGAGTGTTGAGCGATGCCACACGCATGCCGTTCATCTCGTTGACATTGATGGTGGCTGTCAGATAGCTCGATACACTCTGGTCTATATTGCCCGTGAGCCCGTAGCTTGCCCTGAGCTTTAGAGCTCCAAGCCCATGGACATCCTCAAGCCAAGGCTCCTTCTCCATGTTCCAGCATGCTCCCACCGACCACAGCGGACGCCCTCTGAACTTTGGGTCGGCTCCGAACAGGTCAGTCTTGTCCACACGATATGAGAGGCTGGCACCATAGCGGCCGTCGTAGAGGTAGCTTCCATTGAAGTAGATGCTGTAGAAACGATGGAGGACATCCGAAGAAGTGAAGTCATTGCCCGAGGGTGCTCCGGACATGGGGTAGTCTGTTCCGAGAGCAGATGTAGCTCCTTCGAGGTCGTTGTAGATGCCGAAGTTGGCAAGTCCCATATTGTTGGTCTGCGAGCGTTCATCATAGCCAAGGAGGACAGAGTTGGCACTTGTGTAGTGCGTCTGGCGGTACTCGAAACCAGCAAGAGCCTCTACGCTATGCTTCTCTGCCCATGTCTTCGAGAAGTCGGTCTGGGCGCGGAAGGTATAGTATGCTCCCTCAGCCGTGGAAGTGCTCAGCATGCCTCCGTCGGGCATATAGTGAGTGCCGTCAGTCGAGGTGTAGAGGTTGTAGAGATGGCGCATGTAGTACGACTCTTTCTCATAGTAGTTGTTGGCCTTGGAGTATATGTCCTCATACTGGAAGTGGGCACCCACTCTCCACTCGGGCAGGATGGTGGCATTGGCATGGATGTAGGAGCGAATGTTTGTCTCACGATGGCGCGCAAAGTTCATATTGACCTCCCGTGCCAGATTGTAAGCCTCCGACTTGAGTCCCAAGCCAGTGTCGCCCAACGAAGGCAAGTCGAGATATGCGCCAGCCTCCATGTCGGCGAGCGTTCCATCGGCATTGTGCATGGACATGTAGGGAGCAAAGGATGTGATGTCGTTAAACTCGTCCACTATGTGTGTCTTGCGTCTGCCACTGATGAGGTTGAGGCCCACTTCCATGTTGAGCCAGGGCGTAACGTTGGCATCACCCCGGTAGCTCAGGGTGAGCGTGTTGTCTTCCTCCTTTGTGCGTCCGAGGTTGTCGCCCTTGAAGTTGACGACGAGGTTAGAGTTGAGGAACTTGCCTCTGTTGCGGAGAGAGAGGTTGTACTGCTGAGTGACGGAAGGACGCTCCATCAGGTCCTGCCACTCACGTCGGTAGTCATTGCGCGAGAGTCTGTCAAACTGCTCGTTCATCTGGTCGAGGCTTATCTCACCCTGATATTGTGCCATGAGCAGTCGGACGATGGGGCTGAGGGAATAGCGACGACGCTGGTAGGTAGACTTCAGGTCGTTGAAGGCAGCCTTGTTCGGATAGTTCTTTACGTAGACGAAGTTGTACTTCTCCAACTCTATCAGCTGAGAAGCGTCTGCCCACTTCATGCAGGAATAGTCGTTCTTCTCGCTTATGGAGAGGTCGGCACTGAAGTCTATCTGGAGCTTATCGCTCTGACCTCGCTTGGTGGTGATGACGATGACTCCATTGCTGGCTCTGGCTCCATAAATGCTGGCGGCAGCTGCATCCTTGAGCACGTTGATGCTCTCCACATTGTAGGGGTTGACGCTTTCGAGCCCACCCTCTATGGGCAGTCCGTCGACGACGACGAGCGGATTGGTCTTAGCATTGAACGAGCCCGCACCCCTTATGGTCAGTGCACTCTCGCCTCCGTCGTTCATGCCGTTGTTGTACTGGACGAGCCCAGGCACGCGCCCTTCGAGATTGGTGAGCACATCGCCCGTGTATCGCTTGGACAGAGCCTTGGACGAGATGCGCTGGTATGCTCCTGTGGCATTTTCGCGCTTCACGCTCTGATAACCCGTGACGAAGACCTCTTCGAGCATGTTGTCATCGTCCTCCACCCCATACATGACAGGTGCGTCGGTTACAACGGCCATGCCCGATTCATCTTTCTTGCTCAGAACGATAGACTTCTTCATCACGTAATATTCGAGATGGCATTGCTTGACAAAGATGTCGTTGAGGATGTCGTTGAGCTCCGTGTCAACATATTGTCCTGTGACGCGCGGAGCATCCTTTATGGTGCTCTTCTGATAGACGAACTCATACTTCGTCCGCTTGGTGACTTCGGCTATGACCTTCTCTATCTTCTCTTGCTTAAACTCCATCGTATACCTCTGGGCTCTGACAGAAAGGCTGCATGCCGTAAGGCAAAGGAGAAGCAATGCAGTAAATAATTTGTGTCGCATCGGTTTGCTGTTTTGTGCTATATGGCAGGTTTAGTTGATATGCAGGTTTAGTTGATTTCCTGAGAGTAATCTGACACTTCAAAAGCGAGCATCTTGTGTGCAGGCAGGCATGTCATTTTTGACTTATGATGACGTGCTTTCCCTTGACATCAAACGAGATGCCTCCAGTCGACTCGAGTATCTTGATGATGCCCTCAAAGCTCATGCTCCGCTCTATGCGTCCGACAATCTCCGTGTTGACCGAAGCCGTGTCGGCAAACTCGTAGGTGAAGTCATACCAATGGCTGAGGGAGAGCATGATGTCAGACAGACGGTCGCCTTCGAAGACGAACATGCCTTCCTTCCAGCTTGCCACCTTCTCCGCATCTACCGCCTTGAGCTGAGAGCTCTTGCTTGTCACGTCATACTCCACCTGGTAGCCAGGCTCCACGACTATCGAACTGCCATCGCCATCTTTCTGCGACATGACGATTCGTCCGCTGACAAGGGTGGTCTCTATGCGCTCGTCCTCAGCATAAGCTCTCACGTTGAACTCTGTGCCGACGACCTTCACCACTTGGTTGCCCGCTTCCACAAAGAATGGGTGCTCGCTGTCTTTCTTCACTTTGAAATATGCTTCACCCGTGAGACAGACCCTTCGCTCCTTCTGGCCGAAGTCGGGGTCATAAGCCAGCGTGGTCTCAGCATTGAGCCACACCTCCGTGCCGTCGGGCAACACGAGGTGGGACTGTTGGGCACGTGGCACTATCTGCTCCGTTGGCTGCAGGGCAGAAGGGGAAGACAGATAGTAGGTAAGCAAATTGCTCACCACGAGAGCTATAGCTACGGTTGCTGCAACAAGGATGGATGAACTACGGGAGAAGAAGAGATGGTGGTTCCTCTGCCCCACTCTCTCTTGCATCTCTCGCAGAGGACGTGAATAGTCCACCGATTTCCATCGGCTGTATTCTCGCCGAAGCAAGTCAGGATTATTGAGGATGTCGTTGTTGTCCATAGGGTAAATAAAGGTGGGTTCTATTAATTCGCTTTGTCAGATATTACTTTTTCGGTGGGAATTAATAGAACCCACCTAAATTGAAAAGCCACTATCACTCTTCTGTCAGAGCCTTGAGCGTCTCCCTTATCTCTTCGCTTGAAGGGCGCAGAGCATCGGCAGAGATGACGTTGCCCTCTGGGTCGAGGATGAAGAAACGTGGGATGCCCGTGATGTTGAGAGCCTGACTGAGGGTATTGTTGGCAGAGGCATCGAGAATGTATTGCTGCCATGTAGGCTTGTCCTTGTCGAGCTTCCTTTGCCATGCGTTGCGGTCGCTGTCTACAGATATGCTGACAAACTGGAGCTTACCATTGTCCTTCAGGTCCTCCACGACTTTCTCCAAGAAAGGTATCTCCTTGCAGCATGGTCCACACCATGTGGCCCACACGTCCACGTAGGTATATTTGCCCCTGAGTGAGGCAGAAGAGACAGACGAGCCGTCGGGCTTGGTAAGAGAGAACTCAGGCAGTGGCTTGCCCTCAATGCTGAGGACCACACGGTTGTATTCGGGCGTGAAGGCCTCAATGAACTCGGGGTAATCCTTGGCAAACTCCTTGTATGCCGTCCAGAAGACCTCTTTGTTGGTCTCATGGTCGCCATAGGAAAAGAACTGGTTGGCTACCATATATGCCATCTGCTTGCGAACACGAGGATTTGTCACATACTTGTCTGTCACATCCATGAGATCCTTGACAGCAGGCCATGCGTCACCCTTGTACTGCATCGGCTCTTTAGCTTGCGTCACCAACCAAAGAATGGAGTTTGTGGCTAAGTAATCCACATCAGAGTTGACATCAATGGTCTCTATGATGGCATTATACTCAGGCAAGTCTTCTGGCTTCTTGCCCTGTGAGTCTGCCACATCTTGCAGAATGCGGCTTTTGATGCTTCTATATTGTGCATCGAACATCTTCTGGTAATAAGCCCTCCTGTCCTTGTCCTTGATGAGCTTGACCATCTTCATGGCCTCCTTGCTGTCAGCCTCAAAACGTGCAAGCTGCTCTGCGGGGGCAGGTCCCTCTCCGTCCATCGAGCTGTATGTCATCAGGTCGTATGTCTCATACATCTTGCTGACGACCTTGCTCAAGACAGCATTGTCGCCCGAAAAGGACAACTGGTATTCGCCATCGTCTCCCTTGGCAATATTGAGCACGGCGGTCTTTCCTTTTTCTAAGTGAACGCCAAAGACCTTGTCGTTGACAAAGATCTGCACGTCGAGTTCGCTCTCCGCCATGTCCATATCGAACGTGTAACTGCCGTCTGCCTTAACCTCCACGTCGTTGAGTTGAGCGAGGAAGAGGTTGCCCTCAGGCAGATAGTTGACGGCAAATTCATAATCCTCCCCAAGTCGGGCTGTACCCTTCAGAAGTTGGGCATAGGCGGAAGGGCTCAACATGCCGGCTATGGCTATGAGGCTTGCTATGAATGATTTTCTTTTCATTGTTAAGAAGGTGTTTTTAGATTTGATTTTGTTTCTAAAACGCAATGCAGAATGAAAAGGACACTCACAAATGTACTTTTTTTCAAAAAATCTACATCACTATGCTAAATTATCCGTACATTTGCATTCAAAATGTCAGACAGCGGATGAAGCTATATGGGCAGAGCCGAGGTACGCCATGGCAAAAAAGAAAGTCTGAACAGATTCAGACCAACAGTAATAAATACAGTAACAGACACGCATGGAATTGACCACAAACATTCTCAACGATTTCCGAAAAGGCAAACTGGAGACATTCTACAAAGAAGCATACGCCAGCCTGCTCACATACGCTATGCGCCTGTTGGGCGACGACATGTGTTTCTTGGCCGAAGACTGTGTGCAAGACTGTATATACTCATGCTATGAAAGGCGAAAAGACATTCAATCCGCCGTACAACTAAAGGCCTTGCTCTATACGTCCATTCACAACGCATGCATTTCTCTCCTTCGCAAACAGCAGTCGCGCACGAACTATTTGTCGCAGATGGACGAAGGAAAGGAGGCAGACATGACTCAATCTATCATAGAGCAGGAAGAGCTGGATGCCATCTGCCGGACAATCGACAGTTTGCCTCCACGCCTGAAGCGCATATTCAATCTCAGTTTCGAGCAAAGCATGAAAAACGAAGAGATAGCACAACTGCTCAATCTGTCCGTCAGTGGTGTGAAGAAACAGAAACGCGACCTCATAGAAGCTGTGAGGCAAACGCTCTCACGCAAGGGCTCGAAGCTGTTGAGCATGCTTATTTGCTAAGCGTGAAAATATGATTCTACCTCACCTTGAGGAGGTCACCTACCACAGGCACATAGGAGTCGTCCTTGTAGTTCATCTTGTACAGACTCTCAATGCGTATGCCGTAGAGCTGGCTGATGGAATAGAGCGATTCGCCAGACTTTATCTTGTGCCAATAGCCCTTGTACTCTTTGGCGGCCTTGCCCATCCGAAGCCATTGTTCATGTCATCGAAGATGCGTTCTTTGCCGCCTCTGAGGTTATAGAACTCCACAACCTCGCGGTTGGTTGATGTATAGTCGTTGGTCAGAATGCAGCGATACGTGTATTCTCCCCCCCACAGGTCCAGAATGCCATATACACGCCGTTGCCGCTGTATGACAAGACGGTATGCCTTGCCCTCCCACTTCTCCGT
>JAEDNQ010000082.1 GCA_016302435.1 Bacteroidaceae bacterium
AGAACCCACCAATAAGCATTGTTTGGTGGGTTCTTTTAATTACAGGTGGGTTCTATTAATTACAATTCTTTTTTTGAATTACCTTTGAGGTCTTTCGTCCTCTCTTCGGCATCTTTATTTGTAAGCTTGACTTCGTCTTCCTCCTCCTCGCTCGGGATAGCATGAGCAAGCTCTGCTCTCCTCTCGCTCGTTCGTCGGTCGCACCATAGCTCGCTATGCTGCTGCGGTCTTACAAATAAATCTGCTCGAATATACGAACCCTACTTTACTACTACAAATCCTCCTTGGTCAGCCATGGTCACAGTCAGCATGCCTGCCTTCTTGACCTTGAGCTGCTGAAGTTGGGGTTCGTTGCCCTCCTTGAGGTTGTCACTGTAGAGTTGAATGGCATCGCCCTTGGCAAGCATAGGCAACTGAAGCTTGAGGGTGAGCGGCTTGCCCGTGGCGTTGTTACCGGCAATGTACCACTTGTCTCCACTGCGGCGAGCGAGCACAACATACTGGCCTGGATAGCCGTCGATGTATACTGTCTCGTCCCAAAGAGTTGGCACACTACGCAAGAAGTCCATGCTGACTGCAGGGGCCGGAGCTCCCTTATCCGTCGGTTTGAGGTCACGAGTGGCATCGGTTGGCAGATTTTCTGGAGTGAGGGCAAAGTTTTGTATAGGATTCTGGAAGAGGACACAGGTAGCGAGTTCATGGCAGTCTGTAGTGCGACGTGTGACACCTCCCGTGTTACCACGGTTGAGATGGCGGTTCATAAAGCATCCGCCGAACTCCATGCAACCGATGGCATTGCGTATGAAGGGGTGGGTCGATGTGTCTTTAGCTTCTTTGTCGGCCGCATGCTGAGTGAAGTAGATGTTCTCGGAGGCTAAGACAGCCTCGCTGCCTACATAGTTGGGGTACATGCGCTCCCATCCGCGAGGTATGGTGCAGCCGTGGAAGATGACCATAAGCCCATAGTCGTTGGCATCAGACAGAATTGCCTCATAGAGGCGCATTGTCTCCTGCTTGTCGCCACCGAAGAAGTCGACCTTGATGCCCTTTACACCTATCTGCTGCATCCACTTCATTACTTTCTTACGCTCAATGGGATTGTCCATCTTGTTGATAGGTCCCTGCTCTATGTCATTCCAGTAGCCGCTGGAACTCCACCAAAGGAACACGTCTACCCCCATGGACTGAATGGTCTTGACGAACTGTGCCATCTTGTCATATCCGATGTTGGTGTCCCACCAGTTATCAATGAGTGTATACTCATATCCCATAGCCTTGGCGAGCTTGGCATATTCGAGGAGGTCTTTCTCGTTTATGGAGTTGTCTTGCCACACTATCCATGACCAAGTACCCTTGCCATACTTATATTGGCGAGAAGCTTCGTAGCGGGGTTCAACATAGTCCCAAGGAACTGTTGTCTCTACAATGGGCTTGAGGTCTGAAGCTACAGTGAGTGTGCGCCAAGGTGTGAAGCCAGGCAGTTTCATTGCTGGCTCTACTGTGCCGTTGCCTCCGTTTTCTTCTGGCATAGGAAACTCTATGGTGTAAAGTCCATCTCCCTTCATGTCTGACAGACGCGAAGCACAGTAGCGGCTGTCAACGTCTGTCTCGCTGACGAGCACCCAACCATCCTGCCCTACCTTGAAGAGCGCGGGGAAAGTGTAGCCATGACCATACAGGCTTCGGGTCGACATAGGTTCATCATACTTGTATTCTTCCTCATAGGACGGCTTGGTACCCTTCCAGCCTATCATGGCATCGCTCTGTGGTGTGAGGAAGGTCGTGGTATGACTGGGGAAGTCGAAGCCTGTGGCTTCTTTCATGATTCGGACGGAATATTTCTTTCCGTTGGCCTTACTTGGATGGTTTGGGATGGCATAGCGGAATGCTACATCATTGTTGCTGACGCGGAACTCCACATCGTATGCATTGCCATCGCCATTTTTTAGCGAGACAACAAGTTGGTTGGAGTTGACATGTACAGAGCTCTTTTTGCTGACGCGCAAATCGTAGTTGTACTCAAGATGGGCAGTGCGCTGAGTGACATAGGTGATGCCCTTGGAATAGTCGCCATTGTCGGCCACAAAGCCGAGCGGACTCTCGTCAAGCATCTGCTTGCCATCGTATTGTACCTGGTAGACGGGCTGGCCACCCTTGATATCTACGGCAACAGTGAGTTTGCCGTCTGGACTGCTGACTGTGGCTACCTGGGCGTTGAGCATGAGTGATGCCAGGAAGGCAGGCAACACAAGGTAAGGTTTGAGGTTGTTCATAGTTAGTTGGTAATATTAAAAATTATGGTGTTTATTTGTGTAAGGGGGAGCTAATGAGTCTTCCGGATATCCCGGACTTTCCGGTTTTTCCGTGCTTTCCGTTCTTATCTATTCCGTCTCTTATTCGGCCTTCAGCCTCTCGCTCCACTCTTCCAGTGCGCGTTCCGTGATGGCTATTGCTTCCTCCATAGAGCAGTAGAGTCGTCCGCCCGACGCATTTTTGTGGCCTCCACCATTGTAATACTGTGCGCAAAACTCATTGCACGGGAAGTCGTCTACAGAGCGGGTTGAGATGAGTATCATGTCTTTCTCCGTGTCCTCTCGAAGGCTAATGCTGAGCTTATGTCCTTTTATCTGAAGAGGCATGTTGACGATGCCCTCCATGTCGCCTTTGACATAGTTGAACTGTGTCAGTTCATCGCGAGTGATAGAGAAGTAGGAGGCATGCAGGTCAGAGTACACCTTGAGTTTCTCATAGAGAACATAGCCAAGGAACTTGACTCGGTCGGGAGAGAAGTTGTTTTGGATTCGGCGGTTGATGAGATCCTTGTCAATGCCTTTGCGCAGCAGCTCGCTGAGTATTATGAAGACATCTGGATTGTTGCTGTTGTAATTGAAGAAGCCTGTGTCTGTGGCAAGGCCTGCATAAAGGGACTCTGCTCCTGCAAAGGGCAAAGCATCATATCCGCCGATAGCTGTGATGATACGGAAGATGAGTTCACACGTACTTGAAGCGTCGGTGTGTGAGATGACGATGTCTCCCAGCGACTTGTCTGGTCCGATATGATGGTCGACGAGTATCTTCCTGCATCGTGCCTGCATGACTGGCACTTGCAGTTCGTCGATGCGGCTGGGCACATTGAAGTCAAGGCAACAGATGAGGTCTGCCTGTGATATGACAACATTGGCATGAGTTTTCTGCCTCTCATATATTACTATCTTGTCACTGTCTTTCATCCATCGGAAAAAATCAGGAAACAAGTTGGGCACTATGACTGTGACATGTTTGCCTTTGCGAGTAAGATAATGATACAATCCGAGCGAAGAGCCTATGGCATCTCCATCTGGTGCTGTATGGCTTACTATAACAACGTTGCGGCACTCATTGAAATATTTTTTGAGTTCAGATGTTTCTTGTGGTGTGATTTTATTCTTTAACATTTTCTTTATTGCTTGTTCGTTTTGCAAAGATAGCACAAATATGTCTATCTGACAAGTATTAGTCATCTAAAACTCCCAAAAGCGGCCAAAAAATTTAATCTGAGCCACTTTTGACAGAGAAATGGAAGTTATATTTGGTTTTTCTTTTGTATATGTTCAGATTTTTGTAAATTTGCAATCTCATAACCAGCACACATATATATATTATATACGTTTACAAAAGGTACGACCGGACAAAATCATATAACATCAACATGGAAGATACAAACATCAAGGGCATGAAAGATGACAACAACATCAGCCAGAATTCCGCATCGGAAATATCTGACAGTTCAGAAAACAAGAAAGCTCACAAAGGCCACACAGGACTTATAATCCTCGGCATCATCACCATCCTAATGGCAGGTGGAGCCGCATGGCTCGCTTACCAACTGGCGGACAAGCAGAAGCAGAACGAGGAGCTGCTTGAACTGGCCGAACTGGACAAACAGGAGATGGCCATGCAGTACAAGGATTTCGATGCTCAATATGAGATGCTGCAGAGCCAGCTCAGCAACGACAGCCTCATAGCGCAGATAGAGCAAGAAAGGCGACACACCCAACAGCTGCTTGAAGAACTGGAGAGAACCAAAGCCACCAACGCTGTAGAGATAAGGAGACTCAAGGCAGAGATAGCGTCGCTGAGAAAAGTGCTACAAAACTATATCATGCAAGTAGACTCGCTCAACCGCATCAACCAGACTCTCACAGAGGAAAACACGCAGATGAAGCAGCAAGTGACACAGGCTAACACAAAGATCAACAATCTGTCAAACGAGCGCAACGAACTGCGCGACAAGGTGGACATTGCCGCACAGCTGGACGCCACAGGATTTTGGGTGACTCCCAAGAACAAGAAGAGCAAGGACACAGAGAAGGTGAAGGACGTGAAGAAGTTTGCCTTTGGCTTCACCATAGTGAAAAATGTCACAGCGGCTAACGGCGAGCGCATCATCTATGCTCGCATACTCAAGCCTGACAATACGGTTATGGGGGCAAAGGGCACCTTCCAGTATGAAAACACATCTCTCGAATATACAGAGAAGAAATATATAGAATACACAGGCGAAGAAGTGAAGGTCGTGATGTATAGCGACGTGACAGAGTTTCTTGAAGCTGGCACATACAAGCTGTTCGTCTTCTGCGACAAGCAGATGATAGGCCAAACTTCTTTCTCTCTGAAATGAGAACAATGAAGCAGACACTTTGCGTGTCCCTCAAAAAAAATATTCAACAGCAATATAAAAAAACAGAAACATGGCAATAATCTCACCATCGCTCCTGTCGGCAGACTTCACGCGACTTGACAGGGACATAGACATGATCAACCGAAGCGAGGCGGACTGGCTTCACCTCGACGTGATGGACGGAGTGTTCGTGCCAAACATCAGCTTCGGCTTTCCCGTACTGAAGGGAGTAGCCAAGATATGCAAGAAAAAGCTTGACGTGCACCTGATGATAGTGGATCCAGGTAAGTTCACCGAACAGGTGAAGGCACTGGGAGCATACATGATGAATGTACACTACGAGGCATGTCCCCACCTGCACCGCACCATCCAACAGATACACGACGCTGGCATGAAGGCAGGAGTGACCCTCAATCCTCATACGCCCGTTAACGTGCTGGAAGACATCATCCAGGATGTGGACATGGTGCTACTCATGACGGTCAACCCTGGATTCGGCGGACAGAAATTCATTGAACATTCCATCGAGAAGGTGAAAAAACTCAAGAACCTCATAGAGAAGACAGGCAGCAAGGCTCTCATCGAAGTGGACGGAGGAGTAAATGCAGAAACAGGCAAACGACTCGTCGAGGCCGGCACAGACGTGCTGGTGGCTGGCAGCTACATCTTCGGCACAGAAGATCCTGAAGGAAGGATAAGCCTGCTCAAGGGGCTATAAGCTCACGTCATCGTGGATTGGCGCAATTACCCCTTGCTTCTTCCTGCCACTTGTCTCATCGCCGGCATATTGCTGGCAGAGGCACACATAGACAGGATGAGCATGCTATGGCTGCTTTATGGCAGCGGCATAGCCGTTACAACAATGTTGGGATGCATGGTCAAGAAGCCCACGCCACTCGACATGCCTGGCATACTGCGCTCCCGCATCTTCGGCATAGCAAAAGCTGTGCTGTTTCTGCTGGCAGGTATGGCTCTATACACAGGACACAGCAAGTCTATGTCTCGACTCACACCGAGAGACTCGTCTGTCTGCCAAGGCGTCATCTCTGCTGCTGCCAGGGAGAAAGCACGATCGTGGGCTCTGAACATCCAACTGGACAACGGCGCACGCATCGTAACCTACATAGGCAAGAGCAAGTCCGACCCAGACGGACAACAGACGGATATAAAAGCCATGAATGTAGGGGATACACTGACTGTGATGCTTAAACATGTCACACCTACCGACAGACGCGGAGACAGCTTCGACACCTATAGGCGAAGGCTGATGAACAGAGGTATATGCGCCACCGCCTACGTGCCGCCCCACATGTGGAGGCATAAGGCCTGCAAAGCCCCGCTCACTGCTTCCATGTCTGCAAACAACCTGCAGCATGTCCTGCATAACATCTATGAGGAACATGACATCGACGGGGAGGAAGGAAGCATCATAGAGGCCATGACCATTGGAAGAACCGCAGGAATAGACCAACAGACACGCACCATATACTCCCGAGCAGGCGGAAGCCACCTGTTGGCACTCTCAGGATTCCACGTAGGCATCGTGATGATGATGCTCCTGCTGCTGACACGCTTCTTTTTGCAATACAGAACGGTCAGGATAGCAACCAATGTTAGCATCATAGCAGCCATCTGGGGCTATGCCTACATTGCCGGAATGTCGCCATCGCTCATGCGTGCGACAATAGCATGCACCGTAGTCCTCTCAGGACATATCCTTGACAGGTTCGTCAAACCCTTCAACGTGTGCCTGACATGTCTCATGATAATGCTCTGCATAGCTCCAGCCGACATCTTCAACATAGGCTTTCAACTGTCCTTTCTCGCCGTTACAGGCATATGCGTGACATCCAATCGCATAGAGGAAGAATGCAGCCGATTGCATCGAGGACTCAGGATTATGGCGAACACAGTAGCTATATCCTTTGTTTGTTCACTCATGACGGCTCCTGTAGTAGCTCACCACTTCGGATGCGTGCCTTTGTTCTCAGTTGTGACCAACCTGCTGTCTGTAGCCTTTGTCTACGTGATAGTATGCGGATGCGCACTCTGGTGGTCCACCCTGTGGATAGACCCTGTCAACAACGTCATAGGCTCAGCCATCACATGGGCTGCAAAGACAATGAATACCCTGATGGAATGGATTGCCCATCTCCCGTCGGCCACCATCGAACTGCGACCAGACACAACCACGATATGCATCTACTATCTTATATTAACGATAGCAACATATAAAATCCTTCAGAAAACAAAAAACAGAAATATACAGAAATGGTTTGACAACACACAGAAGATATAACATACCAAACATAAAACAAAGAAGAAACCTTAAAAGATCAGAATGTATGAAAAGAGAAGACCAATGGGACAAGAATTACAATGCAATCATCGAGTTCATGCTTGAGCATAAAAGACGCCCATCTAAGCATCGTCCAGAAGACAGCAAGATGCTCAACTGGATCAAGTACACAAAGAAGACTATAGTGAATGGCAAAATCTCAGAGAGAAGAAAAGAGAAATTTAAGGTGCTGATGGATATTGCAGAGAGATTCCAGCGCAAGAATCAGTACACCTACCTCATTCCCCTCGATGAAGAGCAGGATGATTAACACACAGACCAAAAGGTAAGTCTATCTATTACCCCATCTACACACAGAAAAAAATGAAGGAGCTGTCCTCCACATCGGGAGGACAGCTCCTTTTCCTCGATCCTGTTGTAGTATTATGATTCCACACTGTCATCCTATCAGGCCTTGCTCTAAGGTATATATTCCTTCACCAGTTCCTTGAACGTCCGTTTGCCCTTGACATAATACTCCCACAGGAGCAGGAACTCCATGCGCTGAGGCACTCTTTCACTTGTACGCAGCTGTTGCACATGGCGACGGTCACGGTCATAGTCAACCTTTATCTGCTCAAACTCCCTTCTGGCCTGAAAGACAGCAGAGAAATTCTGGAAGTCGAGCTTGAAGAGAAACTGCAAGGCGGCAAGCACATCAAGTACCGCTCGCACACGCATGACATGGCGCAGCTCGCTGTCAGGCAGATTCTTGTGGAGCATGAGCAGGTTGTTGCGGAAGTTGAGGAAGGTCTTGCGAGGATTGCCCTGATTGAGAGTGGCACCGCCTAAATGATAAGCCACGCTGTCTGACACACATACAATAGACTTGCCCAATGTGCGCAGACGCCAACACAGGTCAATTTCCTCCATGTGGGCAAAGAAGCGGGAATCAAGGCCACCGCTCTCGCGCCAGTCAGAAGCACGCACCATCAAGGCTGCTCCTGTCGCCCACATGAGCGGGACAATCTCGTCATACTGCCCCTGGTCCTTCTCTATGGTGCCGAGCACTCGTCCGCGGCAGAAAGGATAACCATACTTGTCCATATATCCCCCAGCCCCTCCAGCATACTCGAAGTGGTCAGGCTCACGCAAGGAGAGGAGCTTGGGCTGGCAGGCAGCGCACTCTGGATGGGTGTCCATGTAGCGTATCATGGATTCGTTCCATCGAGGCTGCCGCACTTCAACGTCGGAGTTGAGCAAGAGGAAATATTCATACCCCGGCAACTGAGCCAAAGCACGGTTATACCCCTCAGCAAATCCGAAGTTCTGTTCAAGGATGATATTCTGCACCTGAGGAAACTCTGTCAAAAGCATGTTCACGCTACCATCTATGGAAGCGTTGTCTGCCACAATGACATCACCCACACTGTTCTCAAGGACAGTGGGCAGATACTGGCGAAGCATCTTGGCTCCGTTCCAGTTGAGTATGACTATAGCAAGCTTGCGCATAGGGCATCTCCTTCTTTATTAAATCCGTCCATGCGGACCATGACTATCTGATTGTCGAGCGAGGGTGTGTTGGGAACCTCCACTCTTATGTAGTTGTCGGTGAAGCCATTCATCACCGCCTTGCGTGAAGAGGCATGCTCCAAAAGGACAGGCCTTTGAGTGCCGATGAAGCGAGAATAGAAGTCACGAGTCTTACGTGCTGATAGCGCCAACACCTGTTGGCTGCGCTCATGCTTTTCTTGCGGGGTGACGACATGGGGAATATCAAGGGCTTTAGTGCCAGGACGCTCCGAATAGGAGAATACATGATACTGAGACACATCTATGCTGTCCATGAAATCATATGAGGCTCTAAAGCACTCGTCCGTCTCACCTCGCGCGCCCACTATGACATCAACACCGATGAAGGCATCTGGCATGACACGACGTATACGCTCTATCTTGCTGCGGAAAAGGGATGTGTCGTAGTGACGGTGCATGAGACGAAGCACCTCGTCGCTGCCGCTCTGCAGCGGTATGTGGAAGTGAGGCATGAAAGAGCGCGACTGGGAGCAGTAGTCGATAATCTCGTCCGTGAGGAGATTGGGTTCTATGCTCGAAATACGATAGCGCTCTATGCCCTCCACAGCATCCAAGGCACGGATGAGATCAAAGAAACTCTCGCCAGTAGTGCGACCAAAGTCACCTATGTTGACTCCCGTAATGACAATTTCCTTGCCACCCTCCTCTGCCACACCTCTTGCCTGCTCCACCATGGAGGCTATACTACCATTGCGGCTGCGACCTCGGGCAATGGGTATGGTGCAGTAGGTGCAATAGTAGTTGCAGCCATCCTGCACTTTGAGGAAATAGCGGGTGCGGTCACCTCGCGAACAACTGGGCACAAAGGTCTTGATGTCTGCCGTGCGCACTGTATAAGCACCCGTCATCCGTTCTACTATAGCCGGAATAATCATGCCTTTCTGCTCCGTTCCAAGAACGAGATCCACACCTCGCGTGGCTATTATCTCATTAGGCTTGAGCTGGGCATAACACCCTGTCACTATGACAAAAGCTCCAGGATGCTGCTTTACGAGGCGATGAATAGCCTGGCGACACTTGTGGTCAGCCATGTCCGTGACACTGCATGTGTTTACAATGCAAATGTCAGCTACCTCACCCTTCTGCGCCTTCTTCACCCCACAGCGCATGAGCTCCTGCACCACACTGCTGGTCTCTGCAAAATTGAGCTTGCAGCCCAAGGTGAAATAGGCAGCTTTCTTGTCTTGTAATATACTTGTATCTATCATTATCAGAGATTTTGATGCAAAGATACGCTTTTTTTCAGAGACAATGCCTCAATATCTAAAAAAACATCACCTCACGAATAATAAAGGCAATATTCAATCGTTATATATGATAAAGGAAAGGGATAATGGTCCAAACACCCCTCATCTTCCCTGACGCGCAAATCACACCGTGAGACAACGCACACCTAAAGACTTCACACATATTGTTATAGGTAGGTTCTATAAATTAGCTTTGATGGGATTTTGCTCTATCTTCGAGCAG
>JAEDNQ010000083.1 GCA_016302435.1 Bacteroidaceae bacterium
CGACAGCCAACAGCGGCTACACGTTCAAGAAGTGGAGCGACGGCAACACCAACGCAGAGCGCATGGTGACAGTGGATGGCGACATGTCGCTGACAGCGACCTTTGAGGCTACCTCTGGCGGCGGAGGTGACGCTGGCGGAGGTGACGAAGGCGGCAGCGCATTTTAGCGGATGACGACATAGCCTTTTGCGGATTATGGCACAGGGCGGATGCTAAAAAGCACCGCCCTGCCATGTAAGTACCCGTCCGCCCAGCGACATCTGTTTGTCATCTGTATAACATCTGTGGATCAAATTCAATCATCGGAATTTAAACGGAATATAAACGGATTATCCGACTAAGTTCCGACTAAGTTCCGATGATAAATTATTATCCCGTCCACCCAGCGGACAGCAATGACTTTTTATGAACGCGAATTTCCGCAAATTATCCGTAAATTAAAGAAAATTAATTCACCAAAATTCGCGGTCAATTCATGGCAATTCACGTTCACCAATACAGTCCGCCCAGCGGACATCATTAATCATTAGTCATTAATCATTAATCATTAATCATTTTCCCCCATGACTACGTTCTACATCACCCTCATCACCAGCCTCCTGCTCATTGTAGGCGGATTCATCACTCCTCCCATCGGTCAGATAGACGGCAGTGTGCTAACAGCTGTAGGCATGTTGGTGCTCTTCGCCACGGTGGAGAAGATACCGGAGGCTATAAGGGCAGGAAGGAGCATAAAGGTGCAGAAGGGCAACTTCTGTGCGGAGATAGAAGCAAGCGATTAGCCCAAGGGGCATAAGAAAGGCAAAGGCAATCCTCGTGTGTGCGGGGATTGCCTTTGAGTATCAATAGCTCATGACAACATTCCATGTGGACGTTTTTTTCGACAGACGTTTTGACTTCGTCTTCTTTATCCCATAAACTGATACTCGAAGTTTGGGCTCTTGACTGAGGGGAACTGCGAGCGGGGGTCTACATCGTTGCGGCTTTTCAGATGGTCAATGATGCGGTTGTAGGCATCCATGGCGCTCTTGGCCTTTTGCTTGACTGTGAAGGTTGTGTCGAAGTATTTGCATTTTCCGGTAGAAGGTATGGTCACAACGCGCTTGAACTTGATGCTTGTGAGCCACCAACCGACTCTTTCCTCATTGAGGGCATCAAGAATGGTCTTCTTGCGGTCGTAAATTGGGTTGTTGATGCCTTCGCTCTTCTCTGCCTTGCGTTTGGCTTCCTCTTCCTTGAAGGCTTCGATGTTGGGTGCTTCCGTCTTGAGGAAAAGGACATAGTTGGAATAGTTCACCTTCAGGCGGAAGGGGAACTGGTTGGATGAATTGTGGAAAGTTGTGATGCGGTTCTTTGCGCTACTGTCCAGCTTTATCTCTGGTATGGTGCCGATGAAGGCTATGGCTTCATCTACTGACGAAACTACTGTCTCGTGGTCAAAATATCTTACGTATAAGTTCATTTATATCAATGTGTTTTATTTGCTGATGTATGCTGCTGATATGTGATTCTGTCGTCTGACGCTGATGTGTTAGATGTGCGATTCTGTCGTCTGACGCTGATGTGTTAGATGTGCGATTCTGTCGTCTGACGCTGATGTGTTCAGATGTGTGATTCTGATGTGGATAGGTCATGCGCGGTTGGCATGTGTGAAAAATATTTGCAAAGTTAATGTTTTTTCTGTAATTGTCAAAACAACAGGAGAAAAAACTCTCATATAGATGCTTATGCAGGCTTTTCATCTTGTGAATTGATAAGTGCGTGCCACTTTTTCGGTGGGAATTAATAGAACCCACCTTAAATGATTGTGGCGATAATGGTGTCCATGCTGATGTCCTATGCTCACTGTGGTCGGTAGCTGCTCCTTATCTTCCATTCTGACGGATAGAGGTTGTTGGCTCTGCTGCCGATATTGTTTGCGAAACCTATGGGGTGGCCTTGATACGTCAGGAGCACGTGGCCTGTGGGTGTCTCCTGTGGCAGTTGGATGGCTTCTCCGCTAAGGTAGGCTATGGCTCTGTGGAGGTCGAGGTCGGCGCATGGAAAGGCTTGTCTGTTGATGGATAGGCTCATGGACAGAGAGTGGCATGGTTGTAGGTTCTTGCCTTTCTGCTTTGCAAGGCTGATGCCTGAGTGTACTACCTTCAGTGTTTGTCTTGCTGTCTGGAGCGTGGGGTAGTAGGCTGACGGGAATGCCTTGAACGTATCGTTGTCTTGGTAGAATGTCATGTCTGTACTATCGTTCACCCAGGTCTTGAGCTCGCTTGGGAAGGTCGATGTCTTTTGCATGCTGCCTGCTTTATCCTTTTGCTTGTTTCTCTTGCTTTTCTTGGAAGAGAAGGCTGGTGAAACGGATATTTCGCATTGCATGTTTCTGCCATGATACATTCTTGAGCAGGTGGGAGACTCGTCTCTTCCTTCCTCTTCTGCCTTTTTGCGGAGCACGCTGACGAAGAATCCTTCGCCTTTGGTGATATGGGGATAGAAGTGGGTGAATATGTTGTCGATTCCCCACTGCACATCTGGCGAAGAAGAGAGTATCTCTGCTCCGAGTTCTTCTGCTATCCAGCGCACGTTGTCTTCGTCTTCAAGAGTGTTGTAAGTGCATGTGCTGTAGATGAGTATGCCGTCCTGCTTGAGTGTGTGCCATATCTTGCTGACAATGTCCCTCTGCCTTGAGCTGCAGACCTTCACATTCGGCATGCTCCATTCGCCTATGGTGTCGTGGTCTTTGCGGAACATGCCTTCGCCAGAGCAGGGAACATCGCAGATGACAATGTCGAATGTTTCGTCGAAGGCGGTGAAGTCTTCCGCATAGTTGTTGGTGACAATGCAGTTGGGCTTGCCCCATTTGATGATGTTCTCTGCCAGTATGTTGGCTCTGCTCCTTATGGCCTCATTGGCTATGAGCAGCGAACCTTCGGGCAGGTGGGAGAGGGCCAGTGTGGATTTTCCTCCTGGTGCAGCACATAGGTCCAATACTCTGACGGGGCTGCCGCCACGGACGTATTGGCTGAGTATGTGGCCCACGTACATTGATGATGCTTCCTGCACATAGTAGCATCCTGCGTGCAGCAGAGGGTCGAAGGTGAACTGCGGTCGCTGGCTGAGGTAAAAGCCTGTGGAACACCAAGGGACGGGGGACATGGTGTCCGTTGTCTGCTTGTATGTGTCCACTGCGGTTGCGTCGACCTTTGATGGGTTGATGCGGATGCTTGTAGGCGGGGTGTCGTGCAATGCTGCCTCCAACTTTGAGTATTCTTCTTTGCCAAGGATGGCAATCATGGAGTTTATGAAGTCTTCTGGTAGAGTCATTGTGTGGGTGAAGTGGCCTGAGTGGTTATTGTTTGCGCACAAGATCAATGAAGGCGTATCTTTGTGCGTGCTTCTCGTCCTGAGTGTGCTCTTCTCTCCTTACTTCCTTCCATTGTGACATGTTGATGGAGGGGAAGAAGGTGTCTGCCTCTGTGGGTGTGTCGTAGACATAGGTGAGGCACAGGCGGTCAGCAAGGGGGAGAGCCTCTTTGTATACGGATGCTCCTCCGATGATGTAGACATCTCCATAGCAGGAGGAGAGTGCATCTTGCAGGGTGGGGTAGAGGTCTGCTCCGGGGAAGTCGGCTGGGTGTGCCGTGCGTGAGAGGACGATATTGCGACGGTTGGGCAGTGCTCCCTTGGGCAGGCTCTCGAAGGTGCGGCGGCCCATGATGACGGTATGTCCGGTTGTCAGTGCCTTGAATCGCTTGAGGTCATTGGGCAGACGGTATAGGAGGTGGTTGTCGAGGCCTATGGCATTGTTGGATGATATGGCTACTATGATGGAAAGCATGGGGTGTTTGGAATGTTGAGAATAATAATGTTACATGGAGTGTTTATAGGTGGGTTCTATTAATTCCCACCGAAAAAAAGATTTTGAATTTGTTAGTTTCGTTTTGTCATCTTTCCGTTTCTCTCTGGCGCATACTGTCAGTTTTCGCGGTCACGATGCCCGCATCGCTCCCTTAAAAACTGACACTCTGCTCTCAGAGATAAATCGGAAATCTGACAAAGCGAATTAATAGAACCCACCTATACGCTGACGGTTGCCTTGATGTGTGGATGTGGGTCATAGTCGGTCAGGGTGAAGTCTTCATATTGGAAAGAGAAGATGTCCTTGACGGAGGGGTTGATGTGCATGTGGGGCAGCGGTCGAGGGTCTCGTGTCAGCTGCAGCTTGGCTTGCTCGATGTGGTCGAGGTAAAGGTGGGTGTCGCCAGTGGTGTAGACGAAGTCACCTGGTTCGAGACCACATACCTGTGCTACCATCATTGTCAGCAAGGCGTAGGAGGCGATGTTGAATGGCACTCCGAGGAAGGTGTCTGCACTTCTCTGGTAGAGTTGGCAGCTCAGTTTGCCGTTGGCGACATAAAACTGGAAGAGTATGTGGCATGGGGGCAGGTTCATGTTGTCGATGTCTGCCACGTTCCATGCTGAGACGATGAGGCGGCGTGAGTTCGGATTGTTCTTTATTTGTTCTATGACCTCGCTTATCTGGTCTATATGCCCACCGTTGTAGTCGGGCCAGCTTCGCCATTGGTAGCCATAGATATGTCCGAGGTCGCCATCTTCGTCTGCCCATTCGTTCCATATCCTCACGCCTCTTTCCTGCAGCCACTTGGCATTGGTGTCGCCACGGAGGAACCATAGGAGTTCGTAGATGATGGACTTCAGGTGCAGCTTCTTTGTTGTTAGCAGGGGAAAACCTTCTTGAAGGTTGAAGCGCATCTGGTTGCCGAAGACGGATATTGTGCCGGTGCCTGTACGGTCGCCTTTTTGTGTGCCTTCGATGAGGATGCGGTCGAGTAGTTCGAGATATTGTTTCATGATAGTGTATCTGTGTCTTTGGGTGATTATGCAAATGTGTGGATAATGTGTCTGTATGGATTCTTCATGCAAAAGTACGAAAAATCATCGGATTATCCATCATCATCTTACGATAAAGGCATGTTGGGAGTTGAAAAAGGGGGAAGAGTAAAGCCTGTGAGCACAAAAAGGGTGACTGAACATGTCAGTCACCCTTTGTTATCGTTGATGTCATGTGCTATGCAGCACAGTCTTTCGTGTTACTGCTTTTTGTTTGCAGAGTACATAATCTTGAGGGCGTAGGATTTACGCAGCACTTGCTTCACGTCAGTGATGATACCCATCGGAGTGTTGTGGTCGCACTTGAGTGAGATAGTGTAGAAGGGTTTGTCTGACTCTGGGAGTTCAGCGCGGTCTTCTGTGACGAAGTCCTTCACTTCCAGTACTTCTGCATACTTGTCGTTCAGCTGGATGCGGTATCCTGTACCGAACTGAGCCTTGAGTGCGTCGGTTGGTTGTCCGATGTAGATGAATGAAGTACAAGACTTACGAGCGAGTTTCTCAAGCTGTGTACCAACAGGTCTGTCGAATTTCACCTTCAGTGTCACCTCTCTCATGGTGGTAACCATCATGAAGAAGAACAGGATGGTGAAAATCAAGTCAGGAAGAGATGAGGTGTTCATCTCAGGCATTTCCCTGCCGCCGTTTTTATTGAATCTACTCATTATTTTTGTCCTCCATATTTCTTTGGTTCAGCCTCTGAAATCTTCTGTGGGTAAATCTCTCTGATGGCCTTCTGCTGGTCTTTTGTCAGGAACTCGTATCTGAATCCAAATTCCTGCTTTGAGATTTCGTCACGAAGTTCGTTGTAAGCTGCTACGAGGGCGTCCTGTACTGCGAAGTATACTCCGTAGTCTGTGCCGCGGTCTGTCTGGACGGAGATAACGTGGTTTTCAGTTACCATCATTGTCTTTCCGAGTTCCTTGATTTTCTTTGGCTTGCGCTCTGGCAGATTAGGACTGTCGTTTTCGTTCTTAATAAACTCTTTAGCTCTCTCCTTCACGTCTTCAAGAGAAGCGTAGTCCTCGCCGATCATGACGTAGTTGTCTTTGTTGATACGGATGTTGAGGATATTGCGTTCCTTCACCTTGATTTCGTTGTTAAGCTGGTCATCCTCTGGTGGTTTAGGCAGGGTACGTGCGAGACCCTGGTCTGTGTCCATTGAGGTAGTGACGAGGAAGAAGATGAGCAACATGAATGAGATGTCGGCTGTTGAACTGGTGTTCAACCCTGGCATTTTTCTTTTCTTTTTTCCCATAGTTTGCTCTGAGTTAAGTGTTTATTGCTTACTTCTTGCTGGTGATCATGCTGTAGGCTGTTGCGATGACAGTAACGATAGTCAGCACGATGATGGATACCATTGACGCATCGGTGAGGATGATGGCAGATGGCTCGTTCCAGTCCTTACCGTTGATGAGCATGACCTCTGAGCTGTTAGCAGCACCGAGGGCGACACCAACTACAATAGATACGATGAATGTACCCCATGCTACGAGGCCTGTGTGTTTGAGGAATCCCTTGTCCTCGTTGCGTGACTTGTTGCCTCCGCTGACGAATCCGTAGAGGATAGCTCCTACTGTTGAGAGGGCTGCTGCTGCTATGAGGAAGTATGTCCAGCAAATCAGCAGGTCTGTGAGCTGTGGGTTAACGATTGTAGGCTTCTCCTCGTATGGTGTGTCGTATCCGATGCCAACGAAGAGTGCTACAACGAGGATAGTGAGGCCGATGAGAGTCCAAAGAGTGATCTTTGCTATCTTCTCGACTTTATCCTGTGCACTTGCTTGTTGAATATTTGCCATAAAATTTTTTCTCCTATTTAATATGAATAATTAGTTGATGACTGATATACAAGTCCTCTAATTACTTTTTGTTGCAGTACTTGGCAACGATGTCAAGGAGAGAAATTGTAGAGTCTTCCATCTTTGCTGTGAGTCCTTCGATCTCAGCGAGGATGTAGTTGTAGAATACCTGGAGGATAAGTGCTACCACGATACCGAAGATTGTAGTAAGAAGGGCCACCTTCATACCGCCGGCAACGACTGTTGGAGAAATGTCACCTGCTGCCTGGATGTCGTCGAATGCCTGCACCATACCGATCACTGTACCGAGGAATCCGAGAGATGGAGCCATACCGATGAAGAGAGTGATCCAAGAGCAACCGCTTTCGAGCTTGGAAGCCTGAACTGCGCCGTAGGCAACTACTGACTTCTCTACTGCTTCAGCGCCGTCGTTGAGACGGAGAAGACCCTGGTAGTAGATGGAAGCGATTGGACCGCGAGTGTCGCGTGCGATTGACTTAGCCTTCTCGATGTCGCCAGCCTGGACAGCTGCTTCGATTTCGTTGATGAACTTCACGGCGTTGATCTTTGAGAGTGCGAGGTAGATGATACGCTCGATACAGAAAGCGAGACCAAGAACGAGGGCGATGGCAACGATAGACATGAAGCCTGCGTCACCTTCGATGAACTTAGTCTTGATTGTTTTGTACATGCCAGTCTCAACTGGTTCTGCTTCAGTGGCTGCCTCTTCTGCTACTGGTTCATCGATTTCTTCGACTGCTGCTGAGTCAACCTGCTCAGTTGCAGCTGAGTCTGCTGCCTCGTCCTGAGCTGAAACTGACTGTGTCATACCGAATGTAAACACACCCATTAATGCAATGATTGCAAATACTTTTTTCATTGTCTTGAAAATTTTAAGATTAATAAATTATTTGTTTTTATATTTTGTCTGTTGAATTTGCATAAAGAAGCAGGTGTGTGTGAAACCTATTTCCTTATGCTGTCGATGCCTGAACTGTGCTGTTGGGCTGATTGGGTAAAGTTCGATTTATTTTTATTGGTTGTGTCAGTTCTTGTGGTTTGTCTGAGTTTGTCGCGCCTCGACCTTGAGCGGAGAGAGGGGGATTCGAACCCCCGAAACGCTTTTGACGTTTACACGCTTTCCAGGCGTGCCTCTTCAGCCACTCGAGCATCTCTCCTTGGTCTGATGTTGCGGTTGGACATTGCTGGCAAAGACTTAGCCGAACTCTCTGTTTGGAGGGTTGAAAAATGGGCTTTTCTGATGGCCTCTTCAATAATCCGACACAAAAATAATGATTTTTTTCTTATCAAAAGAAGTAAAAGTGAGGAAACTTTTATTTTTTCATGAAAAAAACTGCTTTGGGGAATACTTTGAGGGCATTTTCGGTGGTGTGAAGAACAATTGTGTGCAAATCTAAGCCAAAAACGTCCGCAAGCATTTCTGCTACATTTTTCACGTATGCGCTCTCGTTCCTTTTGCCCCTGTTTGGCACTGGTGCCATGTATGGCGAATCTGTCTCGAGGACTATTCTCGACAGTGGCACCGCCTCTTTTATTGTCTCCCTCAAGGTGGACTTTTTGAAGGTCACCACTCCGCCGATGCCAAGCATGAATCCTGGAAAGGAGAGTAGGTCTCGCGCCTCGTCTGGAGTGCCCGTGAAGCAGTGGAACACTCCGGTGAGGTTGCTGCTTCTGTGTCGCTCCATGATTTCCATCAGTTCGGCATGAGCGTTTCGAGAGTGAATCATCAGCGGAAGCCTGTATTTCTCTGCCCATTGTAGTTGCGATTCTAACACCTCCATCTGTTCGGACTTGTGGGTGTCGTCCCAGTACAGGTCGAGCCCTACTTCTCCTATTCCGATGATGGGAGCTTTTGTAATATGCTTCTTACAGGCATAAGGCATGCCTTCAGTCTCTGCCAAAGCAGCATTCATGCCATCAGTCTCGGCAGAGGCTATATTCATGCCTTCAGTCTCTGCCAAAGCAGCATTCTTGCCTTCAGACTCGGCAGAGGCTATATTCATGCCTTCAGTCTCCGTTACCGATTCGGCTATCAGCCTCTCCATCTTCTCCAGCACCTCGTGGTAGTCTTCGTCCATTATGTTCTCAGGATGCAGGCCTACCATAGGGTAGAGCAGTCCGGCATGAGTGTTGCAGATTTCGAGCAGTCGGGGAGTGTCCGCCCAGCAGATGCCGGGGACGAAGATTTTTTCCACGCCAGCTGCTTTAGCTCTGAGGAGAGTCTGTTCGAGGTCTTCTGCAAACTCTGGTCCGTCCAAGTGTGAGTGAGTGTCTATCATATTCCCAAAAGTCAGGGTTAATATTTCCTGCCGAGCATTCTCATGGCAAACTGCCTCAGCTCCGCCTTCTTCTCCTCTGCCACCTTCACCTTGTCGAGGCTTTGGAGCGAGCAGGCAAACTGTTCCTCAATCATCTTCTGTATGAGTTCGGGCACGCCTAATATATTATATATATGTGTAACTGCTGCAATCTTCTCTTCTGGATTGCAGTCAGAGGCCTTGATCCATTTGTCCAGTTCTGCCTTCTTGCTGTCGTCGGCAAGCTTATAGGCTGTGATGAGGAGCATGGTCTTCTTGTTGTCCACGATGTCGGCTCCAAGTTTCTTCTGGAAGTGTTTCGTGTCTCCATAGACATCGAGCCAGTCGTCCTGGAGTTGGTATGCCAGCCCCATCTTCTCGCCGAAGGTGTAAAGGTTGGATATGTCCTCCTTGTCTGCGCCGCCAAGAATAGCGCCTATCTTGAGTGCGTAGCCGAGCAGGAGGGAGGTCTTCATGCGGATCATCTCCATATATTCCTCTGCCTGTACGTCGTCGCGCTTCTCGAAGTCGATGTCGTATTGCTGTCCCTCGCACACGCCTTCAGTAGCTTCGATGAAGGCGGTGAAAGCTTCGCTGTTATGCACACCTTTGTTGAAAAGCTTGTATGCCATGATGAGCATAGTGTCGCCCGACAGGATGGCTGTGTTCTCGTCCCACTTCTTATGAACAGTGAGGTTGCCTCGCCTCATGTCGCTCTTGTCCATGAGGTCGTCATGCAGGAGAGTGAAGTTGTGGTATGTCTCTAATGCGAGCGCATTCATCATGATGGTGTCCACGTCTTCCTTGTAGAGATTGTAGCCCATCAGCATGAGGGCGGGTCTTATTCGCTTGCCGCCTATAGAGAGGATGTAGCGGATGGGGTCGTAGAGGTTGTGTGGCTCGTGGTTGTATTCTATCTTGCCTACGGCATGGTTGACTTTTTCTATGATTTGGTCTAATGTGTACATGTTGAT
>JAEDNQ010000084.1 GCA_016302435.1 Bacteroidaceae bacterium
ATAGCATATCCTTCGGTGGTTGGCAAAGCACATCATTCTATAGTGGCAATGTACAACCATCGGTATTAATGAGTCAAAAAGATAGTGGACATGCAAGGTAATAATTAACCTTACACATGAGTAATGGCTAACGTATGATGTGCCTCAACACATATATAGTACGTTTGTGTGAGGCTGAGGTACCTACAGGATAGGTGGTTTTAGGGGTGAAACCACCTGATGCTATGTAGATTGTTGGCTTGAACGTATGCAAGCCTCCATGGGTATTATTCCATTTGTTGAAATAATAGCGAAATTTTCTTTGTGAGGATCTTGTTTGTTCGCTATAGGAATTTGCTGCTACTCTGAATACCTGTGGAGCTGAAGAGACGTTGCCCTCTTTGCTGAACGGAAGTGCGTTATGCTTGCGTACTCCTTTTTCTGTTGTATCATCTGTAGCTGAAATGAAAACTGCACATTGATTATTCCCGCTTCCTTCATTGCTGATGGAAGGAAGCGTGTCTTCTACTGATGACCAAGTGAAGGCTATCATCATTATAAGGAATATGTGCAGTATCTGTTTCATAGAGGTGTGTTAAGGCGGGTTCTATAAATACCCACCGTCAAAAGGATTAAAAAATTATGGGGTGAATACTTCTTCCTCACTTGCGACTCAGCATAATCCAAACTATTTTGGATTATGCTATCGCTGCTCGTTCTTTTGAATACTTCTTCCTTAAAGATTTACTACGACTTCCACGGGACAATGGTCGCTGCCCATGATTTCTGTATGGATGGTTGCTGACTGAAGGCATGGTGAGAGGCGGTTTGAGCATATCCAGTAGTCAATGCGCCAACCTGCATTTTTCTCTCTTGCTTTGAATCTGTAGGACCACCAGGAATAGATGTCTGTCTGGTCGGGATAGAAGTGGCGGAACGTGTCGGTGAATCCTGCGGAGAGGAGTGTGGAGAATTTTTCTCTCTCCTCGTCGGTGAATCCTGCATTCTTTCGGTTGCTCTTCGGATTCTTGAGGTCTATCTCTTTGTGGGCTACATTGAGGTCACCGCACAGGAGGAGTGGTTTTTTGCTGTCGAGTTCTTGGATATAAGCACGAAAGGCATCGTCCCATATCATGCGGAGGTCAAGTCGGCGGAGTTCGTCTTGTGAGTTTGGGGTATAGACGGTCACGACGAAGAATGTGTCGTATTCTAAGGTGATGACTCTTCCTTCGCTGTTGACTGTCTCCCAGTCTTCTTTGTTTGGTGTGTCGGATGTAGGTAGAGATGCTGATGCTTTCTCTATGACAGAGGGGGAAAGTCCGTATGTAACGCTAAGAGGCTTGTGTTTAGTGAAGATGGCTGTGCCTGAGTAGCCTTTCTTCTTGGCATAGCTCCAGTATGACTGGTAGCCTGGGAAACTGAGGTCTATCTGACCTTCTTGCATTTTGGTCTCCTGCAGACAAAAAAAGTCCGCATCGAGTGAGGCAAAGGCTTCTGAAAAGCCCTTGCCGCACGCGGCGCGGAGTCCATTAACATTCCATGATATGAATTTCATAAAGATGGGTGCTGAGGGTTGGATATTAGGGTAGGCTGGTTTCCTGTCTTTCCGGACTTTCCCGGCTATTCCGTTTTATTAGGCTATTCCGGACTTTCCTGTTTGTCCAGTCTTTCCGGATATTCCAGCTTTCCTATTGAAATGCTGTCTTAAGCAAATTTTGAGAAGTCAACCTTGCGCATGTCGCCTTCTTTGAGGAAGACGTCGTGGAAGGCGTGAGTGGCTGCCATGTTGTGGCATGACTGTCCTGTCTGAGATATCTTGAGATAGTCCCAAAGGAGCTGCTTGTAGTCTGGGTGTGCGCAGTTCTCGATGATGGATTGAGCGCGCTGGATAGGGCTCTTGCCGCGGAGGTCTGCTACTCCCTGCTCTGTTACTATGACATTGACATCGTGTTCGGTGTGGTCTACATGGCTGCAGAATGGTACGATGGCTGAGATGCATCCTCCCTTGGCTACTGATGAGCAAGTGAAGATGGATAGGAATGCGTTGCGCTCGAAGTCGCCAGAGCCTCCGATGCCGTTCATCATCTTTGTGCCGCAGATCTGTGTTGAGTTGGCATGTCCGTAGAGGTCTACCTCGATGGCTGTGTTGATGGCTATGAGGCCAAGTCGGCGGATGACCTCTGCATTGTTGGATATCTCTGACGGACGGAGCACGAGCTTGTCCTTGAAGAAGTCCATATTGTCATATATGCTCTGTAGCTTGTCGTTGGTCACTGTGAGCGAACATGTAGAGGCGCACTTGACGCGCTCTTGGAACATGAGGTCGACGATGGCGTTTTGAAGCACTTCTGTGTAGACTTCCATGGCTGGCATGTCAGGGTTGCTTCCGAGGGCGAAGAGGATAGCGTTGGCTGTTGTACCCACACCGCTCTGGAATGGGAGGAATCCTGAGGGGATGATGCCGCGCTTCTTCTCGTTCATGAGGAAGTTGGCCACGTTTTCTCCTATCTTGTCTGTGATTGGGTCGGCGTCCTTGAATGTGCGTGCTTCGTCGGGGATGTTGCACTCTACCACTCCCACGATTTTGTTAGGTTCAAGCTGGAGATAGGTTGTGCCGATGCGGTCGGTCACCTTCTCTATCATGATAGGCTTGCGCATAGGTGGGTCGAGCGGTTCATATACGTCATGAATGCCGATAGACTTTGGTGAGTGGAAGGCGTTAAGTTCGAGGATTATTCCCTTTTTTGCTAAGCGTGCAACTGTGGGTGATATACCTCCGGCTGCTGTGAGGTAAACCTTTCCGTCTTCTTCTATGGCGCAGACTTCGAGGATAGCCCAGTCTATTTCTCCAAGGAATCCGTAGCGGAGGTCTTGTGCCATCATGCCAAGGTGTATGTCGTTATATGCTAATTCACCTGCATTGACATGCTTGCGGAAGGCTGAGTTGGTAGTGTAGGGTGCGCGGTAGCGGATGGCATGTTCGTCTGAGAGGACTCCATCGCAAGATTGTCCAGTTGATGCTCCTGTGAAGATGCCAATCTGGTATGGTCGTCCAGCCTCGTGCTCTGCATGTGCTACCTTGGCTATTTCGGCTGTGACGGCCTTTGGTGTTCCTGCTGGTGTGAATCCAGACAATCCGATGTTGTCTCCGTTCTTGATTAGTGCTGCCGCCTCGGCAGCTGTGATTCTTGTGAATGCCATTTTTGTGAATTATTTTTTATTGTGAAGTTTATCTACATTGTGTGGTGACATTGCTGATGTCGTTGGCGATGATGGCACGAAAAGTGTGTGTGTCTGCCGTCTTTTGCTCATCGAGCTTTAAAATGTGCCACAAAATTACCATAAATATTTATAACAACAAAGAAAAGAAGCACAAAACATTTAATTTTGTGCTTCTTTAATTCTTTTTCTCTGTTAATCGCTACTTGACGGGGTCAAAATCGTCTTCGAGTTCTTTTTTGTCGCTTGGTTCGTAGATGACCTTGTTTGCTCCGCTTGTTATGCGTACGTATTCGGGGTGTTCCTTGGCAAAGTTGTCTACATAGCGTATACGCTTTTGGTCGTAGAGTTCGCTGACAGCGATGAGTATTCCTGTCTCTTCCACGTCGCCGAATCCGTAGTTGATGGCTGTGCCGAACATCTTCATTGTGGGTGAAAGGCCCATGTAGGCGTTGACTAATGGTGGAATATTGTAGCCGAGAGCTCTGACCTCATGGTTGAGTATCTTGTAGTCATCCTTGAAGGTGTCTTCGCAGAAGAGTTGTTCAAATTCCTTTGGGTCGTGCTCGAGTTCGAGGGGTTTTGTTGGTATGACAAGGTTGTCTTTGTCTCCAAAGTGTTTTCTAAGGAAGTAGAGAATCATGTCGCGGCCCTTGCGGTTATAGCTTGGGTACATGGTCATCTTTCCGAAGAAGTACTTGCATCCGGGCATGATGACAGCAAGTGCGCCAAGTCCGTCCCAGAGGTTGTCGAGGGCAAAGATGGACTTGTTGTCAGAGCGTGTGGACTGGTATTCGAGTGTGACGAAGGAGCGTCCCAGTTCTATGGTATAAGGCAGGTAGTCTTTGATGAAGTGGTCGGAGAAATGGAACATGTGGCTGGTGGCCAATATCGGTTGTCCTTTTTCGTCAAATTGTATGTCTGGGCCCAAGATGTATCGGTATCCGCCGATAATCTCGTTGGCTTCAGGATTCCATACGATAAGTTGCTTGTAAGGATTGTCCATAGTGTCGAACTCGTCGAGGTCGCAGTCAAGTCCTGTTCCACCTCCTGCAGCACGGAATGCTATTTCTCTGAGGCGGCCAATCTCTCTGACCACGTTGGGTGAGTCTTGCCATGTTACGACGTACACCTCATTGTTACTCTTGCTTGTCATGCGCAAGCGTTTGTCATCTGTTAGTTCTGCTTTCAGCACGTCTTTGGGAATCGGTGCAATTATTTCTGCTTCCATATTGATTATGTTTCTCCTGATTGTTCTTCTATTATGGATATGTTTTGTTGTTATTGTCAGTCTTTATTATATAATATGTGTAATCGAGTTTGGCTTGCCATCATCCTTCCAGTTCGTAGACTCTGTCCTTTACCCACTGAGCCCACTCTTTGGCAGTCTTGCTCTTGTCGAAAGTTTGCCATGGTATGGGTTTGCCGAAAGTTACCGTGAAAGACTTGCCTTGATTCTTGTACATCTCGTCTGGCAGGTAGATCATGGCTATGTTTATCTTCAGATGCAGTCGCTTGCACCATCGTGCTATGCGGTAGAACTTGTCCGAGTTGCGTCCGGAGAAATGGACTGGGATAATGTCGCGCTTGTATTGCACGGACTTGCTGATAAAAGTCTTTTTCCATTCCAGATCTTTGATGACTCCGTCTTCACCCATGCGAGAGCATAGTCCTGCTGGAAACATCACCACATTCTTTTCTGACTGGAAGGCAGCCTCGACCATGCGGGGAAAGTCTCGCCCGTTTTTGCCAGTCTTGTTTATGGGCACACACAGAGGAGCCAATCCTTTAAGGTTCATGAGCAGGTCATTGACGAGGTAAACCATCTTGCTGTCGTACTTATGGCAGACGACAGAGCCGAGTGCTATGCCATCTTGGCCTCCCAGAGGATGGTTGCTAACTATTGTGAAGTATCTGCCGTCAGAGTTGTCTGGGATGTCATCAAGTCCTTCTTTGACCACACCGTCAATTTTGGTACGTACATGGATGGTGCAGTTGAGGTATTTCAAACAACCGTCGAGCCATTCGACTCCTTCTTGTCCGCTGCCTTCTTCTGACAGGTGTTTGTTTATCCAGTCTTGGTGAATTGTGCGCTTAATCCAAGACACAATAAACTTGGGGACAAGCCAAGCTTTGTCTCCCAACTTTTTCTTTAGAACTTTGTCTATGTCTATACTAAATTTATCTTCTTTTAGTGCCATAAGTTGCAATTACGATGCAAAATTATCGTTTTTTTTTCTATAATAAGAAAATAAACCAATTTTTTCATTGGAAAAGGAATAAAATTCGTAACTTTGCACCCATATTCTGCAATATGCAATACAGTATGAACAATTATTAACATCAAAAGCATTACTCTCATGAAGAAAGTATTATCTGTATTATCCATTCTAGTGCTCATGTTAGCATCTTGCCAATCTGTTAAGGACTTTTCTTATTTCCAAGATACTAAACACGGAGAAGTAACAGGTATTGCAAATGCCATGGAAACAGTCAAAATCAAGCCCTTTGACAAGATTTCAATTCTTGTGACCTGCAAGGACCCACAACTTTCTGCCATGTACAATCTTGTGTCCACCAACACAAGGCTTGGTCAGACCTCTACCAATATCGGAGGTGGTCAGGGTTATGTATCATACTATACGGTTGACAAAGACGGATATGTTGACATGCCTATCTTGGGCAAAATGAAAGTGGAAGGCCTTAGCCGCCTAGAGATAGCCGCCGAGGTGAAAAAGAAGGTCACCACTTCGGAGCAGGGAGTCAAGGATGCTACAGTTGTCGTCGAATACGCCGACCTTCATGTTGGTGTGCTGGGTGAAGTGAAGAATGCCGGAGCCATCTCCATCGACAGAGACCAGTTCACTATTCTCAATGCCATAGAGAAGGCAGGTGACCTCACTCAGTATGGCAATAGAAAGAACGTGAAGGTGTTCAGACGCAATGGAGATAACATCATGACTTATGAGCTTGACCTTACCAGTCTCGATGCTGTCACTAATTCTCCAGCTTTCATTCTTCAGCAGAATGACATCGTCTATGTAGAACCAAACAAAGTGAAGGCAAGACAGAGTACAGCGTCAGGTAACACATTCCTCACTCCTTCTTTCTGGATGTCTGTACTGTCAGTATGTATCTCAATAGCAGTCTTGCTCAAAAATTAGTAAACTAACATAAATTAATAACTTCAAGATATAGGATTTTGAAACTTTTCACTATCTTATGAACATGTAAGGTGGGAACCAACTAAATCTTATAACATTATAACAGACAATTATTTATTATGTCAGAGAATAATTTAAAAGTAGCAGAAGTTAATTCAACCGAACAAGAAAACGAAGGTCCGAAAATTGCGGACATATTATTCCTGTGCCTTAACAAGTGGTATTGGATAGCAATATCTGTAGTGGTATGCCTAGTAGCAGCTTATCTATATATAAGGATAACTCCTCCAACTTATGAGAGAACAGCAGCTGTACTTATTAAGGAAGATACCCCTAAGCGTGTCTCTACCGAATTTGCTGAACTCAGCGGAATGGGACTGCAGTCAAAAGTATATAACGAAATCCTTACTCTCCAGTCTCCTGCCATAATGAGCGGCGTTGTCAAAGAACTCGGACTTGACGTGGTGTACCAGTCTGACGGATTCTTCTATGACAAGACTCTTTATGGTACGAATTTGCCTTATTGCCTGTCGTTCACAGATATGGACAACGATTCATTCAAAGGCATCCTGACTGTGTCAAAGAATACTTTCACATTGACTCTTACCGAATTTAATAAGGATGAGGTTTCAACAGTAATTACCGGAAAGCTACTCACTCCCGTAAAGATTTCGGAAAAGGGCACTATGATAGTCAGTCGCAATATCTCTTATCAGCCCGATGAAGAGCAGAAAGAAGATTCTCTGGTGGAAGATACCCCAATCATGGTTACAAAGATGAAGTCATCTGTAGCCATAGAGTACTGTCTGGCCAAAATGTCAGCCGAACTGGCGGATAAGAATGCTGATGTCATAAATCTTTCTTATAACGATGTGTCTATTGAAAGGGCATCAGATGTTGTCAATACCATCATCAAGGTATATAATGAAAACTGGCTCAAGGAAAAGAACCAGATAACTATCAGTACTTCAAAGTTTATTGATGAACGTTTGCAGGTTATTGAAAAAGAACTCGGTTCGGTGGATAACTCTATCTCCACTTACAAGAGCAACAACCGCATACCCGACGTTGAGACAGCAGCAGGTGCTTACTTCGATAAGTCAAACGATGCAACCGACAAGTTGCTTGATTGCAATAATCAACGCTCAATGGCAAACTTCGTTCGTCAGCAATTGAGTAGCAATATCACCAAAAATCAACTGCTTCCTGCCAACTCAGGAATTGAGAACAAAAGCATTGAAGATATGATTGGCACATACAATACAGATTTGCTTCAGCGTAACAATATTGCTGCCAACAGTAACGAACAGAACCCACTCGTTGTAGAATTAGACGAAAGGCTCGCCCAAGAACGCTCGATGATTCTGGCTTCGTTGGACAATTATATTGTCAATCTTGATGCGCAGATACGTACACTCGAGCGAAAAGAGGCCCTGTCCAACAGTCAGCTCTCTACAAATCCTACCCAGGCAAAGTACATCTTGTCCGTTGAGCGACAGCAGAAAGTAAAGGAATCTCTCTATCTCTTCCTGCTCCAGAAGCGTGAGGAAAATGAAGTAAGCCAGACGTTTACTGCTTACAATACACGCATTATCAACTGGGCAACAGGATCAGATAAGCCTGTAGCACCATCTAAAGGCAAAATAATGATAATTGCCTTTGTGCTCGGTATGGTCCTCCCAATAGGTTTCATCTATCTTCTCGAATCGCTAAACACTACTGTACGCGGGCGTAAAGATATTGAGGGTTTATCAATACCATATATCGGAGAGATACCTTATGCCCTAAAGAAGGTCAAAAAAGATCATTTCAAGAGCTTCAAGAGATTGCTGACCAAACTTGGACTGAAAAAAGTAGTTGAAGAAGAAGGGAAACGCACCATTGTGGTCAAAGAAAGAAAACGTGACTATGTCAATGAGGCATTCCGCGTAATAAGAACAAACCTCGAGTTCATGCTCGGCCGCGAAGGCGACAAGGTGGTCATGACATCTTCATTCAATGCAGGTTCAGGTAAGACATTCTTGGGAATGAACATTGCGGTCAGCTATGCTATCAAGGGAAAGAAAGTGGTCATCGTAGACCTTGACCTTCGCAAAGGTTCTCTCAGTACGTATGTAGACAGTCCAAAGAAAGGAGTTGCAGCATATCTCAACGGTGATGTCAAGGACTACCACGACGTGATGGTCAAAGGCACCATCAACAAGTATCTCGATGTCCTGCCTTGCGGTGAACTTCCTCCCAATCCATCAGAGCTGCTCTACAGCTCTAATCTTGAGAAGATGCTCAACGAGATGAGACAGGAGTATGACTACGTCTTCCTCGACTGTCCACCACTCGAAATGCTTGCTGATGCAACTATCATCAACCAGTTTGTTGACCTCACGGCATTCGTCATCCGTGTAGAGCTCTTCGAGCGCAACCTCCTGCCTAAGCTTGAGCAGTTCTATATCGAGAAAAAGTACAAGAACATCGCCATCATCCTGAATGGAGCCACGCCGGCAACCGGACGTTACGGATACGGAAAGTACGGCTATGGCTACGGCTATGGCTATGGCTACGGTTATGGCAACGGATACGGAACTGGCTACGGAAGCTATACCTCTGACGAAGAAGATGACGATGATGAAAAGAAATAACAAAACACCAAAGTAATTTTGGAAAAATAACGGGGATGTGAACTCTCTATTGCAATAGCAATCAAGAGGGAAGCATCCCCTTGGTATTACAATATAAATATAACAGGACGCTTATGTTTTTCTTCAATACGAAAAAAAAATTGATAGATACAGGTATCTTTAAGGGAGCTACCGACTGGCACAGCCACATACTGCCAGGAGTGGACGATGGCATACAGACAATGAAGGATTCTCTCGCAGTACTCAACTACTACGAGTCAATCGGCATAAGCGACGTATGGCTCACTCCCCACATCATGGAGGATATACCCAATACGACCGCAGATTTGCGTGCACGCTACTCAGAGCTGCTTGACGCATACAAGGGACCTGTCAAGCTACATCTCGCAGCAGAGAACATGATTGACAACCTTTTCAATGAGAGGTTGGCAGCCAAAGACTTTTTGCCCATCGGTCCTAACGGCACCCATCTTCTTGTCGAGACATCATACTATCAGCCACCCATCGACCTCTATGGAACACTCAAACGCATACAGGAAGAAGGTTACATTCCTATCCTTGCTCACCCAGAGAGATATGGCTATATGGATGACAGAGATTATGACAAGCTTTCTTCTATGAGAGTGAAGCTTCAGATGAATATAGTATCTTTAGCAGGCGGATATGGCAAGCCCGCACAAGATAAGGCCATAATGCTGCTCAATAAGGGGTACTACAGTTTCTTTGGTTCTGACTTGCACCGCCTCCGCAGTTTTACAGAGGCAGTAAATATGAAAGCAATAAAGAAGGAATTTATTCCACAGCTCCAAAGGATAGAGAACTTCATACCGGCAGCCATTGAATAGTGGTGTGTGGAAAGTTTATGAAAGAAATATTGCCGTTCGCAATGTTTCTCGTTAGAAGAACAGTTTTCAGGATG
>JAEDNQ010000085.1 GCA_016302435.1 Bacteroidaceae bacterium
AAATCGTCCAAGCAAAAGAGACACCCTGATAGAAACATGAAAACTAATTTATAGAGCACCCCTTAAATTATAGAACCTACCTTAATAGAACCCAACTAAAAATACCTTTCTGTGGGAATTAATAGAACCCACCTAAGATAGTTGTGAAGATAAAATTATTGATAGGCAGTGGCCAAGTTTGTGCCGTTGCCATGACATGTTGAAGAATATGAGAAAAATATCGATTATGAAAACATTAAGAATAGCATGGTTCATATTGTCAGTATTGCTGGCATCGACACGGACGGTGGCTGAGACCACCGAACCTTTGTTAGGTATAGTCAACCGCACAGATTGCGGCAGTTACTGGCGTTATGATTTCAACTACGAGACAGTGGATGCCGACGGAGAGACTCCTATTGTACTATCCGCTGCCATCTTTCTGACTCCTCAGATACACGACAGGGAAATAAAGGCAAAAGGCTTGGGACTGCTTAACCACTACACCATCACCGATGACCAAGAGCGACCTACCAACGTGACAGGCACTTTTACTCTTGAGGGCATCCTGTCCAACTCCAATTATGTAATGATAGAGTCAGACGGATTTGGATTCGGCCTTGATGTCAAGCACAACCAGAAGTACCTGCAGGGCAGGGCTACGGCGCGTGTGAATATCGACGCATTCCTTGCAGGTCGCAATCTGCTGGAAGCTGAGGGATATGAATATGAAGACGTGGTGATCAACCTCGGCTACTCACAAGGTGGAAACACTGGAATGTGGGTTAACCGTCTTGTGGCAGAGGGATACCGAAGCGACGAACTTCCGAAGATAGACTATTGCGTCATTGGTGGCGGACCCTACGACATGTATTCGCATTACCGCAGCTTGGTATCAGACAACATGTCGCAATATCCTGTAGCCCTACCACTTATACTCAGCGGGATGATTGATGCCGGAGGATATAAGGTAAAGAACGAGGACGTCTTCAACGATGACTTCATTCAATATCTGCCCGAGTTGTTTGACTCCAAGGAACATGACACCGACTACATTAACGACTTCCTCTTTGAGAAGTTCGGAAGTGCAGACGACAAGAGCCTGCCTATTGACAAGATCGTGAGATCCGCATTCTTTGATGAGGAGAGTGAGCCGATGCAGGATATCATCTATCATTTGAAGCAGAACTCCCTCGTATATGACGAATGGAAACCAGACAAGACAGGCTTTATATCCTTCGTCCATTCCACTGCAGACGAGGTCGTTCCCTTCCTCAATCAGGAAAGCATGGAGAGACATTTGGTTGCCAATGGCTATGACTCGTTCGACATTGATGACACTTCTACAGAAAGGCATACTGATACCGGTACCTATTATGTACTCAAGGCAGCGGTGCTTCTCGATTCATTTGTCCCCACAGGCATGGAGGATGTATACGGCAAAATACCCGTGGCGAACACGCATAACATCTACAGTATCGACGGGTGCCTGATACGCAAAAAGACTACATTGAGCGAGGCTTTCCGTTCTTTGCCCAGGGGCATATACGTCATCAACGGACGCAAGGTCGTGAAATAGAAATCTACAGACATGCAGGGATGAACGAAGAACAGGCAGCCGTGCGGGCATTATTCATAAGCCTCTGAAGGTTTCTTAGTTTTTGGAAAGGGTCATTATCCATTTCTCCCTGTCGAGTTTGATGCCCGCAGGGGTGAGATAACGTTCGTAGTCAATATCTCCTGGCTTGTCCACCATGTCACGAACGTGTGACATCGAGGCACCAGCCACTTCATCGACAGCGTTCCAGAATTCCTCCTCGGTGAATCCTCTGCCAGCCTCCTTGTAATATCTGTTGTATAGCAGACGCATGAGGTCGTCGAGCGAGTGTCTGTTGTTGGACAGGCGTTGTATCTCAATGTCCATGATAAGTCCTACTGACGGTCCGCGGAAGTAGTAATTTATTCGCACGTCTTTCGAGTTGGCATCCTCGTTCATGAAGTCTAACCAGATGTCATAGCTTGTCATGCGCAGGCTTTGGTGATATTTGCCGTCGTAGAGTTCGTCCATCTTCATGTAGTTGGATAGCAAGAGGAGTTTCTCCTCCTCGGTGCACAGTCCGGCGCGTTCGAGTATGAGTGTCTCATAGTAGCAGGTTATGCCTTCGCAGAACCATAGCAAGGGACAGTAGGCTTCGCGGTCGTAGTCGAACGGACCGAGTTCTATGGGTCTTATTGTCTTTACATTATAGAGGTGGAAATATTCGTGAGCCACAAAGGAAAGGAATTTAAGCCATCGGCTACGCTCGTCGTAAAATTCGTATGTTCCGTCGGTATAGCAAGCCTGCGAGTTCAGGTGCTCCAGCCCTCCCTGTCCCTCGCCAAGGTGAATGAGGCAATAGTTGTCGTACGGTACATCGCCGATGATGTCAGTGCATGTTGACACAATGGCGCGGAAGGAGGATTCAAATCGTGACTCTTCCAGCCCTTGAGGTGTCTCGATGGCAAACTCGTAGTCGTGACCTTCGTGTGTGAAGGACTTGGTATAATGATTGCCGATGAGGAACGGACTGTCGAAGAGTATGTCGAATGACGGTACTGTGAATGAGTGCGGATTGTCTGTGTCCGCCTTTAGTCCCGATGAAATATTCTTCCAGTTGGATGGAAGGTCGTAGGTCAGTGTGAGAGGATGGGATGTGTCCGTGTCTTTATACATGAATACACCGTTTGGGGCGATGAAAGCCACGTTGGCATCCACACGGCTTGAGGCGACGTCGCGCTCGTTGGCGAAGATACGGTAACTCACATTGATGGTCTTTTTGCCCTTGGTGTCAATAACCCATGTGTTCTTGCTTTCTTTGTGCCAACTTAGTCTTTCACCTTTTCTGTCAGTTGCGCTAAAGTCGCACAGGTGTTTGGGAAAATCGAGTATAGAGTAGTAGCCAGGTGCCCAAACGGGCATTTTCAGCTTTAGCTGTTCGTCCTCTCCTGTATAGGTCAGGTTCACGTTTAGGTAGTGCTTGGCTGTGTCCATGCTTACGGTATATTGCATATGGTAGTCATCTGCTGCTGCAGATGTGGTAGCCAGCATGAGTGCCGCCATCCATATTATTTTTTTTCTCATTGTTGTAGTGATCATATTATTTTTTTTCTCATTGTTGTAGTGATGCACGCGCTATGGGGAATGTGAAGTAAGTGTTGGGGAATGGTTCGTTGGCAAGTGTGAAATGCCACCACTCACAGTCGTATGGCTTGAAGCCGTGGGCTATCATTGCCTTTTGGAGTATCATGCGGTTGTCGTACTGCTCTTGAGTTATCGGGGTGTAGGTTCCGATGGTCTGTCCTGGCAGCACGTCAGGATGGGATGCTACGCCGAAGTAGTCGTAGGTGCAGCCCATGTCCACCTCATTCTCCAACTTCATGTCGAAGAGTGTGAGGTCGATGGTGCTTCCGCGGGTATGTCCTGATTTTTCAGCTATGTATTCTTGTGGCACGAGCACTTCTTTGCTGAGCTCTGGGTAGAAGTACTGTTTCATGAGCGTGTCGTTGACATCCACTGCCCACTCCATGAAGTAGTCCACAGCCTTCTGCGGACGGTAGCCATCGAAAATCTTCAGGCGGTAGCCTTGCTGGACAAGGTCGTCGCTGACTTTCTTCAGTGAGTCAGCAGCCTGTCTGGTGAGCATGGCTATGGGTTCATCGTAGCCGGGGATGCGGCGACCGATGAAGTTGTAGGTGCTGTAGTAGCGTATCTCGAGAATGACATCTGGGATAACATCCGACAGCACAACGAACTGTGAGGCGTCTTCCTCGGGCGACTTGTTGTTGTCGTCATTGTCTGAGCAAGAGGAAAGGCTTGAGATAGTGAGGCTGCATATCAGTGCTGTTAGCAGTTGCGAAAGTTTTTTATTCATAAGTAGGTATGATGATTAATTGTTATATGCACGGCAAAGTTAGTAATTTTTTTTGTCAGAGATAGCTGCTGTGTGGTTTTTTTCTGCTTTTTTTAATGTATGATGTTTTTTTTGAAAGATTGAGCAGTTTTGTCAGGACAACAAGGGTGTGCCAATAATACTTTGTTGGCACACCCTTGTTTTTTCGATAGGTTCTATATGCTATGCTACCTTGTTCAGCTTCTTGATGATGGAGAAGATGAAGAGGGCGGCGATGAGGCAGATGACCATGAGCACTGTCCATACTATCCATGGCTCTATTCCCCAGAGGAGGCCAGGTATCTGTACGAGGAAGTTGCCGAGCGCTGTTGATACAAACCAGCCGCCCATCATCATGCCCTTGTATTTGGGTGGAGCTACCTTTGTCACGAAGGAGATGCCGATAGGGGAGAGGAGCAGCTCTGCGAAGGTGAGGATGAGGTAGGTGTTGACGAGGAGGTTGGGGCTGGCGTCTGCCATGTGGAGGTTGGTGCCGTCAGCAGCGTAGGCTGGTGCTGGAAGTCCGAGAGAACCGAGAGTCATGAAAAGGTAGGCTGCAGCGGCTACGAGCATGCCGAGGCCTATCTTGACTGGAGCCTTAGGCTCTTTGCCTATCTTGGCGAGGGCAGCGAAGATGGCTATGCTGACAGGTGTGAGCATGACTACGAAGCAGGCGTTGAACTGCTGGAAGATAGGTGCGCTGACAGCGACTGTGGTGTCGTCAGACGGGAGCATGCCGATGATGAAGCATACGCCTGCTGCCACAAGGACACCTGCTATGATGCGGTTGAGACCCTTGGTCTGGAAGAGACCGAAAAGTCCATAGACGATGAAGATGCAGGCCAGAAGGTTGCGCACGTCGAAGAGCATGGTTTGCAGACCTGTGGATGAGGTGGCTGTGTAGTCGCGGGCAAAGAATGTCAGGGTGAGTCCGTTTTGGTGGAAGGCCATCCAGAAGAAGACCACTACAGCGAAGACAAGGCAGAGGCACACGATGCGCTCTTTTGTCTCAGCTGGTGAGAGGGTGTCGACGATGGCTTCTTGTGCTTTTTCTGCTCCTTTCTTGACCGAGGTGGTGACATGCTTGAAGGCTGGCATGCCGATGTAGTAGATGAGGATGGATATGATCAGAGAGGCGAAGGCTACTCCGAAGGCATAGTGGTAGGAGTCGGCTTCTGACACGCTGAGTGAGTTTTGTGCCCACTCCATGATGCGTATGGCTGCTGTCGGGGCAAAGAGGGCGCCAACGTTGATGGCCATGTAGAAGAGTGAGAAGCCTGAGTCGCGCTTGTCGGCAAACTCGGGCGCATTGTAGAGGTCGCCTACCATGACTTGGAGGTTGCCTTTGAAGAGTCCGGTGCCGAGGCTGACCAACAGGAGTGCTCCTCCCATGGCTATCATGGCAAAGGTGTCTTTGCCGAGTGGCAGGGAGAGAAGGACGTAACCTGCGAACATGATGAAGATGCCGATGGTGACCATCTTGCTGTAGCCGAACTTATCTGCCAACATGCCGCCGAAGAGAGGCAGGAAGTAGACGAGCATGAGGAAGGTAGAGAAGATGGTGCTGGTGACGCCTTCACTGAAGCCAAAATTGGCCTGAAGGAACAGGGTGAAGACTGCGAGCATGGTGTAGTAACCGAAGCGCTCGCCTGTGTTGGCCAGGGCTAATACCCACAGACCTTTGGGCTGACCCTTGTAGGAGTTCAGCAGGAAGTAGAACCATAGTATGAAGCATACTACAATCCATGGGGTGGAGATTGTTTCAAACATTGTATTATTTGGTATTGGTTAATAGGGTGTTCAATAAATTGGTTTTGCGGATAAAGGACAGATATTCTTGACAATTAGCAGGTTCGGGTGGGGAAATCCCCTTCCCGGTAGCTCCTGCATCATGTCATTGTCCGCTACTTACTGCTTTATGTTGGCCTTCTGGAGTCCGTAGCCTTTCTTCTTGTCTTCTATGAGGAGGAGGAAGGAGATGAGGATGGCTGCTGCACCGAAGGCGGCGAAGATGGTCATGGACTCTGTGTAGTCGATGATGCCGTTGGCGTCGGTGTTTTTGTCGTTGACTGCGCCTATCCACATGGGGACCATGGAGAGTCCTATGTTCTGTATGTAGAAGATGACGGCATAGGCTGTGCCGAGGAGTTTCATCGGGATAATCTTTGGTACGGATGGCCACATGGCTGAGGGCACGAGGCCGAAGGCTATGCCGAGGACTATCATGACTCCGATGGCAAGGGCTACATTGCTTAATGGGAGGGCAAAGGTGACATGGACGATGGTGAGGAGGATGGAACCGAGTATCATGAGTGTGGCTCCCATGCCTTTCTTGTCATATATACCTCCGAAGAAGGGGGTAAGGAATATCGTGCCGAAGGGCAGCATGGCTGGTATGAGGCCTGCGAGTTCGGGGTCTACCCCATATTTGAAGACCATGAGCTTTGTGGCAAACTTGAGGAAGGGGAATACGCCTGCGTAGAACATGAGGCAGAGGAGGGTGATGTACCAGAAGCCCTTGTTGGTGAGGAGCAGGGTGAGGTCGGAGAATCTGAAGCTCTCTTCGCTGCTGTCTGACGCTGTGTTGGCTGCTGAGGCATCTTCTTTCTTGTCCATGACATTGTAGACGATGAAGGATATCATGCCGATGCAGAGGCAGGCGGCTCCAAGGCCTACTGAGGCGCTGACGCCACCGAGTGACTTGGCTATGGGGAGGGCTGCTCCAAGGGCTACAGCTGTGCCGATGCGGGCGAGAGCTACCTGAAGTCCCATGGCAAGGGCGAGTTCGTGGCCTGTGAACCACTTGACGATGACCTTGCTGACAGTGATGCCGGCTATCTCGCATCCGACGCCGTAGATGGCGAAGCCGAGTCCTGCGTAGGCTACTTGTGCCTGCACGTCGCCGCCGAAGGGTACCCAGATGGTAGCATCGCCAAAGTCTTGGCTGACTGACCACCACTTGATGAGTGCTCCGCCGAACATGAGGGCTGTGGAGAGCACGCCTGTGAAGCGGATGCCGAACTTGTCGAGGATGATGCCTCCGAAGAAGAGGAGGAGAAGGTAGACGTTCATCAGGCCGTATGCGCCTGAGAACCATCCGTACTCTGATGATGTCCATCCTAATCCGAGTCCGCCTTCACTGCCTTTGGCGGCGGTGAGGAGTGGCTCGAGGGGCGACATGACATCGGTGAAGAAGTAGCCGAACATCATGGTGACGGAGACAATGATGAGGGCTGTCCAACGCATGGCTGGTGAATCTGAGAGTTTTTGCTGAAGTTGTTGAGTCATATTGGTGAGTGTTTTTGTTTTATCGGGGAAGGGGATGGAGGCCTTGTTGGGAACACGGCTGGCCTGACGGAGCAGGGGGCTATTGCCGCAGTTTTTCTCCTATTGTTTGAGCCATCTGTCAAGCCAGTTGAAGAAGCGGCGTTGCCAGAGGATGCCGTTTTGTGGCTTGAGTACCCAGTGGTTTTCGTCGGGGAAGCAGAGGAACTCCGCTTCTATGCCTCGCAGACGGGCTGCATTGAAGGCAGACATGGCTTGTGAGGTGACGATGCGGTAGTCTTTTTCGCCTTGTATGCAAAGAATGGGGGTGTCCCATTTGTCTACGAAGCGGTGGGGCGAGTTGCTGAAGGTGTTGGGGTGGCCGTTCCAGTAGGCTCCGCCCATGTCCCAGTTGGCGAACCACATCTCTTCTGTCTCAAGATACTGCTGTTCGAGGTTGAAGATGCCATCGTGGGCGATGAAGGCTTTGAAGCGCTTGTCGTGGTGGCCTGCTATCCAGTAGACGGAGTAGCCGCCGAAGGATGCGCCTACGCAGCCGAGTCGGTCTTTGTCCACATAGGAGTGGTTTTGTACGGCGTAGTCGATAGAGGCGAAGTAGTCGTCCATGCATCTGCCACCATAGTTTTCGCTTATCTCTTCAAGCCATTCGGTGCCGAAGCCTGGGAGACCGCGGCGGTTGGGGGCTACGACGATGTAACCGTTGGCAGCCATTATCATCATGTTCCAGCGGTAAGACCAGAACTGGCTGACGGGCGACTGAGGTCCGCCTTCGCAGAAGAGAAGGGTGGGGTATTTCTTGTTGGGGTCGAAGTTGGGAGGAAGGATGATCCAAGAGAGAACCTTCTTCCCGTCGGTAGAGGTGCATATTTCTGCTTCTACTGTTCCCCAGTCGATGTTGTCGTAGAAGTATTTGTTTTCGTTTGTTACTGGCTTGACATTGGCTGTCACGCCTTCTATGCTGCCTTCTTCAAAGTCCCAGGTAGGTGTGCCCATGCGTACTATCTTTTTGTTGGGCGACAGTTTTGCGGGGTTAACTTTCTTGCCTGTCGGTGTGAGGGCAGGGTTGACGAGGTAGAGTTCGTGGCTCTTGCGCATGCTGTGGCGTCCGCACAGGAGCTTGTCGCCGCAGAGCTGAACGGAAGAGTAGTCGAAGAGGCCGTCTGTAATCTTGCGGATGTTGCCGCTGAAGTCGGTGGCGTAGACATGGGTAGTGCCGTGCCATGTGCTGATGAAGTATATGAGTTTGCCGTCAGCAGACCATGTGTAGGTGTCGACGGGGGTGTCGAACTTGTCGGCGAGGCGCTGTATCTTGCCTGTAGAGAGTTCCATGACGAGCAGTCGGTTGATGTCCGACTCATAGCCGTCGCGCTCCATGCTCTGCCAGGCTATGTATTTGCCGTCGGGAGAGAAGGAGGGATTGGTGTCGTAGCCTGTGAGGAGGAAGCCTGAGACGACGTTGCCTGGATAGGATGGGTCGTTGACTTTCTGATTTTTGAGAGACTCGGTAGGGTCTATGGCTGGGCGCACGTAGCCCTGGCCTTTGCAGATGTTTGTGGACACACGGGTTGACACATTATATATATATATGTCGGCATCGGTAGAGCAGGCATATTCTCTGCCTTCGAGTTTGCGGCAGGTGTAGGCTATCTGTTTTGAGTCGGGACTCCATGCGAGCTGCTCTATGCCGCCGAAGGGTTTCATGGGGCACTCGTAGTTCTCGCCATCGAGTATGCAGACGGTGTTGGTGACTTTGTCACCGTCGAAGTCAGCAACGAAGGACTGTGGGATGCTTTCGACCCATTCGTCCCAGTGGCGGTACATGAGGTCGGTGATGACTCTGCCCGACGCTTTGTCGAGATCGGGGTAGAGGTCGTTGGTGCGCTCTCCGTATTTAATGGTCTTGACAAGGATGACCTTTGTCTCGTCGGGGGAGAACAGGAAGTCGTCTACACCTTCGGCTTCATGGGAGAGCTGTTTGCGGTCGCTTCCGTCGGGATTCATGGAGAAGAGCTGCATGTTGCCATCTTCTGCCAGTCCGAGGTATGCTATGCGCTTGCCTTGGCTGATGTATTTGGGTGATAGCTCAGATGTCTTGGCAGTGGTGAGAAGCTTTTCTTCTGTTCCGTCGGTGTTGATGGTGTAGATGACGGTATGGCTCTTGTTTTCTTTTACGCTGTAGTAGCTGACGTTGTATGCTATGGTCTTGGCGTCGGGGGCTACGGCGGATGAGCCTACGCGCCCCATGGCCCAGAGGAGCTCGGGGGTGAGGGTGCGGTTGGATATAGACGGATTCTGACGCCCAATGTAGGATTGAGCGTCAGAATCTATGGTGGCCATCGTAAGGAGGGTGGCTAAGAGAATGTTCTTTGTCATGGTGGGGTGATGTTTTTGAGGGGAAGGGGATGAGGCCGTGTTGGGAACACGGCTGGCCTGACGGAGCAGACTGTGGCTGGCCTGACGGAGTAGACTGTGGCTGCTCTGACGGAGCAGACTGTCGGAGGCCTGGCGGAGCAGACTGTCGGAGGTCTGGCGGAGCAAGCACGGGGCGTTAGTTGCCGTTCTTCTGGTTTTGTGCTTCCTGCTGTTGCTTGAGTATTTCGAGC
>JAEDNQ010000086.1 GCA_016302435.1 Bacteroidaceae bacterium
GGTATGGACACTTATGTTTCCGCTGTTAGGATTGCTCTTCATGTCCCTCCAAGGTATGCCTAACACATCCCAGTAGGCATGGGTGCAGCCTATCATGAAGCCTCCGATGACTCTGCCCAGATGTTTTCCCTCCACACGGCGGATATGCAGGAGGCCATGGAAATGGTCGGGCATGACCTCTGCCGCTATGACTGTGACATGGGGATGAAAGCGTGGGATGTTTCGCCAGCACTCCATTACTCGCATCCCCAGATCGAGGTAGATAACACGTGGAGCGTTGGGGTCATCCTTCGGAAGCCCTGGCTTGCCGCAGACTATGCTCATGCGTGGCGCCTTCTTGTTAGCATTGAGGGTCACAAAGAAATAGCCTTCGTAGTAGTCTGCTATGGGGGAACGCTTGCGAGCATCAGGCAGCGAGTCTTGGTATTGTTTCATTCTGTAGATTTGGGCTGGGGTAAGCATAAGCGTGGTATTTTTGAAGTTATAACTTTGATTATTTGTAGGGAGTGAGTAAAAAAGAGATAGCCGAGTAGCCATGGGCCAATTGGGCGCGCTTTGTCTCGGTTGGACAGCCACGGGTCAATTGGGCGCGCTTTGTCTCGGTTGGACAGTCACGGGGATTCCTCCCCTACTGACCAATGAGCACATTGGCAGCAAAGAGGAGACCAAAGAGGAAGATGTTGCGGGCTGTCTCGCCAAGCACTGCGTTGAGTTCGCGTCCGTCAAGCGACTGGAAACGCCGGAAAGTGCGAAAATGCAGGATAAGGTATACAACAATGAAGGGGTAACGTATAGACGTCAAGGGATACATGAAAAGGGCAACAATGCCCAATATGGTGGCAAATACACCTAACCACAGATATAAATCTTGACAAGCCTGGAGACCTTCCTTTGAGGCTCCATCAGACTTTTCCACCTTACCTTCCTTTGAGGCTTCATCAGACTTTTCTGACTTACATTCCTTTGAGGCTCTCCCATACAGCCCTGACGTTGAGTATTTCTCCATGATGCGCACAATGACTGTGCGTTTACCACTGATGGCATCCTGCTCCCGGTCGCGGTAGTTGTTGACGACAAGCAGAGTGTCGGTGGCAAGTCCCATGGATGCGCCGGCAATGATGATGGGCACACACCATTCCCCTTCTGTCATGACATAGCATGTGAAGAATACTGGTACAAGACCAAAGAATATGAAGACGAGGATGTCGCCCCATCCAAGGTAGGAGAGCTTGGTTGTATACAGAAAACAGAAAAGGACACAGAGAAAGCCTACAAGCAGCAGCTCATACTGCATGTGGAGGAGCAGGATGAGGAGACCTACAAGACAGGACAGGATGGTGACTATGGCTATGGCAAGCTGCATGGCTATAGGAGTGATCCATCCTTGTGAACACGCACGCTCGGGACCTAAGCGATCCTCACGGTCAGTGCCTTTCTTGAAGTCAAAATAATCATTGATAAGGTTGGCGTCTATCTGCATGACTATGGCAAAGAGCAGACAAAGACCAAAGGGCAGAAGCGCTGAAGGCAACCACTGAATAAAGGATGGAGCAGACCAGTCGTCGTGTGACATGGAGGAGGCCATGTAAACGAAGGCCATGGAACCGCCCACAAGGACTGGAGCAGCCGCCCCCGTGAGAGTCTTGGGGCGTATAGCAAGCCACCAAGCAAGAGGAGAATTGGTCTTGACGTTCATGTGCTACTTCTCCTTTTCTTTCCAGTACTGGATAGTTATGGTATTGTTGGTAAAGAAGAGGGCACCGAAACCAGAACGTTCGTTGTTCTTATAGCGTCCGTAGTAGTAGTTGCCGTTGGAGTAGAAATAGATTCCATAGCCTTCGCGCTTGCCATTGACTGTTTCACCCACGTATTTGTCACCGTTTTGGTAGTTGAGAGACTCAAAGCGGTAGGTCTTGCTGTAGTCGGCAGGCAGGGTATACTTGGCACTATCCTTGATGATATACTGAGGGTCACCAGTTGTAAGGTCGTAGCAGATGTAGTGGTCGTTGGTGCCCACCTTAGCTGTGCGTACTCCCATCTTAATGCCAAACAGATAGTCGCCAAGTCTGTACTGTCCATAGATGACCCCATCTTGGTCAGTGTAGTAGGCTCCGAAGCCATAGATATTCTTGTCGCGAGTGATTTGTCCGAAATACTGACCATAGGATGTCTTTGCCACTCCACTTGCAAAATCCTTGACATAGTCCACAAATGTGGCATCATAGTGAGATGGAATCTGTGGATACTTGTCTAATCGAGCAAACTGAGCCTGAAGGCTGAGAGGGGCGATGATGGCGAAAACTATCGCCAGCAGGATGTTTCTTTTATTCATTTCTGATGTATTGTTATTTGAAATTTATATAGTCTGGATGAAGCCGCATTATACCCCAATAGACAGTTTCTGTGTTCTATATTATATATAATGTGTCTTTTCGACTGCAAAATTACATATAATAAATAAATTAGACCACTTATTATTAAACCTTTTCGTAACTTTGCAGTCAATTTGGACGTATAAAACAAGAAACAAACCCCAATTACGCAATATGAAGAAAACATTATTGGCATTTCTCCTCTCTGCTCTCGGAGCAAATGCCTTGGCACAATCAAAATTCAATGTCTCGGGCATAATCCTCGAGGATGAAAGCAACGAACCAGTCGTATCTGCAACCGTCAGAATCCTCTCTCTGCCTGACAGCTCCATGGTGGGCGGAGCTGCTACAGCACCTGACGGCTCTTTTGAAATAAAGGATGTAAAGAAGGGCAAATACGTCACCAAAATCACCTTCATTGGATACAAGGACAGACTCATGCCACTTGACCTCACCAACAAAAAGGAAAAGAAGGTCAGTGTTGGATATATCCACATATCTCCCGACTCCAAGATGCTGAAGGAGGCTACCGTATCTGCCAATGTGGCTCAGGTGCAGGTGAGCGGAGACTCCGTAGTATTCAATGCAGCAGCCTACCGCACACCGGAAGGGTCTGCACTGCAGGACCTCGTAAAGAAACTGCCAGGAGCTAAGGTGGACGATGAAGGCAACATAACCATCAATGGCAAGACTGTGAAGAAGATTCTTGTCGACGGCAAGGAGTTTTTCTTTGACGACACCAAGATGGCCATGCAGAATATTCCTACTTCCATGATAGACAAACTCAAGACCTACGAGAGGAAGAGCGACTTCAGCCGTGTGACAGGCATTGACGACGGCGAAGAGGAGACAGTGTTAGACCTGACGGTCAAGAAGGGTATGAACAACGGATGGTTTGGCAATATCAATGCCGGCTACGGCACAGAGGACCGCTACTCTGTCAACGCCAACATCAACCGTTTCATAGACCAGAACCAGTTCTCCATAATGGGCGGAGGCAACAATAACGGTGATCGAGGCTTCGGCGGAGGCGGCGGTAGAGGCTGGGGACGCGGAGGCAATGGTCTGCGCAACTCCAAGAACGTAGGTATAAACTTTGCCACCACATCTGAGAAACTTGAGATGGGAGGTAACGTGCGCTACCGCTACAACGGCTCCGACGTATGGAACAGGACATCTACACAGAGCTTCGTCACCTCACGCGGTTCGTTCTCCAACAGCGAGAGCACAAGCCGCAGCGCAAGCCACAACTGGAATGCGAACTTCCGCTTCGAATGGAAACCAGACTCAATGACAAACATCATCTTCCGTCCCTCGGGCAGCCTCTCTCGCAGCACCAGCTTCAGCAACAGCGCCAGCGCAACCTTCAACGACGACCCTCACAATTGGTCTGACGACCCACTCGACGATGCCATCTCTGCTATTGACGGCATCAACCCAACTGCCGGCGGAGCTGACAGTGACCCTATAGATGACCTCATCCAACATATCGTCAACACCAACCAGAACCGTTCGCAGAACGACTCCGACAGTCGACGCATAAACGGTGAACTGCAATTCAACCGCCGACTCAACAACGAGGGACGAAACATCACACTGCGCATGACAGGAAACGCATCTGGCTCAGACAGCAAACAGCTCTCTTCAGCCCGCATCTTCTACAACAACGATGGAAGCGAAACCATCAACAACAGATACTACAACACCCCAGGACGCAGCAGCGGCTATAGTGCCCAGCTCACCTACTCAGAGCCAATAGCCGAAAAGACTTACCTGCAGTTATCATACCGTTTCAACTACAGCTACAACAAGTCTGACCGCCAGGCCTTCATCATGGATCCTACAGCCTACACAGACCTGTACAATGCTCTCGCACAATATCGCTACGACATTACAGGAGCAGTGGACTTCTTGCTCGCACAAGGCCATAAGTTCTTCGGAGAAGACGAAAGCACCAAGGCTGACTCACTCTCACAGTACTCAATCTACAAAAACTTTGACCACGCCATCACCCTCAGCTTCCGCAAGGTGACAGACGCATATAACTTCAGCGCAGGCATAGACCTCCTGCCACAGCGCAGTCTGCTCGACTACAAATACATGGGCAAGGAGTTTCCCACCGTCACTCGCAACGTGTTCAACTTCGCCCCCAACGTTGATTTCCGCTACAACTTTGACAAGCAGACCAACCTGCGCCTGTCATATAGAGGACGCACATCACAGCCCAGCATGACCAACCTGCTCGACATAACAGACGACTCCAACCCACTCAACATCACCAAGGGTAATCCTGGTCTGAAGCCATCCTTCAGCCATGGCTTCAATGCAAACTACAACTCCTTCAAGATGGAGCATCAGCGCGGCATTTTTGCATGGGGTGGAGTCAACATGACACAGAACAGCATCAGCAACCGCACCAGCTACGACGAAGCTACAGGTGTGAGGACCACTCGACCAGAAAATATCAACGGTAATTGGAATGCCAACCTTGGCGGAGGTTTCAACATGTCGTTGGATAAGAACAACTACTTCACGGTAAACAACTTCACAAGCCTCAACTACAGCCACCAGCTCAGCTACCTTGACCCCGTGCAGTACACACAGGACAAGTCGAAGACCAACACATACAACGTTAGCGAGCACCTCGGTTTCGATTTCCGCAAAGACTGGTTTGAGATGGGCATCAATGGCAGCTTCACTTACAACAGTTCCAAGAACTCCGTGTTGACAACAGGCAACATGAACACATGGGACTTCAGCTACGGAGCAGACATGAACCTCCTCTTCGACAATGGTCTGAGCATCTCCACCGACATCAGCGAAAGCAGCAGACGAGGATATGCCTCAAGCAGCATGAACACCAACGAACTGCTATGGAACGCTTCGGTCAGCAAGTCCTTCCTAAAGGGCAACGCTCTCACTATCAGCTTCCAATGGAACGACATTCTCAAGAATCAGAGCAACATCAGCCGCAACATCTCAGCATACCAGCGCAGCGACTCTGAATATAACGCCATCTACTCTTACGGCATGGTAAGACTCATCTACAAGCTCAACATCTTCGGCGGCAAAAACGCCAACGGTACTGACAAGGAGCGCCATGGATGGGGTGGCCCAGGCATGGGAGGCAGACCACCTATGAGAATAATGTAAGAGAGACTTCTGGGAAACAGAGAACTCTGAAAAGCCCTGAAGGTCTGGAACTCCAGAAAAACCTGAAGGTCGGGATAGTCCATTTCCCCGCTTCCTAAACACACAGAGAAGGGATAGCAGCCACGCTGCTATCCCTTCTCTGCATATTCTTCATCTCCTCCTACTGGAAGAAGCTGAAGTTGACGCTTCCATAGTTGCGGTGCTCCACGAAGCGAGGATGAGAGGAGAAGTCATAGTCGGAACCATGTTCCAGGACAAATAAGCCATCATCAGCTAAAAGTGGAAGGACGGTCTCGGGTATGTCCTTTAGATTTTCAAGGGCATAGGGAGGATCTGCAAAGATTATATCATATTTCTCCTTGCACGCACTGGCATATCTGAAGACATCTCCCTTGAGCGGCAGCCACTCCTTGGCCTGCAGTTCCTTCTGCAAGCGTGAGAGATAGAGCCAGTGCTTGTAGCTTTTCTCTACAGACACAACCTTTCTGCAACCTCTCGACGCCAGTTCCAAAGAGATGGAGCCAGTGCCTGCAAACAGGTCAAGGGCTGTAGGCTCAGCGTCAAAGTCTATGTAAACATTCTCCAAGATATTGAAGAGTCCTTCTTTGGCGAAGTCTGTTGTTGGCCTCGCTGTAAAGTTGGTAGGCGTAGGGATGTGCCTGCTCTTATATTTACCTCTGATTATTCGCATAGTGTAATAGGATTAATGTGTGGTGGTACAAAAATGGAGCAATTGCGATAAACTCCATGGCTCTTGCATCAGAATCCGCACACGAGGAGCGTCTGCAGATCGTAGGGGATGAGTCCGTTGCCCATGGTGAGCTTATTGCGGAAGTCGTCCTTACGGTTGATGACGGTTACGTTCTGAAGAAAGTAACGTATCTTCTCCGACAATGCTGCTGCTCCGTCATCACTGTCACTGACAATACACAGTGCGTCATCAATCTGATCAAACTCCAACTCTTTCCAAACATTTAGTATAAAATACTGCATGTCATTGACAGCTGACACATCAAAAGTGTTGACAAAGAGCATGCGTCCGTGGTCAAAGGCATAGAGAGTCATTTCCTTCTCATGGAGGTATACATACATGGAGCGTCCCCGGTCAAGCAGACTGCGCTGGCTGAGGAACTCAATGAGGGTGCTGGCCGAGGCATAGAATCGAGCTCTCGGGAAATCGTCGACGAGAAGTTGGTAGATGTTGCGATCCATGCCAAAGATGATAGCAATGCCTGAGCGCCGCAGCACATTGTAGCTGACATGTGCAGCCTTCTCCTTTGGAAAGGTCATCCCGTAGACTGACTGCACATAGTCCTTTTGGAAAGCTGCTACGGGCATAGTGGTGAAATGTGGCACGGACACCATAACATTGACCCTAAGATAGTCCTGCTGCAGCATTTCTTCGTTTCGAAGTGCTTCTTTGAGGTTGGCAGCAAGCGATATGGTATGGTTGATATCTACCTTCCGATATTCGAAAGGCTGCTGCTGACCAGGAGAGTATGTACAAAAAGAAAGTCCATTCGAGCATACTCGAATGGACAGACTTTTATTGTTATTGAGCGTATTTTCAGCCATTGGTATTACTCCCAGTTACCTGCCATCTTGTTGTTTGCATCTTCAAGGTCGCCCATACGGAGTCCATACCATTCTCCCTCGGTGTTATCCTCGTTGTCGAACATAAGTTCAGCGCGGTTTCTATGGCGCTTCTTGAGGTCTGACTTGAGATTCTTAATCTTCTTCTCGCTCATGCCGTCGAGATAGTCATCGAGTCTGGCACGGAACTCAACCATCATGTCAAACTCGTTTGTCTTCATGTTGAAGGCAGCCTTCTTGCGGAGCTGAATGATGCCATTGTAAATGGTGTCGCACTTTGATGGGTCAAATGTTGACTGCTTTACGATGTACTTTCCGTCAGCCTCGCGTCCGACAGGAACGTACTTGAGTGAGTCAGGATTCTTGATGCCAAGCTTTTCGGCTGTAGAGATCCAAATAGTGTCGCGCTTGATGATGCCCTCAGCTACGGCCTGACGCTCTGTCATACCAGCTTCAAGTTGGTCGTCAGTGAGCTCACCTTCCTTGATGATTTTGTCGACAGTCTTACCATTCTTGACAAAGTCAATGATAGAGTCAATGGTGCCGCAATAGTCACCGAAGGTCATCTTGTACTGCTCTTCCGCATTGCGGATGTCCATGAGACGAGCAATAACGAGTTCTTCACGTGCCTTCTTTTCTTCGTCGAAGGCGATGTCAGAGTAGATGCTCATGTAGCATGCTACTGCAAGACCTACTGTGCAGCATGCCAGCAGGAGATTCACATAGATTTTTTTCATGATATGCTTAGTTGTTTATTATTGATTCTTTTCTATGAGTTGGGGCGGCACCGCCTTGGCAGGAACAGAAAGTAGGGTTGCTACTTAGGCTCTGCTTTATCGACGCCAAATGTTGTTTTTTGATGCCTTGGAAGCTGGTTTTTCAGCTTTTTTTCGGTCAGCTCGCGATTATTCGCTATATTCGTGTCGCAAAAATAACTATAATTTTTGAATTGAAGATACTACTTGGACATTTTTTTTAAAAAACATGATTAAAGACTACCTAAAAGAGCTGTTTTTGCAAAATTTCGGGTACATTCCGACAACTGACCAAGCAAAAACCATCGACTCTCTGTGCGACTTCATCCTCACGCCGGGAACCGAATCGATATACGTGCTCAGAGGCTTTGCCGGAACAGGAAAAACGAGCCTTGTGAGTGCGTTGGTGAAGACCATGGAGGGGATAGGCAGAGAGTGTGCGCTGATGGCTCCCACGGGCAGGGCTGCCAAGGTGCTCTCGCTCTATGCAGACCACACTGCCCACACTGTGCACAAACGCATATACCGTCAGAAGTCATTTGACAAGGACAGCATATTCACCCTCGACTTCAACATGCGCAGCAATATCCTATTCATCTGCGACGAAGCATCTATGATCTCAAACGACGAGTATAGCGGTGGAAGCATATATGGCACTGGCCGCCTGCTCGACGACATGGTGCACTTCGTCTATGGCGGACGTGGCTGCCGGCTTATTCTCATGGGCGACACAGCCCAGCTGCCTCCTGTGGGTGAATGCGAGAGTCCTGCTCTCAACGACGACGAATTGCGCTGCTACGGACTGGAGGTGGAAAGCTCTACGTTGAGGCAGGTAGTGAGGCAGGCTGAGGAGTCTGGCATACTGTGGAACGCCACTCGCCTACGCGAACTGATGGATACAGAACAAATATTCAGTCTGCCGCAACTTCGCTTCAAAGGCTTTGCTGACGTGAAGAGGGTGATGGGCAACGAACTGATAGAAGTCATAGAGGAGTGCTATCACCGTGACGGCGAGGACGAGACAATAGTTGTGACGCGCAGCAACAAGAGGGCCATTGCGTATAATAATGGCATAAGAGCTAAGATACTATGGAGGGAAGAGGCTGTAGAAGGGGGCGACATTCTGATGGTAGCCAAGAACAACTACTACTGGACAGAAACGCTCAATGGGCAGCTGATGACGGAGGCACTGAAAGAGGGCAAGAGTCCTGAAGAGGCAGAGAGTACACCTTTTGACTTCATAGCTAATGGTGACACAGCTATAGTGCGCCGCCTGCGCAATGAACGCTGCTTCTATGGCTTTACCTTTGCTGATGCCGAACTGGAATTTCCCGACTATGACAACTACTCTATGAACATTACGGTGCTCCTGGACACTCTGCAGGCAGAGGCTCCTTCGCTCACCAAGGAACAGCAGGAACAACTCTATAACGGCATAATGGAGGACTACGCCGGCGACCCTACTCCACGCTCTAAACAAGACAAGCTAAAGGCTCTGCGCCAAGACCCATACTACAATGCCTTGCAGATAAAGTATGCGTATGCCATCACCTGCCACAAAGCTCAGGGCGGCCAATGGACAAATGTCTTTATTGACCAGGGCTACATGACGGAGGATATGCTTGGCCCCGACTATTTCCGATGGCTATACACGGCTCTGACACGTGCCCGCACCAGAGTGTACTTCGTAAATTGGAAAGATGAACAGGTTTTGGAGTAGAGGTTCTATGACTGCTATAGGTTCTATGA
>JAEDNQ010000087.1 GCA_016302435.1 Bacteroidaceae bacterium
CTGAACAGCTCTATCAGGTGGGCGGAGCCAGCAAGGCTGAATACGACAACGCCAAGATGCAGCTCGACGTATACTCTACTCAGTACAAGCAGCTTGTGGAGAACACACAGCTCATCTCTCCCATCAGCGGCGTGGTGACAGCTCGCAACTACGACGATGGCGACATGTACTCAAGCGGCAACCCTGTTCTCACTATCGAGCAGACAAACCCTGTGAAGCTGCTCGTCAATGTGTCTGAAAACTACTACAAGAAGGTGAAGAAGGGCATGCCTGTCGATATCACACTCGATGCATACGAGGGTGAGGCCTTCAGCGGAAAGGTTACTATCGTCTACCCATCCATCGACGCTATCACTCACACCTTCCCAGTCGAGGTCACTATCAGCAATCCTGCCCAGAAGGTGCGTCCGGGCATGTTCGCCCGCGCCACTATCAACTACGGCGACAAGAACCATGTCCTCGTGCCAGATGAAGCTATCGTGAAGCAGATTGGTGCTGGCGACCGCTATGTTTATGTATACAAGAACGGCAAGGTGTCATACAACAAGGTGGAACTCGGCAAGCACATCGGCACCAAGTATGAAATCTTCAGCGGCGTCAACCCAGGCGACGAGGTTGTCATCGCCGGACAGACTCGCCTCACAAACGGCAAGGAAGTGGAGGTCGTAAAGTAATGCCTCCTTATATATATAAATAATGTGTAACTCTCAGATGCTCTCTTGACCGAAGTGGAAAGGGCAGGGGACGAACAAGCAGCAATAATCTGCTGCTTACAGCTCTCCCTCCTCTTCTGACAAACATCGGCAGGCATCTGCACAACAAAGACAAAAATCAATATGAGTATATATGAAGGTGCGGTCAAACGACCGATTATGACCAGTCTCTGCTTTCTGGCAATCATAATATTTGGTGTGTTCTCTTTCATCAAACTTCCTATCGACCTCTACCCGGACATCGATACCAACACCATCATGGTGCTGACATACTATACAGGTGCCAGTGCGGAAGACATAGAGAACAACGTGACCCGTCCGCTTGAAAATACGCTCAACTCCGTGGAGCACCTCAAGCATGTCACCAGCAACAGTAAGGAAGGCGTGTCTGTCATCACGCTCGAGTTTGAATATGGCTACGACATCAATGTCCTGACAAACGATGTGCGAGACAAACTCGACATGATCTCCAACAGCTTGCCGGATGAGGCCCAACAGCCCATCCTCTTCAAGTTCTCTACCGACATGATTCCTATCCTCATGCTCTCGGTAGAGGCAACAGAGTCTCAAAAGGCTCTATACAAGATCCTCGACGACAACGTGGCCAACCCTCTGGCGCGTGTCGACGGTGTGGGTACGGTGAGCATCACTGGTTCGCCAAAGCGTGAGATCAACGTCTATATGGACCCACAGAAGATGGAAGCTTACAACCTCAGCCCTGCTCAGGTAGCTTCTGCCATCGCAGCCGAAAACCGTAATGTCACCAACGGTACTATCGATGTGGGTACACAGACATACTCCGTACGTGTGGAGGGTGAGTTTGACGACCCAATGCAGATGCTTGGCGTCATCGTCGGCTCATACAATGGCGTGAACGTCTATCTCCGCGACGTGGCTCGCATAGAGGACAACCTTGAGGAGAGAGCTCAGCGCACATTCACCAACGGTGTGCAGGGTGCCATGATTGTCATCCAGAAGCAGAGTGGTGCCAACTCGGTAGAAATCTCCGACAAGGTCATGGATATGCTCCCAACTCTCCAGTCCAATCTTCCTTCTGATGTCAAACTCGGCGTCATCGTCAACACCTCTGACAACATCAAGAACACCATTGGCTCTCTCCAGGAGACTATCGGCTATGCCATGCTCTTCGTGGCTCTCGTCGTTTTCATCTTCCTCGGACGCTGGCGCGCCACAATGATCATCGTCATCACCATCCCTATGTCACTTATCGCCTCCTTCGTCTATCTGTACGCTACAGGCGGTTCGTTCAACATGATTTCTCTCTCGTGTCTCTCCATCGCCATCGGTAACGTCGTCGACGACGCCATCGTGGTCCTTGAGAACGTGACTACACATATCGAACGTGGCTCCAGTCCTAAGCAGGCAGCCATCCACGCTACCAACGAGGTGGCCATCTCCGTTATCGCCTCTACACTCACCATGATTGCCGTGTTCTTCCCTCTGACCATGGTGACAGGTATCTCGGGTGTGCTCTTCAAGCAGCTCGGATGGATGATGTGCGTCATCATGACAGTGTCTACAGTCAGTGCCCTCTCGTTCACTCCTATGCTCTGCTCACAGATGCTCCGCCTCCAGAAGAAGCAGAGCAAGCTCTTCAAGGCTTTCTACGGACCTATCGCCAAGTCGCTCGACTCCCTCGACCGGTGGTATGAGAAGCGCATCAACTGGGCTGTGCGCCATCGTTGGACAGTCCTCGCAGGTTGTTTTGTCCTCGTGGTTGCCACTGTAGGAATCGTTGCGGCAACAGGCATCAAGAGTGAATTCTTCCCAACCAACGACTCTGGCCGTATCGGTATCACTCTCGAACTCCCTATCGGTACACGTGTGGAAAAGGCTGAAGACCTTGCCAAGCAGCTCGTGGTGAAATGGAGGGAGCGCTACGGCGAAGACATGGAGTCTTGTAACTTCACTGTGGGTCAGGCCGGCGATGACAATACCTTTGCCTCTCTTCAGGACAATGGTACACACATCATCTCGTTCAACATCATGATGTGTCCGTCTAATCAGCGTGAAAAGGGACTTGCCACTATCTGTGACGAAATGCGCGCCGACCTCAAGGTTATCCCCGAACTTGCCAAATATAACGTTATGCTCGGCGGTAGCCAGGGTGCAAAGATGGGTGGTCAGCCTACAGCTCAGTTTGAGATCTATGGCTATGACATGAATGCCACATACGATATAGCTAAGGAACTCAGCAACAAGTTCAAGGAAGATGCTCGTGTCACTCAGGTCATCATCTCACGTTCAGACTACCAGCCAGAACTCCTCGTGGACTTCGACCGCGACAAACTCGCTCAGCAGGGCATAGGCCTCTCTACAGCAGCCAGTGCCGTACGCTCACTCATCTACGGTTCGCTCCAGAGCTACTACCGTGAGGATGGCGACGAGTATGACATCAAGGTGCGCTACGAACCCACTGCCCGTGTGTCTATAGAAGACATCGAAAACATGGTCATACCTAACGCAAAGGGACAGAACATCCGCATCCGCGACATTGCTACAGTCAAGGAGAGCTCCATGCCTCCTACTATCGAGCGCAAGGACCGCCAGCGTATCGTCACTGTGTCAGCCGTGCTCGCTGACGGAGTAGCCCTCTCCGACGGTGTAGAACTTGGCAACTCAATAGTTAAGAATATGGACGTGCCGGCTGGTATCACAGTTCAGGTGGCTGGTTCATACGAAGACCAGCAAGACTCTAACCGTGACCTCGGTACTCTCGGTATCCTTATCATCATCCTCGTCTTCATCGTGATGGCTGCACAGTTCGAGTCTCTGACTTACCCATTCATCATCATGATTTCCGTGCCATTCGCCTTCTGCGGTATCCTCCTGACACTCGTGGCCACTGGCACTACGATGAACGTGATGTCTATCCTTGGCGGTATCATGCTTATCGGTATCGTGGTGAAGAACGGTATCGTGCTCATCGACTACACCCAGCTCCTCCGCGAGCGAGGCATAGGACTCATACGCTCATCTGTCATGGCAGCTCGTTCTCGTCTGCGTCCTATCCTCATGACTACGCTCACTACCATCCTCGGTATGGTGCCAATGGCTGTCGGACAGGGTGTCGGTGCCGAAATGTGGCGCCCGCTCGGTATCGCCGTCATCGGTGGACTTCTCGTGTCAACAGTTCTTACCCTCATCTACGTGCCCTCTATGTTCTGCATCTTCGGTGCTGTAGGCATCAAGCGTCAGCGTCGCTTGCTCAGCGCTCAGCGCGAACTCGAAGCTTACTGGAAGGAGCACAAGGCTGAGGAACAGCTCAATACAGCAAAGAAAAAATAATCCACCATTGTCAAACATAGCAGCTTCTGACTGGCTTCGGTGACGAAACGAGTCAGAGGCTGCCACAAAGAAACATCTGATATTATAATGAAAGCAGTATTCATATCATACGACCAGGCTCATCAGGACTCTATCATCGAGTCTCTCAACGACTCTAATGCCCGCGGCTATACTCTCTTCGAGCAGACTGGCGGACGTGGCACAAAGACTGGCGAGCCTCACCTCGGCTCCCACGCATGGCCTTCAATGAACAGCTCCATCCTCACCATCGTGGAGGATCATCAGGTACAACCTCTCCTCGACCGACTGAAGAAGGTCGATGATGACAACCAGATGCTCGGTCTCCGCGCCTTTGTGTGGAATGTGGAGCAGACAATCTGACCTCCAATTTACAGTCAAGTGCAGCACTGTGCTGCACTTGACTTGTTTTTTATACATCACCATGCCTCGTGTGCGCCCCTAAACATCCTGTTTTTACTTCTTATGTCGAAATTAATTGCCAAAAATTGTATGGATTCCGATAATTTGTGTTACCTTTGCATTATCAGAGAGCATAGGCATGTGGCATTATTGCGTCTGTAAATGCAGGCGAAGAGTGTCTGGCGTCGGCTTTCCCAAAAACAATCATAATTTATACATAATCACGAAAATGAAAGGAATAGTATTAGCAGGCGGATCTGGCACACGCCTCTATCCAATTACAAAGGGAGTCAGCAAGCAGCTCATCCCCATCTTCGACAAGCCAATGGTTTATTACCCCATTAGCGTGCTCATGCTCGCAGGTATACGCGACATACTCATCATCTCCACTCCTTATGACCTGCCTGGATTCAAACGCCTGTTAGGAGATGGCTCGGACTATGGAGTTCATTTCGAATATGCAGAACAGCCTTCTCCAGACGGACTGGCTCAGGCCTTCATCATTGGAGAGAAATTTGTAGGCGATGATGATGTCTGCCTCGTACTTGGTGACAACATCTTCCACGGACGCGGCTTCTCTGGCATGCTGCAGCAGTGTGTCGAGGATGCCAAGAAGGGCAAGGCCAGCGTCTTTGGCTATTGGGTCAATGACCCCGAACGATATGGCGTTGCTGAGTTCGACAGCCAGGGCAACTGCCTCTCCATCGAGGAGAAACCTAAAGAGCCGAAGAGCAACTATGCTGTCGTCGGACTCTATTTCTACCCGAACAAGGTAGTGGAGGTAGCCAAGAACATCAAGCCATCACCACGTGGTGAACTGGAGATTACTACAGTCAACCAGGACTTCCTCAGCGAGCAGAACCTCAAGGTGCAGCTTCTCGGCCGTGGATTCGCATGGCTCGACACGGGCACGCATGACTCGCTCTCTGAGGCTTCAACTTTCATCGAAGTGCTCGAAAAGCGTACAGGACTCAAGATAGCCTGTCTCGAAGGCATTGCCTACAAGCAGGGATGGATTTCTACCGCCAAACTCAAAGAACTGGCACAACCGATGATAAAGAACCAGTACGGGCAGTACCTCATGAAACTCGCCGACACAAAATATTTCGGCGAAATAGAAGATTAATGTCTTGATGTCGTTATCATCTCAGAAGCGGTAAGAAGATTAGCAGAAATAGAAACAATAATATTTAATGGAACAAATTTTTGCCAAACTCATCGCCAAAGCCACAGGCATAGGCGAGAGACAAGTGGCTAACACTATTGGACTCCTGGAGGAAGGATGCACCATCCCCTTCATCAGCCGATACAGAAAAGAGGTCACTGGCACACTCGATGAGGTACAAGTGGCTAGCATAAGCGACAACCTCGACAAACTTAAGGAACTCGCCAAACGTAAGGAAACTATCCTCAAGACTATAGAGGAGCAGGGCAAAATGACCGATGAACTGCACAACCGTATCGACAACTCATGGGACAGTACGGAACTCGAAGACATCTACCTGCCCTTCAAACCTAAAAGGAAAACACGCGCGGAAGCTGCAAGGCAGAAGGGACTCGAACCTCTCGCTACCTTCCTCATGATGCAAAATCCCCATGCCGACATCGACAAGAAGGTGAAGGAGTTCATCAGCGAAGAGAAGGGGGTGAAGACTGCGGACGAGGCCATACAAGGTGCGCAGGACATCATCGCTGAGATGGTCAGCGAATCAGAAGAGGCGCGCAACATCGTCCGCTTTGACTTCAACAAGGGGGCTGTCATCTCTTCTTCCAAAGCTAAACCAAAGTTCAAAACAGAAGAGGAAGAGAAAGAATGGGAAGAAAAGGCACAGAAGTATAGAGATTACTTCGATTTCTCAGAGAAACTCAAACGATGTGCTTCACACCGTCTGCTCGCCATCCGACGCGGTGAAGCTGAGGGCATACTTAAAGTCTCCATCTCTGGCGACGACGAGAGATGTCTCGATCGTCTTGACCGACAGTTCTTGCGCAACTCAAGCCGCAGCGCCGAACTGGTGTGGGATGCCATAGAGGACGGCTACAAGAGACTTATCAAGCCCAGCATCGAGACGGAGTTCGCCAACCTCTCCAAAGAGCAAGCGGACAAGGAGGCTATCCGCATCTTTGTCAATAACCTTGAGCAACTGCTCATGTCTGCTCCTCTCGGGCAGAAGAGAGTACTCGCTCTCGACCCCGGATTCCGCACAGGCTGCAAGGTCGTCTGCCTCGACTCGGAGGGCAACCTCCTCCACAATGAGGCCATCTACCCTCATCCGCCCAAAAACGAACGGGCTGCTGCTGCCGCACGCATCAATACGCTCGTCAGCCAATATAAGATTGAGGCCATATCTATAGGCAATGGTACAGCCAGCCGAGAGACGGAAGAGTTCGTCAGACATCTTGGCTTGCCCCAAGAAATCCAGATATTTGTGGTCAGCGAGGATGGAGCCAGCATCTATTCCGCTTCCAAGGTGGCGCGAGAAGAGTTCCCCGATTATGATGTCACTGTACGAGGTGCTGTCAGCATCGGGCGACGACTGATGGATCCTTTGGCCGAACTGGTCAAGATAGACCCGAGCTCCATCGGGGTAGGGCAGTATCAGAAGGATGTGGACCAGAAAGAGCTTAAGCACTCGCTCGACCAGACTGTAGAGATGTGTGTCAACAAGGTGGGAGTGAATGTCAATACGGCCAGCAAACACCTCCTTACCTATATCTCTGGTCTCGGGCCAGCCATAGCACAGAACATTGTCGACTACCGTGCAGCCAACGGAGCCTTCACCTCACGACGAGAACTCCTCAAGGTGCCCAAGCTCGGACCTAAAGCCTTCGAACAGGCTGCAGGATTCCTGCGCGTAAGTGGAGGAAAACAACCTCTCGACAATAGTGCCGTCCATCCCGAAAGTTACCCAATCGTGGAGAAGATGGCTAAAGACCAGCACTGCAATGTCGCACGACTGATGGCGGACAAGTCACTGAGGGATAAAGTCAATATCAACGACTATGTCACTGATAAGGTGGGTCTGCCCACTCTTCAGGACATCATGCTCGAGCTCGACAAGCCAGGGCGTGACCCGCGACAGCAACTCTCAGTCTTCGAGTTTTCCAAGGATGTCAAAGAACTGGAAGATGTTCAGGTTGGCATGGTGCTGCCAGGCATCATCACCAACATCACCAACTTCGGCTGCTTTGTCGACGTGGGTGTCCATACCAAAGGACTTGTACATATCAGCGAACTCGCCGACCACTTTGTCAAAGACCCCTCGTCAGAAGTGCAGCTCCATCAGCACGTCACTGTAAGAGTCATTGGCGTTGACCTCCAGCGCGGCCGTCTGCAGCTCAGCATGAAGGGACTGAAATGACGTTTGCGAATGCTCTGGATGGTAAGCCCTTTCTGGGCTTACCATCCAGGGACGTTCGCAATGTTCATCTCAGGATGGACTGTTTTTCTGACACCAATATTAGTGTTATGTCAATATATACAAAGAGCCATTCTGGTGACGCTATGTCTCCTGAATGGCTTTTTTGTGTCTTTTGGTGTGGATCGCCGTTTTGTCCACACCTCCTGTCTTGTTCCGCCGCCTTTGTGATTGCAATTAACATGCTTTACCTGTGATCTACGATGTATCTAATGTTCTCTTTTTATTTTGTACTATAAATGTCAAATATGTTGTGGATGTGTGGACATTAGGCCATGTTTTTCTCTTCTTTTGGTTGCAAATCGTACCGAAAATGAAAATAATGGGTGTTGGTCTGTGATTTTTTTGTGGTTTTGCTTTGCGGAATGTTGATTATTTCCTATTTTTGCATCGTAAAACAATCGCAAACGGGTCTTGTCTCATACATTCGATTCGTTTTGGGCGAAACATTTCGGTGAACAGTTACTTTATTCTTTATAAGAATTCCTCTCTTTGGAGTCATAGACGCTCATTACTACAATATCAGTAAATACGAAACATTTTCTCATAAACAAAACATACAGCAATGAAACGATTCTTTCTAACAGTACTCACGTTCCTCTCCTTCGGTGCGTACAATAGAGTCATGGCTGCCCCCGAGCCAGAGTTGTCAGTCACAGACAAGAGTCCCGACTTCAGTTCGAGACAGCTGCATCGTGGCCGCACCACAGTGGGCAACATGAAGAACAAGGGTGTCTACGAATGGGAGAATGGCGACAAATACGAAGGTCGGTTCGTTGACGGTTCTGCAGAAGGCGACGGTGTCTACGACTGGAAGAACGGCGATAGATATGAGGGAGGATTTGTCAACGGAGAGGCTGAAGGCTTCGGCAAATACGAATGGACTGACGATAAGTTGTACAACGTGGGCGATGTCCTGACCAAGGTCTTCAACATGTACGAAGGCGAATGGAAGTGCGGTAAGCGCTATGGTAAGGGCAAGGCCAAATGGAGCAATGGCGACTCCTATGAAGGCGACTGGATCAATGACGTGCGCGAAGGCAGCGGCACATACTATGGTGCTAATGGCGACAAGTATGTCGGTGAGTTCAAGAACAATCGCCGCAACGGCCATGGAATCTACTATTATGCCAATGGCGATATCTACGAGGGCGAGTGGCTCAATGGAGAAAAACATGGCAAAGGTAAATACACTTACGCCAATGGTAATGTGTACGAGGGCGAATTTGTCAACTCGTACATTGCAGGCTACGGTAAGTATACATGGGTGTCTGGTGCCGTTTACGAAGGCGAATTCAAAGACGATATGCGCAATGGTCAGGGCGTATATACCATGCCAAATGGTCGCCAGATTAGTGGCATGTGGAAAGACAACCGCCATGTAGGATCCTGATACCCTCCCAATTATATTCGGGAGGGGTGATAAAACCGACTTCAGACAAGAATAATATAATAAAACGAAGGTATCTTCATGACACAATGAAGATACCTTCGTTGCTTTATGAAGATACGATATGCTTGCAAAACCTAAACCGGTTGTTTACGAGTGCTAAACTACCAGTTTACGAGTGCTAAACTACCGGTTTACGAGTGCTAAACTACCAGTTTGCGAAACATGGTGTATACGTCATTATCGTTTCCGTACCCCATCGTAATAGTTTTCGTTATATTGGTGTCCGATAAACTTTTTATCCTGAAGGAACCATAGCGAACGCTCCGGATGGAAAGATAACTTATCCCATTCCCGACGATAACTTAT
>JAEDNQ010000088.1 GCA_016302435.1 Bacteroidaceae bacterium
TAGCATCTGAAAAAGGCACAAGATTTTGGTACGCATAGTAATATTTGCTAACTTTGCATCAAAATCTCAATTATTGCCTTGGGACTTGAACACAATGTTTTCCTCCCTACCACACAAAGCTCTACGTGAATAACTATGGACATAGAACAAGTAAGAAATTTTTGTCTGACCTTACCGCATGCAAAGGAAGATTTTCCTTTTGACGAGACAACGCTGGCATTCCGCGTTGGAGGCAAGATATTCGCCATGGTCGACCTTGAAGATACTGAATGGTTCGTGCTAAAATGCGAACCTGACTATGCGCTTGACCTAAGGGAAAAGTACACAGACATCAAGGGAGCATGGCACATGAACAAGAAGTACTGGAATCAACTCAATCTCACAGGAGCCCTGCCCGACAGTTTGGTAAGAAGACTCATCATACATAGCTACAATGAAGTGGTGAAGAAACTCACAAAACGCACCAGAATGGAGATGGGCATAAGTATAATGAAGGAAACGGAATAGAAGCTACAAAATGCCACGTCCACTTTACCACAGCCGCCCAATATCCCACATTTTTGACCATCTATAACCATAAAACACATTTTTCCACCTTAAAACAACTTATCTGACAAATATTATTCCTAACTTTACACAATAATTAACCAAGAAACGAGGTCGGCAATGGCTGAGACAGAACAGAACGAATCACAAAAGACATCTTACAGAAGCATAGCTAAGGGTACTGCCATTTTTGGTGGTACCCAATTGGCGTCTATGGCAGCCAACATCATCAAGGGCAAACTGTCGGCCCACATCATAGGGGCTTACGGCCTCGGCATTTCAGCTCACCTTACCTCCACATTCACCCCTATTCAGCAGATTTTCACCTGCGGTCTCAACATTTCAGGCATTCAAGCCATCTCAGCCATAGAAGATGCGCGAGAGAGAGCGGTGTATGTGAAGTGCTTCCGCCGACTGATAATGCTGCTGGCCACAATGGCTATGGTGACCACGCTGGCTTCATCTTGGTGGCTCAGCCAACTGACCTTTGGCACTACAGAGCATTGGACATGGTTCGTCATAATAGCCATGGCTGTTTTCTTTCTCATGATAGCCTCAGGCGAAACAACCATCCTGCAAGGCTACCGGCGCATCAAGGAACTCGCCACTTGCAATATGACAGCACCTCTCTCCGGACTGGCCATAGCTGTACCCATGTACTGGCTATGGGGAGTGGAGGGCATAGCACCAAGCATAGGAGTATTGGGAGTTCTGTCTTGGGTCGTAGCCAAACATTTCACTCGCCGTCTCGACATAGAAGATGTGGCACAGCCTTGGAACGAGACGCTGAGACGAGGCAAGCGCATGCTCACCCTCGGAGCATCCATCATGGTGAGTACAGCTGCAGGTTCCATCTCCACCTACGCCATCAACACAAGCATCAGTACAGTAGGCACAGAGACAGATGTAGGTTTCTACCAGTCGTCAATGAGCATCACACTGCAATGCACCGCCATGGTCTTCGCAGCCATGGCCACAGACTACTTTCCCCATCTCTCCTCCATCATTGACCACCGCCACAAGACAAAAGAACTGGTGACCAAAGAGGGAGAAATAACGATGCTCATCATTGCGCCCATCATACTCCTGCTCATCACCCTATCCCCTTTAGCCATACGCATCCTGCTCACAGAAGAGTTTGATGCCATCATCTTCCTCCTTCGATCCATGAGCGTCTGCCTACTCGCCCGCGCACTCTGTTTTCCACTCGACTACATCTGCTTAGCCAAGGGAGACAACAAGTTCTTCTTAATTGTAGAAGGCGGATGGGGCAACGTGAAGAACGTAGCCTTTGTCATCAGCGGATTCATCCTCGGCGGCATCAACGGCATAGGCATAGCCCTGCTACTCGGAGCAGTCGTAGACATAGCAGTCAGCATAGGGCTCAACCTGTGGAGATACAAGATAAGCTATGGCACTACATACTACAAACTGTCATCACTGATGGGACTGTCCGTCATAGCATGCTTCGCTGCCAGCTTCATAGAGCAAATATACATGTCCTACAGTCTCATGGGCGCAATAACAGTCGCCACGTCTGTCTTCGCCTACCGCCAGATGGACAAGCGCATTGATGTTAAGAATCTGATAAAAGGAAAGATAAAGAGCAAGCAACATGCCGAAAGTTAGTGTTTTAGTAGCTGTATACAATGCGGAGAAGACCCTCTCTCGCTGCCTTGATTCCCTTCTGTCGCAGTCTATAGGCGAAGTGCAAATCATCTGCATCGATGATGCCTCAACGGACAGCTCGCTGACCATCTTGCGGCAGTATGCAGCCACACACTCCTGTATAGAAGTGGTGGCGCTCGACACAAACCACGGCCAAGCTTATGCACGCAATCAAGGCATACCCCTCATCAAGTCGCCTCTCACAGCGTATCTCGACAGCGACGACTACATGTCTGCCGACGCTTTGGAACAGGCCTTCCACGTCTTTGATACCCACCATGACACTGACTGCGTGCTGCTTGACGTCAGATATGTCTACGACGACGGCAGAGAACACGGTTACCACGCCCCACCCTTCGACATCATGACAGGACAAGAAGCCTTCGTCAAATCCCTTAGATGGGACATACACGGAATCTACGTCGCTCGCACCGAACTCTACCGCCGCTTCCCCTTCGACGAATCGTGCCGCAGTTACAGCGACGACAATGTGACCATGGCTCACTACCTTCACTCCCGTGAGGTCAGATGCTGCACCGGACGATACTTCTTCGTACAGCACGAAGACTCCTGCACCCACCAGCCCACCGTCACTCGATTCGACTGGCTGCTGGCCAACATGAGCTTGCACCGTCAGCTCCTACAATGGAATATGCCGCTCGACATCATAAACATCTATGAAGAACAGAGATGGTACGTACTGCTCAACTGCTTCTGGTTCTACCACCGCAACAAGCACATCTTCTCTTCCCAAGAAAGAACACACGCCCTCCATATTCTCCACAAAGCATGGCAAGACATAGACACATCTTCATGCCTTCCGGCCAACATAAGATGGAAGCCAGGTTACATGCCAATAAAGTGGTCATGGACGGTATTCCAACTGCAAGAGTGGATGCTCTATCTTATAAGGAAGCTTAGGGGGATGGGGGATGGCAGAAACAATCTGTAAGAACCATAAGACAGCCCTCCATCATTTACAATTGAATAATCATATAAGAAACATCCTCTAATACACAACAATACAAATATGAAAATAGTTATTCTCGACGCATACACAGTAGATCAAGGCGAACTCTCGTGGGCAGGCCTTGAGACACTCGCCACTGTAGAAGCCTATGACCGCACCTCGCCAGAAGAGGTTACCACTCGATGCAAGAACGCAGAGATAGTGCTCACAAACAAAGTTGTGCTTGACTCTGCCATTCTCAACAAGCTGCCTCGCCTACAGTACATAGGGGTGTTGGCCACAGGCTACAATGTGGTAGACCTCGAAGCAGCCACACGACAAAACATCGTGGTGACCAACATACCGGCCTACTCCACAGAGAGTGTGGCCCAGATGGTGTTCTGCCACATTCTGAACATAGTAGGACGCACAGACCACTACGCCAACGAAAACAGGAAGGGCAGATGGTGCCGCTCTCTCGACTTCTGCTATCTCGACCACAACCTCTTCGAACTCAACGGCAAGAAGATGGGCATCATCGGACTGGGAAACACAGGCATGGCCACAGCCCGCATAGCGACAGCCTTTGGCATGAAGGTGATGGCATACACATCAAAGGACGAGGACGACCTACCTTACGGAATACAGAAGGCAAACCTTGACACTATCTTCGAGAACTGTGACATAGTGTCCCTCCACTGTCCTCTGACTCCCGACACACACCATCTCGTCAATGCCGAACGAATAGACAGCATGAAGCAAGATGCCATCGTCATCAACACGGGCAGAGGACCACTGGTAGACGACGAAGCCATGGCGGAAGCACTAAACACAAACAAGATTGCCGCTTTCGGTGCAGATGTGCTCACCACCGAACCAGCATCAGAAGATAATCCTTTGCTGACGGCAAAAAACTGCTTCCTCACACCTCACATAGCATGGGCCACACGAGAGGCAAGGCAGAGGCTTATCAATATATGCACAGAAAATGTACGCGCATACCTTGACGGCGAGCCTGTCAACCAAGTGAACTGAAGGAACAATCCGCTCGAAGACAGAACAACATACCATCAGAGCTGATTTATCACCCACCTTAAACAACAACTACTGAAAAAAGGAAAGTGATGCCATACTACATGGCACCACTTTCCTTTTTCCCTTCCTCTTTGTCCTTGCTTTCAGCCAACTTCTGCATCTCATCCGTCACCTGCGATCTCACTCGACTCAAAGTCTCTGGAGTCATCTGCAGAAAAGACGCCACATAATGGAGAGGTGCACGTCTGATGATCTCTGGAGTCTCCTGAAGAGTGCGCAGATAGCGCTCCTTGGCTGTCTCAAAACGCAGAACGTCAGCCTTACGCTGCGAGACAATGAGAGAATGAGCATATATGCGGAATATCATGTTGCATATCTCGAAGGATTGACGCGCCAACTCAAGCATAGGTACACGGGGGATGGCATAGAGTATGCTTGGTTCGAGCATGGTGACAACGATGCGCGAAGGCTCCACCTGGAAGAAACTCTCTATACAGACTACGATGTCACCTTCACAACTGATATGTTCCGTAACAGAGCTACCATTCTTCTTGTAGTGCTGCAACACTAATCCTTTCTCCACATAATACATACACTCACATACCTGCCCTTCTTCCACGACATTGCGCCCGCGCAAGAGTTTGACAGGTTGAAGCACATCGGCAAAGGCTCTGAGAGCATCTACCCCGAGTGTCACATTATATTTGCGGCATATTTCTCTCGCCACATCACGTTTCTTCTCATTTAAATTCATTTTGGAGGATTGGATTTAGTGATGATGATGAAGTAGTTAATGAACACGAATGATATTTTTTGGCAGATTGTTTTCTTTCCGCTGAATGGCTCAGCTCATTGAGGATTATTTTTTCATCTATATACCCTCTCTCCGAATATCATGCTTCCCACCCTGACAAGAGTGGCACCATGACGTTGAGCAATAGGATAGTCATGGCTCATCCCCATAGACAACTCTGCAAACTCTGCCTTGTCAGCAAAGAAGCGAGGCTTGAGACTGTCAAAAAGCCGCTTGACAGAAGCAAACTCAGACTCTACCTGAGCCTCGTTGTCAGTGTTAGAAGCCATGGCCATCAGGCCAACAATGCGCACATGAGGCATGGACAGACACTCACCTTCTTCAAGAAGCGATGTCACCTCTTCGGGAGCAAAGCCAAACTTTGTCTCTTCCTGTGCCACATGCAGCTGTAGCAGCACGTCAATAGTGCGCCCCACCTTTGAACCCTGTTTTTCTATCTCACGGAGCAGTTTCAGCGAGTCCACTGAGTGTATGAGGCTGACAAAAGGTGCTATGTACTTGACCTTATTGGTCTGTAGATGTCCAATAAAATGCCACTGGATATCCTTCGGGAGCACTTCATTTTTGGTCACCATCTCCTGCACATGACTCTCGCCAAAGATGCGCTGACCTGCGTCATACGCCTCCTGCAAAGCCTCCACAGGATGATACTTTGAGACTGCAACCAGCTTCACGCCAGGCAACAGTGTCGCTCTGACCTTCATCAAATTGTCTGATATGTAGGTGTGCATGATATTAATCACAAAGATTACTTTGAATATGCGATGCTGCCTCTCCTTCCGAACATTGCGCAAAAGCATCAACAAAGAGCAGAGGACGGCATCCGGTTATTTTCTCTCGACTATTGTTCATATTCAGGCTTGTCCTGAGCTGCATCAGAAGAGGAACGCGCCACATAGCGGAAAACGTCTATGAGCTTTGTCTCCTGTACAGCAGCTATGCGATAGTCCATCATGCTGCCCTTCATACCCTTGACAAAGTTCTCTACAGCGTCGTGAAATGAGCCAGCCTGCACAAGCATATTGTTGGCTATCTCCTTCTCTGTCTGCGTCTTTTCATCGAGAGTGATGAAGAGACATCTCACCTTATACCATTTGTCTGCCACCTCTGAGTCACTTGGGAAAATCTCAGAATATTTCACACGCTTGATATTTTCGACATCGAGGTTGCCACTACAGTAGGGTGACACTTCTTCGATGATTCGGCTTTCTGCCTCTGTAAAATTAAGAGCGTCAACAAGATAAGAAAATGCTTCGGGCTTCGTAGTGCCATCATCCTTCATTGTATCCATCTTGACTTTGCACTCGTACCAACTATTTAGTTCCATTTTTGTTTATGTATTTGTTTATGGTGTAAGTGAATATTCCTATTAGTTTATCACAGCCAATACGGAAACTATGCCACACACTGGAGCAGCAATGCACCAAATTAGCTTTTGTCGTTATACTTTAATACTTTTACTATCTATGAGTAGGGATAAGAATATGTAACCCCCTCCCATGGCTTTCTAAATGCAAAGTTACAAAAAAATATCAGTACTATGATACAATTAATGTAAAAAATCATACCATAAACAATAAAATAATACTTTTGTACTATATACACCTATCAGTAAAGTTATATTGAACACCACAAAAAGAAAGTGCAGCCGCCATAATAAAGCGACTGCACTTTGCATTAAGAGGATGAAACAAAAGCGTTATGACTAATTTTTATCCGTTACTTGTTGATGATAACCTTGCGGCCATTGTACAAGAAGATACCACGTGAAGGGTTGTCGACCTTCTGGCCATTGAGGTTATAGAACACGTTTCGTTCGAAGCGTTGAGTCTCCACTTCCTGAACGTCGGTAGCACCATCTTCCTCCTCGCCGAGAGCTATGGCACGGCTGCCAGAGCGCTGGGTAATCTTGATATGTCCGATGACAGCTTCCACCCACGCTGCGGCCTTGCCTGTAGCGTCAGCCACTGGAGTCCATCGGATGGTATAGTTGTCTGTTGAGTTGACAGTGAAAGTAACTGAGCCTTGAGGAGCTTGCGATGTTGAGGCATTGGTGTTCTTGTTCACATTATACCAGCAGTTGAGAATGCTGCTGCCCACTACAGTACCGTTGCTGCTGATGACCTCACACTTCACGTATGGACTGCCTGACCATGCCACAGCATTGTAGGTGAGTGTGTATGTGCCTGGGAGGAAACGGAGAGCATAACCCCATCGTGAGCCGAACTCTGCATAGTTGTCTGATGTGCTGCTTGTTGACGAGCGGACATACATTCCATAGCTAAACTGGCCGCCAGCAGGGAACTGGAAGATACGTGGTCCGCTTGCACGGTCGCCTGTCTCACAGAGCTTGCCACCGTCCATCACCTTCCAGCCCGGATTGAGGTAGTTGGCCTTGGTGAATGCCAGCGGATTGCCCATGTAGCGGAAGTTGACATTAGCCACAACGGCCTCTATCCATTCGCCGCCGCCACCATTAGATGTGCATGGAGTGAAACGCAAGCGATAGTCGCCCTTGTTGAGAACATAGAAACTAATATAGCCACTATTTGAACCAGATGTAGAGGCAGAAGTGTTGCGGTTGACGTTTTTAGTACACTGCACAATAGTGCTGGCGATGACATTGCCCTCTGGAGTGAAGACCTCTGCCTTGAGATATGGTGAACCTGTCCATGCAGCGCAGTTGAAGGTAAGGCAGTAGTTGCCGTACTGATTGAGAGAGAGTGAGTGACCAGATGTGCTGCCATACTCTATGTAGCCAGGCTTAGACGCTGTCTGCTGACGAACGTAGAATCCGTATTGGAAGTCACCGCCACCTGTGAACTGCATCACGCGCGGTCCGCTGCTGGCGCTGCCAGAAGCAGGGTACGAACCAGCATCGTTGCATGCCCATCCGTTAGGTCGCACGCCACCCTGAGTCCATGAAGGAATGAGGGAAGAAGAGAGGTCTACAGAAGATGAACCTGTGTTGCTGCTGCCTCCAGAAGCATGGGCATAGTCCTTTTGCGCCCAAAGCGAATACCAGTACCAGCATGCTCCGCCACAGGCCTCCCACATGCCGTTAAAGGCAGGAGTGGCTTTGCCTGTATTGAGATAGGTAGGCACATCTAAATAAGTATCTGTTCCTGACAGGGTCATGGAGATATTGTCAAAATGGTCGAGGACGGCCTTGTAAGCATAGCCCCACTTAGTGGTATTGGCAGTGGCCCATGTGCCGTAGTTGCCTGGCACCCATGTTCCGTGCTCGTTATAATGTCCTGCTCCTGCCTTCTCAGGGCTCCAGTCCACTTCCGTGATGACAACAGGCTTGCTGGTTACCACAGGCACAGAGTTGCGGAAAGAGTTGATGGCAACAGTGTGATCATGCGAATCATCTGACGTGTTGTACCATCCCGGATAGTCATGGACGGCATAGCCATAGTTTTTGTCATTCACAGGATAAGTAGCATAGTCCTTATAGTTTGACTGCCATCCAGTACCAGGAACGAGAATGATACCATCATATCCGTTGCGGCGGATGACATCTATGACAGGCTGGAAGTAGTCGCGCATGGCTGTAGCACTTGTCTGGCCATACCGATTATATATATGTACAGGTTCATTGGCCAACTCTATCATAACGACATGCTCATTGTTGAGCACATTGCTGTTGCGAGTGACGATGTTCCACACAGTCTTGAGATACTCCTGGTAATAGTCACCAACCTTGAGGTTCTGAGGACATACACCTGGGGGACGCATGATTACATACATGCCGTGGTTGAGTGCCTTCTGAGCTATAGGCCAATAGACCGTCTGCATGTACTTCTCCAAACGGCTCTCGCTGAATCGAGAGATGTTGGCCTCTCCTGTTTCAGAACCAGTAGAGGTCTTGTTGGGATCATTTGTCCAACATGGGTCGAGGTGGAGACGGAAGAGGTTGCAGTATGCCCCTTGTTTCGTGTCAGTGATGGCAGTGAAGATCTTCTCAAAATAGTTGAGACATGCTGGCACTGCTGCATCATTGCAGTTATATCCCCAGCGGAAGCTGTTGAAGTAAGGACTCGGAGTGTCCATCACTCCGTGCAACACCACTTTGTTTCCGTAAGGGTCTTTAAACTGATTTCCCTCCACATGGAGTGGCTGCACAACGCCAAACTGTGCGAGTGCCGTGAGTGGCATGGCCAAAGCTACTGCCACTGCTTTAATAAACTTCTTCATTTGTAAAAGTAAAGATAATGAGATTGATTAATATAAATTTGTTTGAAATTTGGTTTTCGTTACTTGTTTTGAGGTGTCACGCTCCCCCAAAAAGCACGAAGCTCGATTGGGGACTTGCGGACTACTTATATATGGTATTATAGGCTTGATTGGTGTCGGGGTTTACTGTATATGATGAGTCATAGGCTTGATTGGTGTCGGGGTTTACTGTATATGTTGAGTCATAGGCTTGATTGGTGTCGGGGTTTACTGTATATGTTGAGTCATAGGCT
>JAEDNQ010000089.1 GCA_016302435.1 Bacteroidaceae bacterium
TAGTATTGCTATTCTCTTAGCTGTTCTCCACCCACGTATCCTTGAAGCCACCTCCTTGAGATGAGTTGACCACAAACGAGTTAGGATTTCGGCTGAAACGAGTCAGACCACTCTTCCATACCTTCGTTGTCTCTCCGCTTACCACAAATGCACGAAGGTCAGCCTTGCGCTCAACCAGTTCATTGCCGTCGAGTATGCTCAAATCCTTAAAGTCAATGACCTCCTGAGCAATCCAACGTCTCGGCTCATCGATGATGAATTGTTTGAGCTGAGCCAGTTTCTCTTCCGTGAGGTCACGTCCGAAGACCACACCATAACCGCCTGCCTCACTCACATCCTTGATGACCAGTTTTTCAATGTTCGCCAGAATATACTCATAGTCATCCCTGTAGTACGGCAGATAGGTAGGCGCATTCTGCAAGATAGGCTCCTCCTTCAGATAGAACTTCACCATCTTAGGCACAAAGTAGTATATACCCTTGTCATCAGCCACGCCATTGCCTAAAGCATTGATAAGAGCCACATTCCCCTTGGCATACGCCTGCAAGAGATTAGGCACTCCCAGCAAAGATGAAGCCTCAAAGGCACACGGGTCAAGATACTCGTCGCTCACCCTGCGGTAGATGCAGCCCACCCTCTGCTTATCCTTATACAAGCCTGTGTAGTAGACAATGTCCTCCTCCACCACAAGATCTCCAGGAAAGGCCAGGGTAGCCCCAGTCTTCTCAGCCAGATAGGAGTGCTCGAAAAATGCGGAGTTATATCTGCCTGGAGTCAAGATGACACATATTCCCCTGTCATCAGCCATATACTCCATCATCTCGCGCAGCATGTCGCTATAGTTCCTGTTGTCGGCTATGTCATTATTCTTGAAGGTATCAGGAGACACCTTGCGCGTTATGGTGCGCGCTATCATAGGATAAGACGCACCGCTCGGAATCCTGAGGTTATCCTCCAGCACATACCACTCCCCCGTCTTAGCCTGAACAAGGTCTATGCCCGAGATGTGCGAATACACGCCAGCCTTAGGCGTTATACCCTCACACTGAGGCATGTACCCCTTGGACGAGTAGATGAACTCCTCAGGTATGATGCCACCCTTCACAATATTCTTGTCATGATATATGTCAAAGAGAAACCTGTTCAGCGCATCCACACGCTGCTTCAGTCCTCTCTCCAAATAGTCCCAGTCATCCTTTGGTATCACTCTGGGGATGGAGTCAAAAGGGAAGAGCTGTTCATTAAAGACCCCATTCTTATACACTCCAAAACGGACTCCAAACCTTTCCATCCATTTGTTTACCGTGTCTCTGCTTTCGATTAACCTTTTCATAACTTCACATAGATTTTACTTGTGTTTGTACTTGACACCATCAGTGGCATCCTTTTTTCTGTCTCTATACATGCTTGACACCTCAATCAGCATCAGCCTGCTATCATTTTGCTCGGCTTTTAGCCCTACAATCTGACATTATGTTTTAAAAACGATGCAAAGTTAGGCACTTTGACAATAATACACAATCATTTTACTTACTTTTGTTATCACAATTTTGATTCTTCTTTCATATTGCAAGCATATCCCCGCCTTTTACTTACACTTTGCAAGCATATTGCGCATAGATGGAACAAATGTACAAAGACAGAATGCACATGTATCTCTACCAGCCAGCAGTCACGCAATACTTTCCAAATCCATTTCTTCAACCGCCAGACTCATCTTTCGTTCTGGCCAGACTCAACTCTCACAGCGAGCAGACTCAACTCTCTCGGTGAGCAGGCTCAACACTCTATTTGAGTCGGCTCAACGCCCCTCGTGAGTCGGCTCAACGCCCCTCGTGAGTCGGCTCAAATGGAGTGTTGAGCTTGCGGCAAAAAGAGACCCCCTTTCGACAAAAATAACAGCCAATCAAACATCCATCTTCTCAACTAAGTAGGTGTGCAAAATGATTTTTATAATGATTGTATTGATTGGTGATGCAGAATCAGTTTGTGACATGAAGGAGTGTAGCGACTCCTACTCGACTGTTGTCACTGGCTGATAATGCGCAGTAGGCGGTGCAAGGATTATAAAAATCATTTTGCACACCTACTTATCATCCGTAAAATAAATTACATGTCTGTTTGCTCATTCGACCATAAGACTTGAACTTAGGCATCACCACCGCTCACCCTGATGCCAACCTGCGCAAATACAAGTTTGTGTATCAACCATCAGAATATCCTGCCATTGATATGTCAGAATAGCAAACAAGGATGTACAATAAACAATTGTTACTAATAATTTAACAAATCATAGCAGTCCTTGCGTCTATATGGTAAAATTTTCTTAATTTTGCACCACAATTGCAAGTGCACCGAAATATGCAATGGGTGCAGGATGTACAAATGAATAGACACAAAACGTTTTGGAAACAATTGGCATTAACCGCAAAATCATCACCATCGCATCAGTAGTTGCCATCTTACTCATTGGCAGCTTCTGCACATGGTTTTACATAGAGCAGCCCAACAAGGCTAATCACAACATTGCAGTGGTCTTCTCCCAAGATAAGCACCACTGGAGTTATGGGCTGTATCTTAAACATTTAGAGGCCGCCTTCAGAAAACAGGGGTTGAAGGTGACCATTACCCCTTTCTACCTAGACTGTGAGACGTATGACGCTGCCGGAGAACTGCAAAGAGCTACTATCATCATGGAGGAGATATCGTACAAGATAAGGCCCGATGTCATCATCACTGTGGGAGACCAAGCCACTTTCTCCATCCTGAGCACTGACACTGATGGCTCCGTCATGATTCCTATTGTCTTCTCAGGAGTCATTTATCCCAACGAGGCACTCATAAAGCAGCACAACAATGTGACTGGCTTTCACGATAAGATAGACATAGTCACCAACATACATCTGGCTGGTCCGCTCACACGCACTAAGAACACATACACCATGCTTGACAAGACGTTCTTGGACAAGAAGACAAGGGAAAACATCAACCAGCAGGTGGCGGGCAAGGCAGACATCTTCAATAACCTCGAATGGGACTATACTCTCATTGAGGTGTCGTCAAGGCAAAGAAAGCAATACACCATATCGCCTTTCTCACTGCGCGACATGCGCACAAACACCAAGAGGGAAGAGGGAGACAACACATTCCACTCGGCTCCAGCCAACTTCATCCACACGGTCAGATATTTCAACCTTATGACGTACATTCAGATGAAGTTTGACGTGTCGGCATGGTCGGTGATACGCATGAATATCAACCGTCCGCAGCTCACTGCCATCTATGATGACTTCGGCAAGCCCGACTCTCGCTTTCTGGCAGGATATTTCGCCTCAGCCGAACAACTGGCACAGGAAGCTGCTGAGTCATCTGCCAAAATCATCAATGGCAAGAGGCCGTCAGATATTCCTGTCAAGGTGTCGAAGAAAGACTACCATATTGACTGGGCTGTAGCCAAGATGTTCAACTTCCAGCTGACCGACCTACCAAACGGATTCCGTGTGGTCAACCTCTCATGGAGGGAGAAGCACCCGCTACTCTTCGAGAGCCTAATAGCCGCTGCCTCACTTATCGTCATAGCTGCTTTCATACTGCTCATCCACATGCTGAGAAAAGAGAAGAAGAATAAGGAGGAAGCAACTGCTAAGCTGAGGCACGAACAGCTCATGTACAACATGGCGGTCCTCAACAGCAACGCATTTGCGTGGGAACGTGTGGGTGATACCATCAACTTCACCGAAGCCTTCTGGAAAAACTTCAACATGCCTTCACACCCTATCAATATACACGAGTTCACGCGCATGCTCCATCCAGACAGCAGGCAGATATACCTCAACGGTGTGGAACATGTGAACAATGGCGAGACATTCTTCGACAACGTGCAGGTGGACTTCACGGGCAACGGTGAATACCACTGGTGGCAGATAAGGTCTAAAGGACTTCTCAACACTACGGGAGAGTTCGTCAGGTCGTATGGCATGATCATGAATGTGGATGACTTCAAGGCTACGGAAGCTGAACTTATCCATGCGCGCCGCCTGGCAGAGGAGGCTAAGACAAAGGAGTCTTTCCTCGCCAACATGAGCCACGAGATACGCACACCGCTCAATGCCATCGTGGGCTTTTCGGGGCTGTTGGCTACGCCGGGCATGGAGTTCTCCGACGAGGAAAAGCAGGAATTTGCCAATGCCATCAACACCAACAATGACCTACTGCTCAAGCTCGTTAATGACATCATCGACATATCGGGCATAGAGTCTGGTCAACTGAAGTTTGACATGAGGCCTTGGTCTGTCAACGATATTGTGCAGAGCGTATACCAGTCGTTCCAGGTGCAGATACCTGACCATCTCAAGTTTGAATATGAATGTCCTAACTATGACACTCTCATCTTCGTAGACGACAACCGCCTGAGACAGGCTATTAACAATATGCTCAACAACGCCTGCAAGTTCACGTCCAAGGGTAAGATAACTCTCGGATGGAGACAGTCGCACGACGGCACCAAAGTGAGTATATTCGTGCAGGACACTGGCATAGGACTCTCTGAGGACGACGCAAAGATGGCTTTCATCCGCTTCTATAAGAAAGACTCGTTCCAGCAGGGTGTTGGCCTCGGACTGTCAATAAGCCAGGAAATCATCAAGCGACTTGGCGGCGAAATAACTGTAGCTTCAGAACTGGGTTCAGGAAGCAGATTTACCATTTCTCTCAATGTTTATGGGGGGGGTATAAAACCCCGTAGGTATTGAATACGACCGCAAGACATGATAGAATATTAGCAGTTATATATACAAATGTGCATATTAATGACATCCTATAAAATAGTGAGCGTTAGAAAACATCAGAGTTAGCAACAACATATCAAGCATGAACTACTTAGGGATAAATCAGTTCATGCCATACATACCAATAATTAATAAACATCCTTCATTTATGACAAGAAAACTCATGAAGCGAGTTGGCACAACAGCCTGCATGCTCGCAGCTTCCTTGTTTAGTGCAAACGCACAGAACACCACGTCGTCTATCACGGGTGTATCTTCTGACTCAGAGGGTGTACTGCCTGGCACGATAGTACGTGTGACTCACGTAGAGTCAGGAACCACCTATTCTACAGTATCTAACAGCAAGGGCATATACCGCATAGACGGTATCTTGCCTGGAGGTCCCTACACTGTGGAGTTTAGTTTTGTAGGTTATCAGAAAAGCCAGACTCAGGTGGAACGCATAAGCCTGGGTGAGGTGTACTCATGCAATGCGACTCTGAAGGCTGGTGCCATCAAAGAGGTGGTCATCGTCGGCGACGGCGCAAGCATCCGCAAGACGGGTGCATCTGAGAGCATCACTGCTCAGGACATTGAGAAGACTCCTTCTATCGAAAGATGGATGGATGACCTGACAAATCTATCTCCTTATTTCCAGGGCAATGGTTTTGGGGGTCGCGACAATGGTACCATCAACTATAGCATTGACGGTTCAAACTTCAACAACAACATGGGGTTTGAGCGTGTGCGCATGCCTGCCCAAAACCGTCCTATTTCTATCGACGCTATCGAGGAAATGCAGATTGTCACTTCTTCCTTCGACGTGAAGAACAGCAACTTCCTCTCTGCCAGTGTCAATGCGGTGACTAAGCGCGGTAGCAACACATTCAAAGGATCTGCCTACACTTATATCAAGAGCGAGAACTTCCGCGGCAACAAGCCTTATGGCGAAGACCTCGGCGACCGCCCACGCTACCGACGCAACATCTATGGAGTGACGCTGGGGGGACCTATCATCAAGGATAAGCTCTTCTTCTTCGTCAACGGCGAACTGGAGGACATTCCTAACCCTATCCACAACTGGAAGCTCTCCTCGGACGGCATAGCTGACCCAGACCACAGCGTCTCTCGCGTGACAGCAGCCGACATGGCTCAGTTTGCCAATGACTTGAAGAGCATGTATGGATGGAATCCAGGGTCATACACTGACTTTGACGGCGAGAACAACTATTATCGTCTGCTCGGTCGCCTTGACTGGAATATCAGCGACAAGCATCATGCCATGGTGCGATATAACTACACTGGCAAGAATCTGAGCAACAATGTATATGCGGGCGCTCTCGGACTTGGTCATCCTGTAAGCCAGTATTCACAGACATTCCGCGGGTCTACATGGACTCAGGTGGACAATGTCCACTCTATCGCCTTTGAACTCAACAGCAATTTCAACTCGCTTATGCACAACGAGCTGAGAGGCAGCTACACTTGGAACAGCTCGAACAATCGCGACTGCGACGCTAAGTTCCCTACTATCGACATCATGAAGGAGGACCAGGACGGTGTGCTCCGCCCATTCATGAACGCTGGTATAGACCAGTATGCCTGGAATAACGGCATCAAGGAGAATGTGTGGAACATCGTTGACAACTTCTCTATGTCGCTCGGACAGCACCATCTGACTCTTGGTGCTGAGTTTGAAGCTATCAAGGCGTATAACTGTTTCATGAAGTTTGGTGGGGGCTACTGGAGATACAACTCTTACGAGGACTTCCTCAACAAGAAGGCTCCATCGGCATTTGCCATGTGCTGGTCGCTGACAGGCGAAGAGACTGCTAAGTCTGACATCGACATGAACCGTCTGGCTTTCTATGCTCAGGATGAGTTTGATGTCAGCAAGCGCCTGCGACTTCTCTATGGCCTGAGAGTGGACATGAACATGTATGTCAACGATAAGTATGCTAACCCGGCCATGAAGGACGTGACGTTCAACGGTACTAATGTCAACTGGGGTGAATGGCCTAAGACAACTCCTCTAATCTCTCCTCGCTTCGGCTTCAACTATGACGTGGTGGAGGATGGCAGCGTGAGACTGCGCGGTGGCATTGGACTCTACACTGGTCGTTTCCCTCTCATCTTCTACAGCAAGATGCAGGAGAACAGCGGCATGCTCCAGACAAGTGTGCAGATAAACAAAGCGGACGATCCTCTGCTGCAATATCTGGCTGGAGGCATTCGCACACCTCAGCAGGTGCTGAGCGAGATTGTGCCTAACCTGCCAGAAGACTTGCAGAAGCGATTCCCCACTCAGGCTGGTGCGACAAGCAATGTCATCGGCATAGACCGCGACTTCAAGACTCCTCAGACTCTTAAGACTACTCTTGCCGTTGATTGGAAACTGCCTCTGCCTTTTGACGCTCTCTTCTCTCTCGAGGGTACATACGCTAAGGACTATAATGCTATAACTGCCTACGATGCTAATATTGACATGGAGAACGTGGAGGCTAAGCGTTTCGGCGGCAACGATGACCGTTTCTGCTATATCCGCAACAAGGGCGAGAGTTTCCGCATCGACCCAAGCAAGGGCTTCGCTTACGTGATGACTAATGTCAATAAGGGCTATTCTGCCAATGTGGTGGCCCGACTGACCATGACTCCTATCAAGAACCTCGACATCATGGCTGCTTACACTTTCACTAAGTCAAAGTCTATCAACAGTATGGTAAGCTACCAGGTGGACGCTTCAATGAAGTCTCTGCCTACTGTCAACGGATGCAACTATCAGGAGGTCAGCAACCCTCGTTACTTCATCGCGCCTCACCGCATCATCGCTTCTGCTTCATATAAGTTTGAGTATCTCAATGGACATGCCTCTACTATGCTCTCTCTCTTCTACGAGGGACGCGCATGGAATCCTAACACCTATGCTTACTACAGCTTCACTTATGCTAATGACATGAATGGTGATGGTTTCACCAACGACCTGCTCTACGTGCCTGCCACAAAGGATGAGCTTCTCTTCGCCGACATTACCAACAAGGATGGTAGCATTGCCTTCTCAGCTGATGAGCAGAGAGAGGCTTTCTGGAAGTATGTAAATGATGACCACTACCTTAAGACTCGCAAGGGTAAGTACTCAGAGGCTTTTGGCGGTCACAGCCAGTGGGGTAACCACTTCAACCTCCGCATAGCTCAGGAGTTTAAGGTAAAGGCTGGCAAGAACACCAACCGCCTGCAGATTAACTGCGACATCTTCAATGTGGCTAACCTGCTCAACAATAAGTGGGGTGTGCTGAAGTATCAGCAGAATGTCACTCCTCTCAAGCGTGTGGGCGTAGACGCTAATAACGTGCCTATCTACCAGATGTCTACATTCACTGACCCTGACGACAAGCAGGTTAAGCTCGTGGACTCAAAGTTCCGTCCTTGGATAAACCAAAACCAGTGCTGGCAGTTGCAGCTCGGCATCAAGTACCTCTTCAACTAATGGCATGTGGCTACGAAATATGCCATAAGATTGGTTATCGAACTCTTGCTTAGGTTTTAGCAGAGTATACAGTCTGGCATTAGCCAAATGTACTTGTGAACACCACATGACTCAACAGATTTTGTTGGGACGACATAATACGGCAAGCGCCGATCCGCATCTGCGGAACGGCGCTTTTATTGTTTCTCACTCGTCCTTTGGTAATATTCCTGCCCATGTCTTCCACCCGTACTACGTGGTATGAATGCCCAAATCTTCCATGTATTCCAACCGTACCTTGTGGTATGGAAGCCTATATCTTCCAAGTCTTCCACCACCCATCGGGCTGTTTGCAGATGATTCGGGCCAGTTCATTCATCACAAGGCATCTTTCTCTGCTTATCTTTGACTCGCGTGTGTAAGCGTACTTCCAACACGTGATCTGCACCAGATAGGACTCTGCACAGGCATAGAAAGCTTTGCCACTTGGCTTGTATCGCTGTGAGAAGCCATTGTCCTTGATTTCGATAACTGGAAGTTTGGCTTCCAAGAGTGCATCTCTTATCTCCCGCTCTTGGGGACTGATGAAGGCTGAGACAATAACATATCCGCTGCGTGCTGCGCTCAGCACAGCTTCCTTCTGATTGGCAAAGAATGGGGCATCGGCTCTGTGGCAGACAAGTGGCAGTTTCTTTTCTGCAGCCATAACATGCTTGTCGCCCACATAGTCGAGTCCGTCATTGAGGTTGTCCTTGACTTTCATCTTGGCTTCCTCTAAGGCGGTGGGGGTGCGGGCGAAGAAGGGGTCTTTTGATAGGGCTTCGACGGCTATGTCGGTGTTCCAGTTTTTGGAGTGTTGGTTGCGGTTGACATTGAAGGAGTCGGAGGCTGCTTCTTTTATGAGTCGCTTTTCAGCTTGCGCATTAATATAGTCTTTCTTTATCTGTACCTCTGCCTCGGTAATAGGGATGATGTCGTTGTAGCCATGAAAAAAAAGAGCCGGACCACGAAACGACTGGGTATGGTTGGGATCGTTGAAACGTGGATCTGAGCGACCATTTCCTAAGGATTGGGCGGTCTCGCGGACTATGGTTCCTGTAGATGGATTGGAGGTAGAAGCGGCAGAAC
>JAEDNQ010000090.1 GCA_016302435.1 Bacteroidaceae bacterium
ATTATGGAAAAAAGAAAGAAGACAAGGTATCTGACAAGGGCAGAACTACGAATGATGAACATTCTCTGGACACTACAGAAGGCTACTGTTCATCAGCTTCATGACGAACTGCCTGAACCAAAACCTGCTTACACTACCACGCTAACGGTTATGCAAGTTCTAACAAGGAAAGAGTTTGTTACCTATTCCCGTAGTGGCAGAATGAATGTCTATGAACCTCTCGTTTCACGTGACGACTACATTAACGTGTATTCAGAGGAAGGTTTTGACAGTGTATTCGGCAATGATGCTCAAAGTGTCATTACCTATTTCATCAAAAAGTACAATCTTACTAAGGATGACCTTATTAAGATTTACGATTCTATGGGAGAATGAGGTTTCATGTGCCTCTCTCACTCCATGGATGAGAAATATCAAAGAGCGGTTTGGCAAAGACATCACAGCCAAATCACTCTTTGATGGTTTGGTGAGTTAGTTTGTGTATGCCACAGTCACGGCAAACCCTTTCTTTTTGTCGGAGTGGGTTTCGAAAATGAAGTCGTTTGTATCATCTAATATATTGCGCACATCGCTTTGCAGGCCCTGACCTGTCAATTTGACCAGTGCTTCCTTCATGGTCCAATATTCTGTAAAGCGTAGGTCTGGGTCGGCAGAGGTGACGACATCGTTGTATTCCGCTTCGTTGAGGACGTGACGGGCAAGGCTCTCCTTGAATCGTCCTGTTCGCTCTATGTCCACGCCTACCGGTGAGTCTGATATGGCGCATGCTATTGCTGTCTTGCAATGGCTTATGTTGAAATGTATGTCTGCTGGGTGGGGTGAATCGAACAAGAGGGAAGGTTTGCCATGTTCACCAATCTTAAACATCGGTTGCTCCTCTATGCCATATACTTCATGTAGGGCGCGGCATAGCAGCAGATAGGATAGGGTACACTCTTTGCGCCCCTGCTCATGCTTGAAACGCAGGGCTTGCTCTCGTCTCCACGGAGGCAGACGGTTTATGGCAGCTGAGAGAGCCTCTCCGCTTATGGATGTTATGCTTTCGTCAATGAATAGTCTCATGATTTATTGCGTTGTACTGGTTGTATACTCTATTGAACCCACCTATAGTTAAGCTCAGATATTTGTACCAACCCATTGATGTTTGTGGCTATAGTTTCTCTCCACAGTTTCTGCAGTATCTGTCCTTTTTATCCACCTTCTTGCCGCATCTGGGGCAGTTGTCGCCCTTGACCTTTCGGTTCGTCTCGTCTATCATCGTTGCCGACACAATGCCTGTAGGCACGGCTATGATGGTGTAGCCGAGCACCATGACCACTCCTGAGAAGAAACGACCTATGGCTGTCACGGGCGTTATGTCGCCATATCCTACAGTGGTCAGCGTCACTATGGCCCAGTATATGCTTGTGCCGATGTCGGTGAAGTCCGACCCAGGTTGGTTGCCTTCGATGATGAACATCAGTGTGCCAATGATGACGACGAGTATGACCACGAAGAGGAAGTACACGAGGATCTTGCGCAGGCTCAGACGTATGCTCTCCATGAGCAAGTACCCCTCGTTGATGTAGTTGAAGAGTTTCAGAACTCGGAAGATGCGTAGCAGACGGAAGGCGCGTATGATATAGAGGTAGCGCACGCTGCTGAGCATGGGAATGAGCGAGAGGTAGAGGGGGAGGGTGGCAAGGAGGTCAACTATGCCGAAGAAGCTGAGCGCATACTCTTTGGGACGAGGGTAGCAATAGATGCGCAGGATGTATTCGATGGTGAAGAAGACCGTGAGGACATATTCCATCACGGTCAGGATGTCCTTGAGCAGCTCGTTAGTAGTGGGGCGTGTCTCTATGAAGGCTGCTATGAGGCTCAACGCTATGGCCACCATCACCGTTATGTCGAAGGTCTTTCCTGCTGGGGTGTCGGACTCTGCTACGATTCGGTATAGCCGTGGTTTGTCTTTGAGAAGATTCAGTATTGTTTTCATGTTGGCATGTATGTGGTTTGCGTTAATGATGTACGCTGATTATATATATAAATATGTGTGCGTAGGAGCGGATTCAAGCCATTGTTGTGGCTAATAATGTCCGTATGGGTCGTATTCGTGTGCAAAGGTACGAATTTTATCTCATACATGAAAACAGCACAGGCAATTTATTAGTGTGCATCACGAATTAAATACATCTTTTGCACAAGTGTTTTTTGTGTGTGCATAAGATATGGCATATTATTACACACTGAGTATAAGTATGTGTAAAATGCTCATAATTATGGGATTTTTATTTGTCAGTGTCGTGAATTGTGGGTAATTTTGAAATCGATTTCGGTAAGCGCATCTTATAGTGTGCATCATTACAAACTTCGTAAAATATACTCTAAAGCACACATCGTAGACAGAGTGTGCAATAATTTAACACAAAGAAACAACTGACTTCAAGTAGAAGAAACATGGCAAACAAGATAATGGACAGGTACCTCAAGAGGTCTACCTTCACGTCACAAGAAGATTTTCAGGAGAACTTTGAGTTCGTAATGCCTGACAACTTCAACTTCGCCTACGACATCATGGACGCATGGGCGGAGGAGACACCCGACCGCCTTGCTCTCTTGTGGTGCAACGACAAGGGCATAGAGCGTAGATTCACTTTTGCTGACGTGAAGCGTGAGTCTAACAAGGTGGCAAGTTACCTGCTCTCTCTCGGCATAGGCAAGGGCGACTTTGTCATGCTCATCATGAAGAGGAGGTATCAGTTCTGGTTGACCATGCTCGCCCTTCACAAGATAGGCGCCATAGCCATCCCCGCTTCCTTCCTCCTCACAAAGAAGGACATCGTCTACCGCATGAACAGTGCGTGCATCAAAGCCATTGTATGCTGCGGCGACGAACCTGTGGTGACACACGTCGATGAGGCCTACCCCGAGTGCCCAACCCTTCAGCACCGCATCAGCATCGGTCCTATCGTCCCCGACGGATGGGACGACTACAAGGCTGGAGTGGCAGAGGCTGAGGAGTACAAGGGCGGCAGGTGCACGCAGTCGTCGGACTATATCCTCATGTACTTCACCTCCGGCACGAGCGGTCAGCCAAAGATGGTGGTGCATGACCACACATACCCCATCGGACATATAGGCACTGCTGCTTACTGGCACGACCTACACATGGGCAGTCTCCACCTCACCGTGGCTGACACAGGATGGGCCAAGGCCACATGGGGCAAGATGTACGGACAGTGGATAGCCGGAGCCACCCTCTTCGTCTACGACCACGAGAAGTTCACTCCAGCCGATATACTGACAAAGATTGGGCAGTATCGCATCACCAGCTTCTGCGCCCCTCCCACCATCTACCGCTTCATGATACGCGAGGACCTGAGCAAGTTCGACCTCAGCTCGTTAGAGCATGTGACGACAGCAGGCGAAGCCCTCAACTCAGCCGTCTACGACAAGTTTCTTGAGGTGACGGGACTGGAGATAAAAGAAGGATTCGGACAGACGGAGACAACCTGCCTCATAGCCACCACCCCCTGGATGAAGACCAAGCCAGGATCTATGGGGCTGCCAATGCCACAGTATGACATCCACCTGCTCAAGCCCGACGGCACAGAGGCCGCGACTGGCGAGCAGGGAGAGATAGCGCTCAAGGTGGACGAGAAGAAGCCTGTAGGCCTCTGCTGCGAATATTTCCTCAATCCCGAGGCTACAGCCAAGGCATGGCACGACGGCTACTACTACACGGGCGACCTTGCCTACCGCGATGAGGATGGCTACTTCTGGTTTGTAGGGCGAGCTGACGACGTCATCAAGTCTTCTGGCTACAGGATAGGTCCCTTCGAGGTTGAGAGTGCGCTGATGACCCATCCCGCCGTTGTGGAGTGTGCCATCACTGGTGTGCCCGACGACATACGCGGCATGATTGTCAAGGCCACTATCGTTCTTGGCAAGGAATGGAAGGACAAGGCTGGCGACGAACTGGCCAAAGAACTTCAAGACCATGTCAAGAAGACTACAGCACCATATAAGTACCCCCGCATCGTGGAGTTCGTCGATGAACTGCCCAAGACTCATTCTGGCAAGATACGCCGTGTGGAGATAAGGGAGAACGATGCAAAGAAACAATAACAGACGTATGACTGAACAGGAATGGATAGCCCGAGGCAAAGAAGCCTATGCGCGAATGGACTGGAAAGACTGTCTCGACTCATACACTGAGGCAATCAAGCTCAACCCAGCCTCTGAGGCCGTTGAGCTGCGACGGATGGCGATGAGCGTAATAGAGTTCTACAGCAAGGACAGGTTCAATCCGTGAGTTTGCGACAGATAGAAGGGAGGCTAAACTGTGAGTCGGCTTAACTTGCTGCGATGAGCTCTTCTTCTAAAGTACATTCGAAGCAACAGACATAATAAATACACATATATATAATTAGAAAGGAAATAACATGGCAAAAATGAGAGGAGCTATCGTCGTAGACATCGAGCGTTGCAAAGGTTGCAACCTCTGCGCCGTAGCATGTCCGCTCCACCTTGTCTCGCTGAGCGATACGGTCAACCACAAGGGTTACAACTACGCTGAGCAGAAAGAGTGGGAGAAATGCATCGGTTGCGCTACGTGCGCCATCGTATGCCCAGACGGTTGTATAACAGTTTACAGAAAAAAATCGGAAGAATAGCATGGACAACAAGAATATTGTATTGCTGAAAGGCAATGAAGCTATAGCAAAAGCTGCAGTGCGATACGGGTATGACGGTTTCTTCGGCTACCCCATCACACCCCAGAGCGAGGTACTCGAGACTCTCGCCGTAGACAAGCCTTGGGAGACTACTGGCATGGTGGTGCTCCAGGCTGAGAGCGAATTGGCATCTATCAACATGCTCTACGGAGCTGGCTGCACAGGCAAACTCGCCTTCACCTCCAGCTCCTCTCCAGGCATCGCCCTGATGCAGGAGGGTCTGAGCTACATGGCAGGCAACGAACTGCCTGGTGTCATCGTGAGTGTGGGACGTGGAGGTCCGGGACTCGGCACCATCCAGCCAGGACAGGCCGACTACAATCAGGCTGTATATGGCGGTGGCAATGGTGACTACAACCTCATCGTCCTCGCCCCAAACAGTGTGCAGGAGATGTGCGACTGCATGGGCAAGGCCAAGGAACTGACCTTCAAGTGGCGCACGCCTGTCATCATCCTCTCTGATGGTGTCATTGGCCAGATGATGGAGAAGGTAGAGCTGCCTCCTTTCACACCCCGCCGCACAGACGAGGAGATAGCAGCTCAGTGTCCATGGGCTACCAATGGCATTGGCCTGAAGAAGCGCAAGTACAACATCATGTCTACCCTCGAGTTTGACCCTATCGTCATGGAGGAGCGCAACAGAGCCATGTCAGAGAAATATCGCAAGATAGAAGCTGAAGAGGTGGACTATGAACTCTACAACGTAGATGACACTACTGAATACCTCATAGTGGCATACGGCATCTCTTCACGCGTAAGCATGAAGACCATCAATCTCCTCCGCGAGGGTGGAGTCAAAGTCGGCATGCTCCGTCCCAAGACTCTTTGGCCATTCCCCAACAAGATCATCAGCAAGCTCTCCGAACAGGTCAAGGCCATCCTCTGTGTCGAGCAGAGCGAGGGACAGATGGTCAAGGACGTGCGCCTCGCCACAGAAGGTCAAGTGCCCGTCTACCACTCAGGACGTTCTGGCGGCATGATATCTTCACCCAAGGATGTCTTCGAAGACTTCCAGAAGATGGCGCGCGAATGTCTCAGCAAGAACTGGCCTAAGGGATATTGGATGAAGTAATCACACACAAGGGTGGGTTCATTATATATCCCCACCTCAACTTCAAAAGCAACACAATCATGACAAAGGAAGAACTCATAATACCCGAGAATAAAGTCTACGGCAGACCCACGCTGATGAACGACACTCCCATGCACTACTGCCCGGGATGCAGCCACAGCGTCGTGCACAAGCTCGTAGCAGAGATCATAGAAGAGATGGGCATGGAAGAGGACACCATAGCTATATGTCCTGTCGGATGCGCCGTCTTCGCTTACCGTTATATCGACATCGACTGGATAGAAGCCAGCCACGGACGTGCTCCAGCCTGTGCCTCGGCTGTCAAGCGCCTCTGGCCCAAGAAGCTCGTATTCACCTATCAGGGCGACGGCGACCTCGCCTGCATCGGAACGGCTGAGAGCATACATGCCATGAACCGCGGAGAGAACATAGCCATCATCTTCATCAACAATGCCATCTACGGCATGACAGGCGGACAGATGGCACCAACCACCCTCATGGGCATGAAGACTTCTACATGTCCCTACGGCCGTCAGGCTGACCTGCACGGATACCCTCTCCACATCACCGACCTCGCCGTCAATCTCGAAGGCACATGCTACGTCACACGCCAGGCCGTCAACACAGTGGCAAATATCCGCAAGACAAAGAAGGCCATCAGACAAGCATTCGAAAACTCTATGAAGGGCAAGGGATGCTCCATTGTGGAGGTCGTGTCAACATGCGCGTCGGGATGGAAGAAGACCCCAGAAGAAGCCAACCAGTGGATGGTCGACAACATGTTCCCATACTATCCTCTGGGAGACTTGAAGAATACTGTAACAGATTAATAGAGCCAATCATGACAGAAGAAATTATCATATCAGGATTTGGAGGACAAGGTGTCCTCTCCATGGGCAAGATTCTTGCCTATGCAGGTATCATGGAGGACAAGCAGGTGAGCTGGATGCCAGCCTATGGCCCAGAGCAGCGTGGCGGCACAGCCAATGTGACTGTCATCGTCAGTGATGAACCAGTCAGTTCGCCTATTGTCAGCAACTATGATACTGCCATCTTGCTCAACCAGCCCTCGCTTGAGAAGTTCGAGTGGCAGGTCAAGCCAGGCGGCACCATCATCTATGATGGTCACTCCATCATCCAGCCACCAAAGCGTGATGACATCAGCGTCTACCGCATCAACGCTATGGAGGAGGCTGCACGCTCAGGCAACTCGAAGGTGTTCAACATGCTCGTCCTCGGCGGCCTGCTGAAGGTGCGTCCTATAGCTACGGTAGATGACGTGGTCAAGGGTCTCCACAAGGCTCTGCCTGAGCGCCACCATAAGCTCATTCCGATGAATGAGGCAGCCATCCGACGTGGCATGGAGCTCATCGAGAAGATATAGACCCGCTGCAGAGAAGTGAAGCTCTGCACACCTACGTATAAAAATTGCAGATACCTCCATGTGTCCCATGAAGGTATCTGCATTTAGTTTTTCGGTATACTCCGAGGATGTAGGAAGTGATGTCACCACCGCTCTTCTGGATGACGCACACAGCATTTTCACTCAAGGCTGTACTCTATAGTGCTCACCACTCTCACGTGCTTGATGTATGGAGTGTTCAGATCCCTGTTCTCTATAGAAAACTGTCCCTGCTGGGCACTGCGTATCTTGCCAATCTTGCTGCCTGAGTCATCGGCAAACTTCTGAGCTGTCACCCTCGCATTCTTCGTGGCTTCCTCCACCATCTCAGGCTTGATGTCCATCAGCCCAGTGTATTCATACACGGGACCAGCGTCATTGCCATATTCGTCACCCACTATCGCCACGCCCTGCTTCATCAGCTCCGACTGCTTGCTCATAAGTGCCCTAACCTTGTCCACGTCTTTTGATGTGACGGTTATTATGCTTATGGCCTTGTAGCGGTAGTTCATTATGTCGTTGCCGTAGTTGTCAGCCTGACGGTCTACGATGACAGGCGGATTGATGCTGATGTCCTCTGGCTTGATGCCGCCATTGGTCAGAAATGTCATGACTGTCTTGTTCTTGGTGGCAAGCAAGTCATACATGGCGGCAGGGTCATTGCCTACCTCCTTGTATTTCAGCGACCACGTTACCTTGTCTGCCTTGACTTCTCTCTCAGCGAGTCCCTTGACCACGACTGTGCGGTCCATGTCCTTGAATGCTACGATGCCGCTGCGGAGCGAGAATCCTAATGTTACCAATGCCGCTGCAATGAGAGCGGAAGGCACTAATGACTGTACATTCTTCATAACTTATACGTTTAAAAGGATTGAAGGCGGGAGATAAACCATCCCGCCATATAATGGGGTTGATTATTGATAGACATGTCCTGTGTGCCCATCTCAGTGTGACTGTACGCACAAACCTGCAGAGGCTGCACGCATCGACCACACTGCAAGGTGGAACGCTGGCAAAGGTATGCCTTTATCTCATAATGGCAAAACATTTTTAGTTAAAGAAGAGTAAAATGTTGAATTATCTCCTTTTTGAATGCCTGTACACCATCTTGTCCTTCCTCTTACATGCTTATGTCGCAAATTTGTCGTAACTTTGCCCTAAATAAGTGCACATGTGCCGTGACCTGCCGACATCCCGTCGCTCCATCGTGCTGACACTTAGCATACCTACGCAACAGCTCACCACATATATTAAGCCCCATCACTCATGCAGATGAATAAGATAAAACATAGCATCGTCAGAGCCATCCCTGCCACATGGAAGAGTTCGTCCTGGCTGCTGAAACTGATGATACCCATATCTCTTGCCGTGACCCTCATGCAGCATTACGGCATTCTATCATGTATAGCCGAATGGATCAACCCCGTGTTCGTCTACCTTGGTCTCCCTGGCGAGTCGGCTGTCGCCTTCATCTCTGGTGCTGCAGCAGGCACATACGCCGGACTGGCTGTCATGATGTCCATTCCCTTGACCATGAAGCAGGCAACTATCCTTGCTCTGATGATAGCCCTGTGCCATGCCTTGCCCATGGAGTGTGCTGTCAACAAGAAGACAGGCTCTTCTTTTTGGAAGATGTGCATCATCCGCATCGTCATGGCATTCTTGTGTGCCATGTCGCTCCATGCGCTATTGCCCGACATGCCATCCCCCTACCTATATCTCGGTGCTCCATCCGACAGCACCCTTTCTGAGGCCATGTTGACTTGGCTGGTCTCCCAGTTGAAGATGTCCTTGATGGTTGTCCTCATCATCTTTGTCCTAATGGTCATCCAGCGGTTGCTCGAAGCATACAACATGCTTCATAAGCTCTCGTTGCGTCTCACCCCACTCATGCGCCTCTTCGGCTTGCCTGGTCATGCCTCGTACATGTGGTTGGTAGGCAATGTCATCGGCATAAGCTACGGTTCAGCAGTCATGCTTGAACTGGAAGAGCAGGGACTCATCACTCGCCGCGAGGCCAACGATGTCAACTACCACCTCATCATGAACCACTCCATGCTTGAGGACACCATTGTCTTTGCCGCCACAGGCATCTCTGCTCCGCTCATACTCCTCACACGCATGTCCTTCGCCCTCCTGCTCGTGTGGGGCAGAAGGTT
>JAEDNQ010000091.1 GCA_016302435.1 Bacteroidaceae bacterium
AATTTTCCTGACCATTCCTGGTCCATTCCCGACCATTCCTGACCACAACACAGTCCGCCCGGCGTGCTGATGGGGACATAGGAAGGATAGGTCTATGCGTCGGCTATGGCGGTAGTTGAATGTTCTAAAGGGGCTGCAAAGGTGCTTCAAAGGGGGTCCACATCATAATATATATATAGCGCTTTGGCTGCTGGTGTAGACATGATGTCTCGCTGTATGGCAAGGAGCGATTCCCTCACTTTGGCGGGGGAAGCAGCGTGCTCCACTTTTATCATTATCTTGCGTATGTAGAGCGACTGGATGCGAGACACGGGGGGGCGGTCGGGACCCAGAATGCGTTCGCCAAAGACAGCACGCAGGCGGCGAGCCGCATCGTCAGCAAGGTGGTCGAGTAGGCGGTCGTCGCGATGTTTGAGGTAGACATATATGAGGCGGTAGAAGGGCGGATAATGGAAGAGCTTGCGTTCGGTCATCTGCTGGCAGAACATCTCCCAGTAGTTGGCCTGCGTTATCTGCTTGATGATGTCGCTCTCGGCTGAACGTGTCTGAAGGATGACCAGCCCTGGAGACTTGTCGCGCCCAGCTCGTCCTGCCACTTGGCTGAGTGTCTGAAAAGCATACTCATAGCTGCGGAAGTCGGGCACATTGAGCAGGGTGTCGGCATCGAGTATGCCCACTACGGAGACATTGTCGAAGTCGAGTCCCTTGGTCACCATCTGTGTGCCAATGAGGATGTCGGCCTCGTGGCGGGCAAACTGTGTGATGATGCTCTCATACTGCTGGCGGGAGTTGGCTGTGTCGAGATCCATGCGCAGCGTGACGGCTTCGGGGAAGAGGGTGCTTATGTTCTCCTCCACTTTCTCTGTGCCTGTGCCTCTGCTGACGAAGGCTGTCTCACCGCACGCCGGGCAGCTTTCGGGCAGGCGGACGGTGTGGCCGCAATAGTGGCACACGAGGGTCTCCTGACGCTTGTGGTGGGTGAGGGTGACGTCGCAGTGGGGGCAGCGTGGCACCCATCCGCACTGCTTGCACTCTATGAAGTTGGCGAAGCCTCTCCTGTTCTGGAAGAGGATGATCTGTTCGCCTCGCTGGAGGGCTTGGCGCATGACCTCTATGAGGCGCGGCGAGAAAGGGCCTTTCATCTGCCGCTTGCGCTTGGACTCCTTGATGTCTACCACTTCTATTGTGGGCAGCTGCATGTCGCGGTGGCGATGGGAGAGCTGGACATAGGCATAGGGGCCTTTGTGGGCGAGGTGGTAGACTTCGAAGCTGGGGGTAGCTGTGCCGAGGAGCGTCTTGGCTCGGAAGAGGTGGGCGAGCATGAGGGCTGTATTGCGCGCATGGTAGCGGGGGGCGGGTTCTTGCTGCTTGTAGCTCTGCTCGTGTTCCTCGTCGACGATGACGAGGGCGAGGTCGGTGAAGGGGAGGAAGATGGCTGAGCGAGCTCCGAGGATAAGCTGATAGGGCGAGGAGGACAGTTGGCGCTTGTAAATGTCGAGACGCTGGACATCGGTGAACTTGGAGTGGTAGACTGCCATCTTGTCGCCAAAGAAGGCGCGCAGTCGTTCTGTCATTTGGGTGGTGAGGGCTATCTCGGGGAGGAGGTAGAGTATCTGCTTTCCCTGGCGCATATACCTATCTATCAGGTGTATGTATATCTCTGTCTTACCCGAGGAGGTTACACCGTGGAGGAGCACTGTCTCCTTCTGGCTGAAGCCGGCATCTATCTCGTCGAGGGCTTTCTGCTGGTAGGGCGAGAGAGGATTGAGGGGACGAAGCGAGTATGGGTCGATGTCGGTCGGCACTGCCCCGCGCCTCTTGCGGTCTTTCTCCTTTAGAGCCTGTTCGTCTTGTGGCTTCATGGCTCCTGGCAGGGCGCACTTCATAACGTCGCCAAGGGGACAGATGTAGTAATGGGCTATCCACAGCCAGAGGGCGAACTGCTGCTCATTGATGACGGGTGTCTCGTCGAGGAGTTCGATGATGGACTTCATCTCTACTCCCTGTGGCTGCTGGTCGTGTACTCTGAGGACCACACCTGTGTATATCTTGTTTTTGCCTAAAGGCACAACAACACGACAGCCTCTCACAACTCGTCCCTCCATGTTTGGCGGAACGAGGTATGTGAAGCCGTCGAATGCTATAGGGAGTATGATATCTGCGTATTTCAAATAAAAGATGTCCTGTGGGGGCTTTTCTAACAACAAGCATCACTCCTCCGTAAAGGGGAGACTCGTTTTAGAAGAAATATGTGAGCGAAATCTGATGGGTATTGTTCTTGAGCTTGCCTTTGACAGCTTGGCCTGCCGTGTTAAGGATTGACGCCTCGGCTGTGTTTCCTATGCCTATGTTGTAGTTGTAGCCTACTCTGACATGGCTGAAGACTGTGGCTCCTGCTCCTACGTTCCAGCTGAACTCAGACTTGTTGAGTTCCCATCCTTCAGTTATATCTTGTGACTTCCATTTTCTGTCACCCACATTCCATGAGAACTGAGGACCTGTGGCAAGGTACACGCTTGCTATGCTGCTGAGACCGATGGTGTACTTTGCGTTTATAGGGAGTGTGATGTAATGCAAAGTCTTGTTGCTCTCATAGATGTCGCCTGTGGCAGCATCTTCAGAAGATGCACCCACCACCTTGTTGTCATAGAGCAGGGAGATGTCGGCACCGAGACCCGCAAGAGGTATTGTCACGTCGGCTGTAAGACCGGCGAAGAAACCTGTGCGGTTTTTGGAGTCGAGATTGTCGGCTAAGTTTCCTTTGAGGCTTACAGAGTTGACATTGAGACCTGCCTTAACACCAAACTTAACCTGCGCCTGCGCAGGAAGAGCTGCTACGAATGCTGCCACTACGACAGCAAGTGTGATTAGATTCTTTTTCATGTTCACGATTGTTTTATTTGTTAATATTCTCAAATTCGCGACAAAGTAAGCAATTTTTTCTCAGATGAAAAAATATTTTATCAGAAAAAACACATACGTCCCCTGTTTGCTTTGCAAAACAGTGTCAAAAGGTAATCAAACAGTCCTGTTTCATGAAGTTTTAAGCATCTATCAATCTTTCTCTCCAAATTCTTTTCTCATGTCAAAAAAAATGCGTAACTTTGTACCGTAAATACTAATATTCATCATGGACGAAATCATAGACAAATCAGAAAACTATTCAGCCAGCAACATCCAGGTTCTGGAGGGTCTGGAGGCTGTAAGAAAACGCCCTGCAATGTATATCGGAGACATAAGCGAGAAGGGTCTCCACCATCTCGTTTACGAGACCGTGGACAACTCTATCGACGAGGCTCTTGCAGGCTATTGCACACATATAGAGGTCACCATCAATGAGGACAACTCCATCACCGTGCAGGACGACGGACGAGGCATTCCTGTAGACATGCACGAGAAGGAGCACAGAAGCGCTCTGGAAGTCGTCATGACAGTGCTTCACGCCGGAGGTAAGTTTGACAAGGGCTCATATAAGGTATCGGGAGGTCTACACGGAGTGGGTGTGAGCTGTGTCAACGCTCTCTCCACACACATGAAGTCTCAGGTCTTCCGCGACGGCAAGATATACCAGCAGGAGTATGAGATAGGTAAGCCTCTCTACGATGTCAAGGTAGTGGGCGAGACAGAGCTCCGAGGCACAAGACAGCAGTTCTGGCCAGACAAGACGATATTCATCACCACTACATACAAGTATGACATCCTCGCCAACCGCATGCGCGAGCTGGCATATCTGAACGCGGGCATCAAGATAACTCTCCGCGACATGCGATTAGACAAGAACGCTGAAGTGGGAATTGAAGGCGTGAGAGAAGAGGTGTTCCACAGCCAGGGAGGATTGAAGGACTTCGTGCGCTATATCGACTCTACACGCACATGCCTCTTTGACGATGTCATCTACCTCAACACAGAGAAGCAGGAGACACCCATCGAGGTGGCTATCATGTACAACACCTCGTACAGCGAGAATATCCACTCTTACGTCAACAACATCAACACCATAGAGGGCGGCACTCACCTTCAGGGCTTCCGCACTGCTCTGACGCGCTCGCTGAAGAAGTATGCGGACGACATCAAGGTGACAGAGAAACTGGAGAAGCAGAAGATAGAGATAAGCGGCGAAGACTTCCGCGAAGGTCTCACAGCCGTCATCAGTGTCAAAGTGGCAGAACCGCAGTTTGAGGGTCAGACAAAGACGAAGCTTGGCAACAGCGAAGTGGCTGGTGCTGTGCAGCAAGCTGTGGGCGAGGCTCTCACCAACTATCTCGAAGAGCACCCAAAGGAGGCTAAGATGATCATCGACAAGGTGGTGTTGGCTGCCGAGGCGCGTGTGGCAGCAAGGGCTGCTCGCGAGAAGGTGCAGCGCAAGAACCCCATGACTGGCGGAGGACTACCAGGAAAGCTTGCCGACTGTTCTGACAAGGACGCTGCCAACTGCGAGATGTTCATCGTCGAGGGAGACTCGGCAGGTGGTTCGGCCAAGCAAGGTCGCGACCGCCACTTCCAGGCCATTCTGCCTATCCGCGGTAAGATATTCAACGTGGAGAGAGTCAAGTGGCACCAGGCATTTGAGCACGAGGAGGTGAACAACATCTTCCAGGCTTTAGGAGTGAAGTTCGGACTCAACCCCGAAGACCAGAAGGAAGCCAGCTACGACAAGCTCAGATACTACAAGACCATCATCATGACCGATGCCGATGTCGATGGTTCTCACATCGACACACTGCTCATGACACTCTTCTTCCGCTATCTGCCCCAGCTCATTCGCGACGGCAGACTCTACATAGCCACTCCCCCACTCTATAAGTGTACAAAGGGCAAGATAAGCGAATACTGCTACGACGAGGAAGCCCTCCAGCGATTCATCGACACGTACGGCGACGGACAGGAGGACAAGATAAAGGTGCAGCGATACAAAGGTCTCGGCGAGATGAACCCCGAGCAGCTCTGGGAGACTACAATGAACCCTGCCACACGTCTGCTCAAGCAGGTGACCATCAACGATGCGGCAGAGGCCGACTACACCTTCTCTCTGCTCATGGGCGAAGATGTTGGCCCACGCCGAGAGTTTATTGAGAGAAACGCAACCTACGCTAATATAGACGCATAGCGGCTATTGAGCGTGGGCAGGAGTTTCCGGATTTTCCATGCATTCCGGGTCTTTCCGGGCATTCTGGTTTTTCCAGCCATATCGGGTCTTCCCGGGCATTCCGACCATTTCCCCATAGCACCCACAAAAACAGCAGCGGCAAGCTTCCGATTGGAAGCTTGCCGCTGCTTATTTACCTTGCCTTCAGCCAGAGTCATCAGCTAAACACAATGGTGGTGCCTGGCTCCACCCCTGTATTTGTTCTGTTAGAGCCGATGTCTGTGAGCTGGCGGAGCGTCTCTTTCGACCTCTTGTAAGTGGGAGATGTCTCTACCATACTGATGACATCCTCATTGTCCATGTCTTCTTCCTTGAAGATATAGCTGTAGAGGGGCTTGCGGATGGTGCTGTGATTCTTGTCAGGACCATATATTGTCTCACGACGGTGAGCCTTCTCTGCCTCTGCCTCTGCTCGTGCGACTTCAAGCTGCTGCTGTTCTTTGTCTCGCGCTCCGAGACGAGTGCCGAGCTCTTCGGAGTCGATGTCTTCCACACCGAATCCTGTGGCGAGGATAGTTATCTTCACCTGGTCAGTGAGTGCAGGGTCGATAGAAAGACCCCACTTTGTCTCCACGTCGTCGCGCTTAATTTTTGCCATGAACTCATGCACCTCGTTCATCTCGTCCATCATGAGGGCGCTGTTGCCTTCGCCTGTCTCATCGGGCACGGAGATGCGGATGAGTATCTTGTTGGCGCGGTAGATGTCGTTGTTGTTGAGGAGAGGAGAGTTGAGGGCATCATTGATACCCTTGGTGACACGTCCTTCGCCCGAGCCATAGCCTGTGCTCATGATGGCGACACCTCCGTCTTTGAGGACGGTGCTGACATCGTTGAAGTCGAGGTTGATGATGCCGTGCATGGTGATGATTTCGGCTATTGAGCGGGCTGCATTGCAGAGTGTGTCGTCGGCCTTGGCAAAGGCTTTGATGACGGTGAAGTCTTGATAGATCTCGCGAAGGCGCTCATTGTTGATGACGAGGAGAGCGTCGACATTCTTGCTCATCTCCTCCACACCGTCAAGAGCCTGGTCTATCTTCTTGTTGCCTTCCCATCGGAACGGGATGGTCACTATGCCTACGGTCAGGATGCCCATATCCTTGGCTGTCTTGGCTATGAGCGGAGCAGCTCCAGTGCCTGTGCCGCCTCCCATGCCGGCTGTGATGAATGCCATCTTGGTGCCGTCGGAAAGCATGTCCTTGATCTGTTCTATAGACTCTTCTGTGGCCTTGCGCGCACGCTCTGGGCGGTTGCCTGCTCCGAGGCCTTCCTTGCCGAGCTGTATCTTGGCTGGCACGGGAGAATCGTGAAGAGCCTTGTTGTCGGTGTTGCACACGACGAAGGTCACATCGTGTATGCCTTCGTTGTACATGTGATTGACAGCGTTGCTGCCGCCGCCACCTACGCCGATTACTTTTATTATGCTTGGGGTGTCAGCTTCAAAGGCAAAAACACCAATATCATCGTTTTCAACCATAATGTCGTTCTTTATTATAGGAGTGTTTCTATTTTCCGTCTTGTCTTCTGGCCTTTGCGATTGAAGTGTCAAGCGCAAAGGGAATCAGAGAAATTCTATTTCTTTTTGTTGTCTGAACTGTCTTCGTTGACGAGGTCATTGAGGAAGATGCGCATACGCCCGAAGAGGCTGTTGTCGCTGTTGGCCTTGTTGACCTGCTGGATGAGCTCGTCTACGGCTTTCTTGAGGAGTTCGGCCAGTTCGGCTCCTTCTGTGAGACTCTGTCTGAACTTTTCCTTGTCCTTGAGAGCGGCGACGGCCTTCTCGTATTTCTCACCTATAGCATCGTCGAGAATGGTGAGCGAGAGTTGCTGAGCCCTCTGTCTGACGGCTTTGTCCTTGCCGTAGTTCTTCAGTTCCTTCATCTGTATCTGAACCTTTTCGTATGCCTCACGAATGTCGCCCTTGATTTTGTCGAAGGCGATGGCATCCTGTGCCTCGGCTTCTGCTTCTTCTTGCTTGCGGCGTCTTTCCTCATCCTTGGCCTGCTGGTCAACGTAGCCTTGTGTGTTTTCGAATGAGGCGCCTCCGCAGGGGAGTGTGCCAGAGAGGAGGAGGGAGAGGATGGATGTTGTCTCTGGGCGGTCGAGCTTGAGGGCTGATGCCTGTGCAGACGTGGTCACCATCTGGTTGACCTTTGTGGCTAAGCGGACTTTGTCCACCTTTGTGCTCTTGATGAATGCCTTGACAATATTCTTCATGTTGCTGCCGCCTCCTGTGATGACAAGGCCGGCGAGGAGTTTGCCGCTATAGTCGGAGTTGACTATCTGATTGCTCACATTGGCTATGATTTCGCCCATGCGCGCTTCGATGACATTCTTGATCTGAGCCACCTCTATCTGACGACCGTCGGTAGTGGTGTAGTGCTGCTCCTGGCTCTCGTCCGCCGATTCGGCATCTTGGCATGCGTCGCCATACTTTATCTTGATGTCTTCTGTCTCTGCCTCGTCAACGGGGAGTGTGGCGAGGTCTTTGTTGATGTTGTTTGAGCCGAGAGGTATGGTGACGAGGTAGCGCACAATGTTGTTTTTGAAGACCACGAGAGTTGTCGTGTCTGCTCCAAGGTCGACAAGGGCGCATCCTGAGCGTTTCTCCGCATCGGTCAACACGTTGTTGGCGAGGTGGAGGGGCGAGATGAGCTCTTCGACAACATCTATGCCTGCATTGGCAAAGACTGTGCTCACATTGGCTCTGAGCTTGTTCTTGGCTATGATGTTGAGGAACTCTCCCTCTACGTTTGTGCCCATGACTCCTACAGGCTCAGCTACGCTATTGGAGTCAACGACAAACTCCTGCGGATAGTTGTCGAGCACTTCGCAGTCGGAGAATGGTATGTCGTAGCTCTCGGAGCGTATAGCGTCGATGAGGTCATTGCTAATGTAGCTCTGTGTAAGCAGATTGCGCTTGATGACACACTTGTATGACCTCATGGATTGTCCGCCCAAGCCCACGTATGCGCGCTGTATCTTTGTGTTGAGCTCTTTTTCGAGTTTGGTGATGATGTTGGAAAGACTCTGGTAGGTCTTTTCGATATTATATACGACGCCGCGTTTGATGCAGCCCGCTGTGTCCTCTTCAGCGTAAGCGAGAACCTGCATCGTGCCGTCTTTCTTTTTACCTGCCACGCCTGTTATCTTTGACGAGGCAAGTTCGATTGCAACAATAAAGTCTTTGTCAGAAGTAGCCATATCTGTATGTATTATTTACATGTGTTCTATCTATTTTTTCGATTTGTTTCTCTTTGTGCAGATAATCTGGTTGTCATATTCGAGGTTTATCCTCTTATATTTGTTCCACCCGACAGTGCCCATGGCTTTGTCGTAGAAGATGCGCAGGTTGCGGAGCTTCTTCTGGAAGTTGTCGAGTGTGCCGAGATATACTATTTGGTCGCCCACTCTGGGCACTATCTCCACTACTCTTTCGCCTTCGTCATTGCGTGTGAGGTATATCTGCTCTATCTGTTTGCTCCAGAAGGCATCTGTGCGGAGGAACATGCCAATGTCCACGAGGTTTTTGCTGGCGAAGGTCTCGTCCACGTCGCCTGAGACAACGACAAAGTCGGACATGTAGCCGCGAGAGTTGGGTATGGCTATTCCCTTGGTGTCGAGGAAGAATCCCTCTCTGCCATCGGGCAGCACGTAAAGTATGGGGGTGCGCTGAGTGACACTTATGCACACCACGCCCTCTGTTGCCTTGTAGCACTCGGCCGAAAGGATGAACTCGTTCTTCTTTATGGTGGTTTCTATCCTTTCCGTATCAACATCCTTCATGAGCATGCCTTTGGGATATAGATTAGCATCCTTGAGCATGGTCTCCACGTCTTTCTCATCGATGAACACTGACTGTGTCTCCTGATTGACGATGAGCTCCACAGTCCGGCATTTCTCGTTCTCATCGGGCATGGAGAGAAAGAATACGGCATAGACGATGTAGGCAGCCATGGAGGTTGCCAGTATCGTGATGAGCGTTGTTTTTATTATCTTGCCTATCTTCATGAGGTGTGGGGGTGTTAATGAGATGGGTGAGTATTAATGAAGGGGTTGGGCGCTAATGTAGAGCGTGGGAGCCATTGAAGAGCGTGAGCGCCATTGAAGGGTGTGGGCAC
>JAEDNQ010000092.1 GCA_016302435.1 Bacteroidaceae bacterium
CAAGAAACACTAACGGTATGAAGCACTTGCTGATAAACTTTCTAACAGCCCTGCTCCCCTGGACAATCGCAACAGCTCAGACCCTGCACTATGACCGCCCTGCCGACTATTTCGAAGAGGCGCTCGTCATAGGCAACGGAACGATGGGAGGCATCGTCTATAGCGGCACAGACACTGACCGCATATCTATCAACGACATAACACTATGGACGGGCGAACCCTGCAACATGAAAGTGTACTCTCCCGATGCCCACAAGAGCATACCTGCCATCAGAGAGGCTCTTCGCCGTGGCGACTACAAGGAGGCTGACCGTCTGCAGAGAGATGTGCAGGGACACTTCTCCCAAAACTACCAACCGCTCGGCCAGATACAGATAGAATACCTCGACAAGGAAGGTGATGTGAGCAACTACCGCCGATGGCTCGACATTGGCGAAGCCACTGCCCACACGGTCTACCATAGAGGACAATATCAGTACTCGACGGAGTATTTTGCCACTAATCCCGACTCGGGCATGGTGGTGCGCATCACTACCGACAATCCCAAGGGCATACACGCACGCATATCGCTCTCATGCCAGCTGAGGAACGCCATCACATCCGACGGCTGCCGCATAGTCAACGACGGATATGCAGGATATGGCTCACTGCCATCATACTACGACGCAAAGGAGAAGTTCGCCTACGACGACAACAGGGGCATACACTTCCGCACCATCGTGAAGGCTGATGCCCACAACGTCAAGGCCGAAAACGGCAGTCTGCTCATCGACGGATCAAGACAGGTGGTTCTTTACATCGCCAATGCCACTTCCTTCAACGGATACGACAAAGACCCCGTAAAGGAGGGGCTTCCGTATAAAGACATGGCAGAGTCAAGGTTGGCAAGGCTCACGAGCCACGACTACCAGCAACTGCTGCAAAGGCACATGGATGACTACAAGTCGCTCTACGACCGTGTGAAACTCACTCTCGGCAAGGATAAGGGCAACCATGCCGTCAGCCAAGACAAAGGAAACCATGCCGTCAGCCAAGACAAGAGGCCAACAGACAAGGTGCTGAGGGAGTATGTGGATGAGTCGCTGTTCAATCCTGAGCTGGAGGCTCTATATTTCCAATATGGCCGTTATCTGCTCATCTCCTGTTCACGCACGCCCAATGTGCCAGCCAACCTCCAGGGACTGTGGAACGAGAGCATACTGCCACCATGGTCGTGCAACTACACGTCCAACATCAACGTGGAAGAGAACTACTGGGCGGCTGAGACAGCAGCCCTGCCAGAGATGCACCTTTCACTCCTCACCTTCCTCAAGGAGCTCCAAGGCTCGGGCGAACTGACAGCCAAGGCATATTACGGTGTGGACAAGGGATGGTGTCTCGCACACAATACTGACATCTGGGCCATGACATGCCCCGTAGGCCTGCACACAGGCGACCCTCAGTGGGCCAATTGGAACATGGGCGGAGCATGGGCAAGCACGCATATATGGGAGCACTACACCTTCTCCCTCGACAAGGCCTTCCTCGCCGAATACTACCCCGTGCTGAAAGGAGCGGCTGACTTCTGCATGAACTGGCTCGTCACCACTACCAGCATGGGCATTGACGGCAAGGAATATCTCATCACAGCTCCCTCCACATCGCCTGAAAATGCTTACATCACTCCCGATGGCTATCACGGACGCACCGTCTTCGGAGGTTCGGCGGATATAGCCATGATACGCGAATGTCTGACTGATGCAGTGGCGGCTGCCCGAGTGCTGGGCAAGGACAAGGAGTTCGTAGAACAGGCTTCTGCCACTCTCTCACGTCTCCTGCCATACAAGATAGGCCGAAAGGGCAACCTGCAGGAATGGTACTACGACTGGGAGGATGAAGACCCCTACCACCGCCATCAGAGCCACCTCTTCGGAGTATACCCTGGCCATGCCGTAGAGGATGGTGTAAACAGCCGCGAGGACATCTACAAGGCTGCATCCCGGACACTGGAGCTCAAAGGAGACAGAACCACAGGATGGAGCACAGGATGGCGTGTCAACCTCTACGCGCGCCTTCGCGATGCCAAGAATGCGTACCACATATACCGCAAGCTCCTGAACTATGTCAGCCCCGACAACTACCATGGCAGCGATGCACGACGCGGCGGAGGCACATATCCCAATCTGCTCGATGCCCACTCTCCCTTTCAGATTGACGGCAACTTTGGCGGATGTGCCGGTGTCATAGAGATGCTCATTCAGAGCGGATATACCGTAGCTGCCAATGGCAAGCCATCAGTATCTCTCACCCTCCTCCCTGCCCTACCCTCCAACTGGAAAGATGGCAGCATTACAGGCGTTCGTGCCCGCGGCGGCCTCACAGTCGACATGGGCTGGGCAGACAGCAAGGTGACATCGCTCACCATTACAGCACAGCGCAGCTGCAAGGTGGCAATAGAGGTCAATGGTCAGATGCTCGTCAAGAAAATAAAGAGGGGGAAAAACGCCATTGTATGAGCAGACAACAGTATCATTTTGCTGTCCGCAAAGAAAGGACAATCATGTATGTGAGTACACATTCATGGACAAGTTCTCCAGATAAAAAGAAACACAGACAAGAAGAAATACAGATATAAAGAAATTACAGATAAAAAAGAAAAACGTAAAGGGCTGACACAGATGTCTGTATCAGCCCTTTACGGTATTTTGCAGGTTCGTTTCAATCGTCATGCCCCAACCACTTTTCCATGCCACGGCGTATGGAGTCGAGTCCTATCTCGTCCGTGTTGAGTTCTGACTTCTTGACCCACCAGCAGGCGGCGACGTCGTCCTTGGGGAAGAGAGGCGTGGTGGAAGGCAGGTGGAGATGGAAGAAGCTGTCGGTGGTGCGCACTATGAATTTGCTGTACTCGTAGGTATTGGGCAGGGAAAAGAGATAGGAGAGTTGGTCTTCAGAGACTTCCACTCCAATCTCTTCTTTTATTTCTCTGACAATGGCCTCCTCTGTGCGCTCTCCTGGGTCGACAAATCCGCCAATGATGTCGAGTGTGCCCTTGGCTGGTTCGAAAGCTCGGCGAGCCACGAGGATTTCGCCCTTCTCGTTCTCGATGATTGCCACGGTGGCAGCGGCGGAATTGTAGTAGAAGGTGAAGCCGCAATCGTCGCATCGCTTGGACTTACTGTCGTTGACACGAAAGCGGGATGAACCGCAGGCGGGGCAGAATAGGAATTTGTCTAAGTAGTGCATGGCAATGGAGAGGGGGGAAAGAGTTATGGTAGGAGGCTGCACTTTTAGAGCACAGCCTTCAGTTTGTCGATAAACATCTGGGCTTCCTCCATGCTGAGGCAGAGGGGTGGAAGGAGACGGATGACGTTGGTGCCAGAACATCCGGTGAAGCAGTGCTGCTCCTTGATGAGACGTGTGCGTGGCTCCTTGTATGGTATGTCGAGTTCGATGCCTATCATGAGGCCTTGTCCGCGCACATCGACGACATGAGGCAGATTGCCTGCCTTCATCTCAGCTGTGAGAGTGTCGAGGAGGAACTGTCCGACCTTGGCGGCATTCTCGACGAGGTGTTCCTCTTCTATGACATCGAGCACGGCCAATGCGCCTGCACATCCGAGGTGGTTGCCGCCGAAGGTAGTGCCAAGCTGTCCGTAGACAGGTTCGAAACGGGGGGAGATGAGCACTCCGCCCATGGGGAATCCGTTGCAGATGCCCTTCGCCACAGTTATGATGTCTGGCTGCACTCCTGCATGCTGGTGGGCGAAGAACTTGCCCGAACGCCCGTAGCCGCACTGTATCTCGTCGAAGATAAGGATGGTGTTGTGAGCATTGCAAAGGTTGCGCAGACTCTGGAGGAAGGTCTTGTCGGCTATGCGAATGCCGCCCACACCCTGGATGCACTCGAGGATGACAGCACATACATCACCCTTCTGTATCTCTTCTTCCCATGGCTTTATGTCGTTGAGAGGAAGGTAGGTGACGTGACCATTGTTGTTGATAGGGGCGATAATCTTCGGATTGTTTGTTGCCTCGACAGCGAGAGAGGTGCGTCCGTGGAAAGCCTTCTCGGCAGAGAGGATGCGAGTGCGGCCGTTGTAGAAGGAGGCGAGCTTCAGCGCATTCTCGTTGGCCTCAGCACCTGAGTTGATGAGGAAGAGCTGATAGTCGTCGTAGCCGCATGCCTTGCCTAAGCGGGCAGCGAGCTGCTTCTGGAGGGGATTTTGCACGGAATTGCTGTAGAAGCCGAGTTTGGCCACCTGATTGCTTATTGCCTCCACATAATGAGGATGGGCATGACCGATAGAGATGACGGCATGGCCTCCGTAGAGGTCGAGATACTCTTGTCCGTTGTCGTCCCACACGCGGCATCCCTTGCCTTTGTCAATGGCTATATCGAATAGTGGATATACGTCGAAAAGTTGCATATTGTATGATTATGATGAATTTAGAAGGCTGAAGCCTTAAGGTTAAGTCCGGCTTTCTCGTCGATGCCGAACATGATGTTCATATTCTGCACTGCCTGTCCGACAGCTCCCTTGAGGAGGTTGTCTATCATTGATGTGACGACAATCTTTCGTCCAAATGTCTCCACGTGGACGAGGGCCTTGTTGGTGTTGACGACCTGCTTGAGGTCGAGAGCCTTGTCGCTGTAGTGGGTGAAGGCGGCCTCGCGGTAGAAGTCTTTGTAGAGGGACGTAATGGCATCCTTGTCGGCTGTGGAGTCGAGAGTGATGACCTCAGTGCAGAAGATGCCGCGAGAGAAGTCTCCGCGGTATGGGATGAAGTCTACTGTGATGCCATGGGCATCATATCCCTGGTCGAGAGTGTCGATGACAGCAGGAGCTGAGTCGGGACGTAGCTCATTGAGCGTCTGTGTTATCTCGTGGAGATGCTGATGGGTGAAGAGCTTGTAGACGGAGAAATTGTTGTTGCGCCAAGAGAAATGTGTTGTCGCCCCTGGTTTCTGTCCTGCTCCGGTAGAGCCTGTTATGGCATTGACAGCGATGTCGTGGATGAGGAGTCCAGCTTTTGCCAATGGGAGGAGACCGAGCTGAATGCAGGTGGCGAAGCAGCCAGGGTTGGCCAGATGGAGGCAAGAGGCAATGTCAGTCCTGTGTATCTCGGGCAGACCGTAGACGTAGTCGTGGTCACCCTTGATGCGGAAGTCTTGCGCAAGGTCAATTATCTTGACATTGGCAGGTATGGTGTGTTCCTTGAGGAATGCTTCGCTCTTGCCATGGCCAAAGCAGAAGAAGACGACATCGACCTTGTCGAAGGGCATCTCAGAGGTGAACTCCAGTTCGGTGTCGCCCATGAGGCCTTCGTGGACATCGTACACTTTGTTGCCAGCATTTGACTCTGAGTTGGCGAAAACGATTTCTGCTTCAGGATGATTGAGCAGCAAACGGATGAGTTCACCGCCTGTGTATCCTGCAGCTCCTAATATTCCTATTTTTATCATTGAGAAGTAGAGTGTTAGAGAGTTTGAGAGGCTATGGAGACTATAGAAACTATAGAGGCTATAGACCCTAACAGATTGTTGAGTTCCCTTACGTGACTATAGAGGCTATAGACCCTTTTTTCTTACTGTCGCTCGTCTGGGTGGGCGAGGTAATAAGCTCTTAGAGCTGTAGAAGTTACCTTGATGAATCCCTTGGCATCTTCTGATGACCATGCTTTGGCTGTCTCGCCATATTCGCCGAGCTTGTTCTTGACGAGGTCGTTAGGAGAGTCGACACCGACTGTCTCGAAGCAGAGCGGATGGAGCTGGAGAGTGACTTCGCCTGTGACGTTGCGCTGAGAAGATGTGAGCATGGCCTCGATGTCTGGCATGACGGGCTCAAGGTACTGTGACTCGTGGAGGAACATGCCGTACCAGTTGCTGACCTGGTCCTTCCAGTATTGCTGCCACTTGGAGAGAGTGTACTTCTCGAGGAAGCGGTGAGCTCCGATGATGAGCATAGGAGCGGCAGCTTCAAATCCTACACGTCCCTTGATGCCGATGATAGTGTCGCCGACGTGGCAGTCGCGTCCGATGCCGTAGGCTGCACCAATCTTCTCCACAGCCTGTATGGCTGCTATCTTGTCGTCGTAGTGCACACCGTTGACAGAGCAGAGTTCTCCCTTCTCAAAGCCGAGCTTGAGGAGTTCTGGACCTTCTTTTGTGGGGTGCTTGAGGTATGCTGATTCGGGCAGACCCTGTGTGGAGTCGAGTATCTCGCCGCCGCAGATGGATGTGCCCCAGATGCCCACATTGTATGAGTATTTGAGTTTGGTGAAGTCGGCAGCGAAGCCGTTCTTGTTGAGGTAGTCTATTTCTTCCTGACGGGAGAGGTTGCCGTCGCGTGTGAGCGTGATGATGTCAACGCCTGGTGCCATGACGAGGAATGTCATGTCGAAGCGAATCTGGTCGTTGCCAGCTCCTGTAGATCCGTGAGCTATGGCGCTTGCTCCTATCTCCTTGGCATATCGTGCTATGGCTATTGCCTGGAAGATGCGTTCGGAAGAGACGGAGATGGGGTAGCAGTTGTTGCGAAGCACATTGCCGAAGACCATGTATTTGAGCGACTTCTCGTAGTACTCCTGGGTAACGTCGAGAGTGACATACTTGGTAGCTCCGAGCTTGTATGCGTTCTCCTCATTTGTCTTGAGCTGTTCGGCAGAGAATCCGCCAGTGTTGGCGCATGCTGCATATACTTCATATCCTTTCTCTTTAGCAAGGTACATCACGGTGTATGATGTGTCCAGGCCACCGCTGAAGGCGACCACTACTTTTTTCTTTTCCATTATTATATATATATTGTGTGTGTTCGTTATTTACTGCATTAGACAGGTCAGACCTTACCTTCTTGAATCACCTCATGCTGTGTCTTTTTCGTGACGATGGGCAGACAGAGCACAGGCATTGGCTGTGGGGCACTTCTACATTAATCCTCTCACTACCATCTCTCTCATTATCTCCTGGAAGATGTCTATCGGCGTAGGTTCGCCCTTGTGCTGAGCGGGGTCGTAGAGCATGCCGGTGCAGATGCAGAATTTGCGTTCCTTCATCTCCAGGATGGGGTGATTGACACATCCGCGGCATCCTCTCCAGAAGGCCTCGTCGTCGGTGAGCTGGTTGAAACTTACAGGCACATAGCCCAGAGCAGTGTTCATCTTCATGACAGCATCGCCCGAGGTGAGGGAGAAGATCTTTGCGTGAGGCCATCTCACTCGTGCGAGGGTGAAGGTGTGGTCCTTTATGCGCTTGGCTATGTTGCGTCCCTGATAGTCGGGATGGACGATAAGGCCAGAGGTAGTGACATAGGCTTTGTTGCCCCATGTCTCTATATAGCTGAAGCCTACGAACTTATCGCCCAGTTCTGTCTGCTTGCTGGGGTCGAGGGCGAGGACAGCCTTGCCTTCTCTCATCTTTGTGGCCACATATTCGTGTGTGCGCTCAGCTATACCTGTGCCTCGTTTCTTGGCTGCCTCGCGTATTGTGTCGAGTATAAGGTCGACGTATTTCTCGTGGCTTCCATCAGCCACTATAACTTTTATTCCGTCTTCGTATGTCATTGTAGGGTATATTTCAATGTAGAGTATATTTCAATGCAGAGTATATATCAATGCAGAGTATATATCAATGCAGAGTATATATCAGAGTATATATCAATGTAGAGTACATTTCACTGTTGGCTGCCTGTATATATAGGAGCTATTGATCTTAGTTTCGCTTCGATGTCTTCTTTGTCATATCCCTCTTCCAAGGCCAGGAAGATGGTGTCGTCCCCCGCTATGGTGCCTATGATGTCGGATATGTGTGCCGTGTCGATGTCGCAAGCGAGTCCGCTGGCATATCCGGGCTTGCACTTGATGACGGCGAGCTGTCCGGAGAAGCGCAGTGACATGAAACCGTTGCGGATGGCAGAGCCCTCTCGCTTATAGTCGCGCACTCGGCGGTAGTAAGGATTGTCGGGCAGCATGTATATGGAGTGGCCTTGGGGCGAGAACCCCTTTACGACCTTGAGAGCTTTCAAGTCGCGAGATAGCGTTGACTGAGTCACACTGACGCCCTCCTGTTCAAGGGCCTGCAGCAACTCCTCCTGACAGCTTATCTCCTGCGACTGCACGAGCATCTTTATCAAGTCGAGGCGAGAGATTTTTTTCTTCATAAGTCGATGTGCATATTTATTCTGTTTCGAGTGCAAAGTTACAAACAAATGCGTTATCAGCAGTTGGAATATGCAGATTTATGCAGAAAATGCATATATATAACAGTTATATGCACAAACGATGCGTCTCATTGCCACACAGAAGATGCTACAGGCGAGTCTCTCCCTCTATGAAGTTGTCGACAAACAGATGCTCTCCGTCCCACACGGCATAGGTGAAGAGTGTTATCCACTCGCCGAGGATGACGATGCGTGCCTCTCTGCTCAGGAGCAAATCCAGCTCTATGTGTCGGTGGCCGAAGATGAAGTAGTTGATGTCAGAATGGGACTTCAGATAGTTTTTCGCGTATAGCACGAGCCCTTCCTTGTCCTCTCCCTGATAGGGTTCTTCGCCATTGTCTTGGGGAGACTGGTAGCCAACGAGGTTGGTGGTGTTGTAAAATCCATCGGCAGTCTTCACTCGTCCCTCCTCATCTGTCTCTGGCCTGTTCTTCTGCCTCTTCATGCGCGAGTTCTTAGCCCAGTTGAGCCCGAAATTGACAAACCAGTGGGGATGGATCCATCGTGCCATGCGTTGCAGCGTGGCATTGCGGAAGCACCAGAACATGAACCGTGTCTTCCACTCCTTGTCGCGGTAGTCGAGACCATCGCCATGGGCAAGGTAGAAGATTTTGCCATAGAGGTCGACGGTGGACGGCGAACGGTGGATAATGGCACCGCACTCCTTCTCAAGGTAGTCGCCCATCCACATGTCGTGGTTGCCAGTGAAGAAATGCACTTCCACTCCGGAATCGGTCAGTTCGCTGACCTTGCCGAGAAAGCGTGTATAGCCCTTAGGCACTACTTCTTTGTATTCAAACCAGAAGTCGAACATGTCACCAAGCATGTACACGGCCTCAGCTTTCTCCTTTATCTGGTCGAGAAAATTGACAAGGCGGCGCTCGTGAGTGCGTCGGTGCTCTATGGCGCGGCTGCCCAGATGGGCATCACTTATGAAATATATGTTCTTCATAGGCGAAGATGAGAGTGTGTGAGGATTAGGGTAAATACTGGTATGTGAGAGAGT
>JAEDNQ010000093.1 GCA_016302435.1 Bacteroidaceae bacterium
ACTTATGAAGATAAACATCCGACAATGGCTGCTCGTGACAGCCGCAACGGCCTCGCTCGCATCGTGTTTCAAAGACGAGCCTGCCAATGCTGAGTGCGACATAGAGAAGGCGTGGCTGCACTTCGACAATCCAGGAGCTTGCGTGTGGAGTCTTAATGACACCATACAGGAGGACAGTGCCTTGATCAACCGTGACCTCATTGTGTTCAGAGTCAAGCCTGGCACTGACCGCAGCCAGCTTGCGCCCATGTTTGCCCTCACTCCCGGAGCAACGATTAGACCTGCCAATGGCAGCGCGCACGACTTCACCAACGACACCATTCTCTATACTGTCACGTCGGAGGATGGCGACTGGCAACGTATATACAAAGTGGCTGTGCAAGAGCAGCGACGCACTGCCATGGACATCATCCACTACCGCTTTGAACACTTCGACCTGTACCAAGTGCCCAACAGCAGCGCCAGCTACTACACATGGTATGAGATGGTCAACGCAACGGACAAGGAGGAGATATGGGCGAGCGGCAATGCTGGATTCAAACTCAGCAACTTCTCTGCAAAGCCAGACGAATATCCCACCATACCGTTGGCTGACGGCTTCTCGGGACATGGAGTCAAGCTTGTGACAAGAAAGACTGGTCCCATAGCGCAGGCTGTGGGCAAGCGCATAGCTGCTGGCAATCTCTTCCTCGGCTCTTTCGACCCTATGAACGCTCTCAAGGATGCCATGCGAGCTACCAGGTTTGGCGTAAGTTTCGACAAGAAACCTCTGACGTTCAGCGGATGGTATAAGTATCAACCAGGAGAATATTTCCAAAATCAGGACGGTTCGATTGTGGACGGAAAACAGGACATCGGAACGGTCTATGCCATCTTATACCGCAACACTGACAATCAGGGACAGCCCATCATGCTCTATGGCGACAATGTGCAGACAAGCCCATACATCGTGGCCAAGGCCATTGTGACAAATATAGAGCCCACTGACGAGTGGAAATATTTCTCAGTCGACTTCGACTACAAGGGACAGGAAGTAGATTACCAGCTGCTCTCTGAGTTTGGCTACAATCTGGCCATCGTCTGCTCGTCCAGCACGGACGGAGCATACTTCCAGGGTGCCGAGGGCAGCACTCTCTGCGTGGACGAGTTTACCCTGACATGCGAGAAAGAACTTTCGCCCGATGAAACTTCATCAACCAAATAACCTGCTTACCTGCTTATGAACACAAATATACCGCATAAGATAACGGCTGTGGCTCTATTGGCTCTCATGGTCTCTCTTCCCCGAACTGCTTCGGCTCAGACATCGGCCAGTGACACCACTGTCCCCACAAAGGGAGTGTGGAACTACACAGCTCGCCTCGGTCTCAACATCGGAGGCACAGCACCAGTAGGTATGCCTGCCACCATCCGGCGCATGAACGAATATAAGCTGCAGCCCAACTTCACTCTGGGCGTAGATGCCGAATATCCTATCGACGACCGATGGGGACTGCTCACGGGAGTGCATATAGACAATAAGGGCATGAACGTGGACGCTACGGTTAAGAACTACCACATGGTCATGACAAAGGGCGGCGACGAACTGGAGGGCTACTACACAGGACGACTTGTGACGAAGGTGGAAGAGTCGATGGTGACCCTGCCTCTGCAGGCCACCTGCCATATAGGACAGCGCTGGAGACTCAGGTTGGGCCCTTACATCTCCTATGTGTATTCTCGCTCTTTCAAGGGACATGTCTATGACGGCTATCTCAGATACATGACTCCTACGGGTGAGAAAATCATGATAGGGCACGATGAAGACAGTCGCGGCACGTATGACTTCAGCGACAACATGCGTCGATTCCAACTCGGGATAGGGGCAGGAGCAGACTGGACGTTCAGTCACCGATGGGGGGCGTATGCCGACCTTCAGTGGGGTGTGACAGGAGTGCACGAGAGCTCGTTCAAGACCATAGAGCAGACACTTTATCCCATCTTCGGCACTCTCGGAGTGACTTATCGCCTCAAGTGACTCGCGTTAATAAAATAAATAAAGTGGGGAAACCCATGATTTCTAAATAATTTTTCGGTGGGAATTAATAACACGTTTTTCTCAAGGTAGATGTGCAGAGCCAAGCTCGCTTAAGCTATGCCGTGGCGAAAAAACGTCTATTGAAAATAAACCCGCATAAACTAACTAATTGGGAATGAAAAAGATTTTTACTTCTCTTTGTCTGGCTATGGCATCTGTATGGGCCATGGCTGCAGACTATACCGACATGCTGACAGTAAGCATCAACGGTAAAGACGTGGCGCAACAGCCTGCCACTATCGTCATCAACCCTCAGGACAATGGTCTTTATACCCTGCAGCTCGACAACTTCATGCTGGGTGCTGACATGCCTGTTGGAAATATTCGGCTGACAGATGTGCCATGCTCAGCTGACGGTGAGACTTCGGCCATAAAGGTGACTCAGCAGGTGACCATCACTCCTGGCAACCTCCCAGGACTGAGTGACAGCGACTATCTGGGCCCCATGTTGGGTGTGCTTCCTGTGTGTGTCAACGGCGAACTGAAAGGTGGAGAACTCTATGCAGTCATAAGCATTGACATGACAGCCTCTTTAGGACAGTATATCGTCTGCACCTTCGGCACAGGAGGCTATCAGCTGAAAAACTCAGGATTTGAATCTTTCCATACTGCCGCCATGGGAACTGCTACAAGTGACGAACCGAACAACTGGCACTCATTCATGAGTTGCGGTGGCGACTATGCCAACATCGTTGGCACAGTGCCGCATACCTTTATCAGTGAGGAGGTGCGTCCGGGCAGCTTAGGCAGTAAGAGTGTGCTGGTGAAGTCGGGCAAGGTTCTGGGTTTTGTCGTGGCTAATGGCACTCTCACCACTGGTCGCCTGCAGGCAGGAGCCATGTCGGCCACCGACCCCAAGAACTGCTCCTTCAGCGATCTCAGCTTGTCGGCCGCGGACGCCAATGGCGACCCTTTCTTTGCTGACTTCAAGGGCATGCCAGACAGTCTTACAGTTTGGGTGAAGTTTAGTCAGGGAACACTTCAGAAGGATCATCCCTATGCCACTGTAAATGCCGTAATAACCGATGGCACTTACTATCAGGATCCTGAAGACAAGGCTTATGACAACTATCTTGCTAAAGCCACGTGTGCCACCATCGAGAGCAAGGAGGCCTCATGGCAGCGTCTTAGCATCCCCTTCGTCTATGAGGAAGGCAAGAATCTTTCACCGAAGGCCATGCATGTGACCATTTCCACTAATGCCGACCCTGGTGCTGGCACGGGCAACGACATGCTCTATGTCGACGACATTGCTCTCGTCTACAATTGCGGCATCAGCCGTCTCTCTGTCAAGGGGCAGGACGTTGCAGCCAAGGAGGGCACAAACGTGTATGAGGCGGAAGTAGCTGGCGAGCTGACAGCATCAGACATTGAGGTGACTACTGACGGCAAGGCAGCCAAGGCTGATGTCCGTCTTGAAGCCATGGATGGTGGTGTCAAGGCCATCGTCACAGTTACTGCAGGCGATCTGAAGAGCAATGAGTATGTGCTGATTGCCAAGGGAGCAAGTTTGCCAGCTGGCATCAGTGGCATTGCTGCTGGCAGCGATAGAGAAACGCTTTTCTACAATGTCGGTGGTCAACGTGTCGGCAATGTTAGCGGCGGACTGCTGATTGAGCGCAATGGCAATGGCGCACGCAAGATTTTGACGAAGTAAGTGAGTAATAACAGAACTCCCCGTTACCCTCACGGGCAACGGGGAGCAATATTTTTAGGTGTGTTCTATAAATCAGCTTAGACGGGATTTTGTTCGTTTTCCACAGACCAGTAAAAAACCTGCCGTTTTAATGAAGAAACCTTCGTTGGCCTCTGAAGATACCTTCGTAAGCCAACGAAGGTATCTTCATTTTTCATGGCAGATTTTCGGTGGGTTCTTTAGATTTCCACCTAAATATGCTTGCCATACCTAAACTGGTAGTTTATGAGTGCTAAACTGGTAGTTTATGAGTGCTAAACTGGTAGTTTATGAAAACGGGGCCACAGCTCTATGATCTGTCATTTAATGCTCACTCAAAGTAAGCAATGCCAAGCGATAGACAGCAATATTTCAACGACATCAATCCTTGCCCCTTCCTGGCATATTCATGACCATTCATGTCCCCCGACCGCATAGCGGACACCCTTCCCACAGGGGGGGGCGGTTGTGCATAGAAAACACCATAAGCGACTTAGGTCTGCTTCAGTCAATCCTATAGCTTGCATGCTTTAGGGGTGTTCTATAAATTAGCTTGAGGCGATTTTGAGGCTATCATGCAGCAGAAGTCTCTTATGAATGAAGGAGCGATGCGGGCATCGTGACTGAATGAAAAAGAGACAGATGCAAATGAGAGTCCAAAATCGACCAAGCAAAAGAGACACCCTGCTAGAAACATGAAAACTAATTTATAGAACACCCCTTTAGATATTGAGTACCCCATGATTTATTCTGCTGAGATAAGAGCTGTCTTCATTTGATGATTAGTCTGCGCACTTCTGTTCCATAGCCGAACCAGTAGCCGAGACCACCTCTGATGTTGCTGGGAAGATTGTTGTCATAGGGAAACATCATGTTTGAACCCAGCTCTTTCTTCTTCTCATATATGTTCCAAAAGGAGTGGGAGAGGCTGTCAAGATGGGCTAACTTGACAAATATGGTGTCGCCTAAGCGAAAATCAGTGATGTAATCCTCTGTGTCATAACGTGAGGGTGAGTGGACAGGCACTTCATTGTTTTCTTCTATGATGTCTGGACCTAAACATCCAAGGTAGGAGGTCAGATACTGTTGTGTGTATTTATTGTCTCTGACAAAGAGCTGGTAATATCTGCCTGCAGGGGCTGTGTGGCGAAAAGAGGCCGTCACGCTCCTGGCTGAGTCGCTGCCTTGTATGGGGGTAGAATAGAGTGAGTCGAACAGTGGCTTGGAGGGAATCGTTGTCTCGGTTTCAGCGAGGTAGTCTTCATAGCTTACTTTCAGAGAGTATGTGCGACCGCTTTTGCCCCTCATGCGTCCTGTGGTGTATACGTATGGAGGAAAATAATTCTTGTCGTATTTTCCTGTAAGGACGACTGTGTCGATGCCGTCGCTGATGGTCACCACTGCCCACTTGATCAGATATGCGCTCAAATCATCTATTGGCGTCTCTTTCTTGCTGACGGGCAGGCTTTTGGTGAGGAAGACAACAGGAAATTCTCCGTCTTCTATCCAGCCCTCCACGATGATGGAACTGCGGCTGTCGGCAAAATAGTTGTCGTCGCATTTGGAGAATAAGAATGTGATAGCGAATGTTGACAGGATGAGGAGTATGTGGCGTTTCATGTTGATAATCAAAATTTCATGTAGTAGCTGATTGAAGGCAGGATGGGGCTGATGAAATGAACGGACTTGTAGTAAAGCTCTTTCTTTTTGTTCAGCCTCACATAGTGGAACAATACGTTGTTGTGGCACAAGACATTGTAAAGGGAGATGTTGAGACCATGTTCTCTCTTTCCTGACGAATGCCACTTGTAGTTGGCGGACAGGTCGGTGCGGGCATAGGTCTCAAGGCGGTTGGCGTTGTGGCGGCTCATCTGTGTCACAATGTTGCCGTTGAGGAGATAGACGCACTCTGGAGCTGTGAATGGGGTTCCGGAACATGCTACCATGGTGGCTCCGAAGCTCCAGCGGCTGTTGGGCGAATATGTTGCTACGGCATTGACCTCGTGCGTGCGGTCATGGTTGGCAGGGTATTTATCTCTGACGCCATCAATGGTGAATGTGCGATGAGCCTTGCTGTAGGAGTAGCATATCCAGCCTTTGAGTTGTCCGGCTGTTTTGTTCAGCATGATGTTGAAGCCGTAGTTGATGCCGTTGCCGTGGAGGAGGTTGTTGTTCAGATGGTAGTTGGAGTTTGCCAAGTCGAGCACTGTGCCGCTGTATTCAATCTGATTGTACAGACGCTTGTGGTAGGCTGTGGCTGTTACTTGATAGCGTCTTCTGGCCAATGGGACTTCGGCTTTCAGTTCGATGCCTTGAGAAAATTGAGGAGCACGATTCTTGTTAGCGCTGAACCAGAACTCTGTTGGCAGCCCCATGTCGGAAAAGCCTGTCTGAAAGAGATATTGGGTGCGCATGGCGTACGACAAGAAGAGGCGGGTGTTGCCTATATATTGGGTGACGGATGCTGACGGATTGGCGGCACCGTGTCTGTAGGACGTGCTTGCATAGGTGCTGGCTCTGAGTCCTGCTTGAAGAAGAGTGTTTGTGGTCAGTCTGTGTTTGGCATTGACGAAGGCTGAACATTCCCATCCTTCAGTGTGGTTCTCATCGTCGTTGTGGATACTCAGAAGGCCTGCTGAGGTGACACGCTGCGGGTTGACGTTGTGCAGTATGGCTTCTGCGCCCATAGAAAAGAATCCCTTATGCAGCTCTGTCTTCAAACCTACATCGGTGATGCTGGAGTGGAGAGCGTATTTCTCTTGTGCCATAGTAATGCCAAAATCGTTGCTGTATGATGTGACGTAGAGCGTAGCCTTGGCGTTTGTCCCCTCTCTATCCTTGTACGACCAGTGTACTGCGGCCATGGCATTTCCCCATTTGTCTTTGATGTCGGCATGGTAGTTGTCTTCTTTCATGGTGGCATGGTCTTTGCCCAAATAGGCATCAAAGGTTAGAGTGTGGAGTGGGGATAAGTGGTTGACGTAAGTGGCATTGAAGTCGTAGAAGGAGTATTTCACCTCGTTTTCGTCTGTCTTGAGCCACTGGCTGTAGAGGGCATTGATGTAAGAGGCTCTGCCTGAGCATGTCAGCATGGAGTGGGAGGTGAGAGGCAGGCGTATAGTTCCTTGTGATGAGATGAGGCCTACTGACATCTCACCCTCAATGCTGTCTACGGCGTTCTCTTCGTGTAGCATGGAGATGTGAGCTCCAAGTCTGTTGGAGAAGGATGCGTCTGTGGCACTCTCCTTGAGGCGCATGGAACTGAAATGTGAGGCATTGAAGGTTGAGAAAAAGCCGAGCAGATGGTTGACGTTGTAAAGGGGAACTCCTGCAATGCTCAACTCGTTATGCTCATTTTCCGACCCTTGCACGTGTATGCCTCCGTTGTACTCGTTGTTGGTCTGCACGCCTGGCAGCATCTGGGCATAGTGCATAGGGTCGGCATTGCCGAGTATCTTAGGCATGTCGTTCATCATGCGCATGTTCCACAGGATGCCTTTATAGCTTTCGGTCTTTAGACTTGCGTTGTGTTGTTTGCCGTGTACCAAGACGCTATCCAACATGATGCTCTGTTTCTTCTCCTGCCCATATAATGGAAAGAAGAAACAGAGCATCGCTGTTGTCAATATAGTGTGTATACCCATGTCTATAGGGGTAGGTCGGTATTATTCAATCATGTCTTCGTATTCGTCCAACAACTCCTCGTAGGTATCGATGACCTTCTTGAAATCGCTCTCATTGAAGAAAACTTCGAATGAGCTGTAAGAAGAACCGTCGTAGAACTTCATGATAGGCTCTGTATACCAGTATCTGCTGTAGTAGTCATTTTCTTCAAATGACTCAAGCTGCATGAATGCCTGTTTTGTCGAACCGTTGTCATAGAAGAGGTTGATGTCGGCGAGTGAGTTGGCCTGGTTGATGTATGACTTGAATTTGCTTTCGTTCTCGTCATTCTCGTCTGCCTTGTCGAGATAATCGGCATATTTGCGTATGTCGGATATTGTGCCCTGCACCTGCACCTTGCCCATGATATCTATTTTGACGTATGCGTTTTTGCCGTTGATGTCGTCTGTGTCAATATCTTCTGGGTCATCAATGAAGGCTTTAAGATTGCATGATGGTATGCCAGAGATGTCGGAAGATATGGCTGTCTCAATCATTTTCTTGCCATTCTTGGTCACTGACACTTGTGCTGCAACAGACTGATTGGCCTTGTATGCGCCTCGGCTCTGCTTGATGACATAGCCGTTGTCAAATGTTACAGTAGATGTGGCTGAGAGGCTGTTTTTGGCGATGTTGAAGTCTGTGCCTGTGATGCCGCTGAGGTCTATGTCCACCTTTGCGTCAACAACAGGGCTGCCGCCGCGTGTCAGGCTGACGTTGATGTGCTCTGGCACTATGAGTGAGTAATCTGTGCGCTTGTAGTACTCGTAGTATGCTTTATGGTTGTAGTCATAATCGTAGTCTTCCCAGTCTTTGATGTAGCAGACGTTCACTTCCTTCGTGTTGCCGCTTGAGGTTACTTTAAGAACACACTCTTTGCCATTCTTGTCGCTGAAGATGAACTGGAGGTCGTTGGCTTTGCTCATTGTCCATGATTCAGAAGACTTGTTGGCCTTGAAATGTCCTGTGAAGTTAGATATTGCCACGAGGGCTGTGTAGTCTGTGTAGATGTTGATATCATATTCTCCCCATTCGTAGTAAGTGGTGTCTTTTGAAGTGCCTACTTTATTTGACAGGTCATCGAGTACTTCATTGGCCCAGTCTTCCACGTTGGAGAAGTCATACTCCTCATACTCTTCTCCTATGTATTGTATAAGGTCATTTATATCTTCGAAGTCAGACGCTGGCACTTCGTTCATAAAATCAATGGCTGTAGCCTCAAGTCGCTTCTTCTGTTCGGAAGGTGATAAGGCTTCTTGCTCAGATGGAGTGTCGGGTGTGATAGGATTGTCGATAGGAGAATCGTTGGCGATGTCGTCGTCATCGTCGCCACAGGACACCAAGGTTGCACATGGTGCCATGACCATTAGGGCATAAGCCCAAATCTTCAAATTCTTGTTCATAGTTAAATGTAGTAGTTAGTTGCAGCCGCTCCAGCCTGCATTTATAATTGTTTTTTTACGATGTGGAGCTTTCTTCTGGGCGAAACATTCCCTTATTATAAATAATGTGGGAAGGGATGTTGTTCCTTTTTTCGCCTGTACGACCATCGTGTTTTATTGTTTTGTTTGCAAAAGTACAATTATTTATGATATGTTAGTCTTGTTTTGATGAAAAAAATCAAATAAACATGAAAAAAATGTGTTTTTCTTGTCTGATTGCTACTTTAGGGCAGATTTTTGTTTGTTGCCCTTCCCCCACCTCTACAGCTCCACTTGTTTGACTATCTGTCCGTCGTAGAGGTTGATGATGCGGTC
>JAEDNQ010000094.1 GCA_016302435.1 Bacteroidaceae bacterium
CATTCAAGGCAAGCTTGATGCTCTGCTCTCACTTGCACGAACAGTCAGGGCGAACTCGAATCAAAGGCACTAGCCCATGTGCCCTCAAATTGGAACTGCTAACTGGACACCCTAATAAAACACTAAGCAGTAGAAACTATATATGCTATAGAAGCTATAAATGCTATTGAAGCCATCCTCAAAAAAAACACCAACAATGAAAGCATACCTCCTAAAACTCATCGGTGGTGAGACACTCACCCAAAATGACACACACACCATAATGCTCAACATCGTGAATGAGCAATACAACCCCAATGAGATAGCCGCTCTGCTCACCGCCATACAGATGCGCGGAGCAACAGTAGACGAGCTGCTCGGTTTCCGCCAAGGCCTCCTGGAAACAGGCAAACACATAGACCTCAGCGACTATGACACCATCGACATAGTGGGCACTGGCGGCGATGGCAAAAACACGTTCAACATCTCCACATGCTCGGCTTTCGTCGTGGCAGGCGCAGGATTCAAGGTCAGCAAGCATGGCAATGGTGGCAGTTCGTCTGTCAGCGGCGCAAGCAATGTGCTCGAAGGCCACGGAGTGAAGTTCACAGCCGATGCTGACAAACTTCGCCGCTCTCTCGACGAGGCTGGCATCTGCTACTTCCACGCTCCTCTCTTCGCCTACGGCATGAAGTTTGTCGGTCCTGTGCGCAAGGCTCTCGCCATCCCCACATGCTTCAACCTCTTGGGTCCGCTAATCAATCCCTGCACACCCCAAAACTCTCTCCACGGCACAGCCAATCAGGCTCAGCTCCGCCTGTACACCAACATTCACCAGAAGATTGGTGACAACTTCGGAGTCATCACATCCTACGACGGATATGACGAAATATCGCTCACAAGCGGATTTAAGATATGCACCAACCACTTCGAGAAAGTGCTCACGCCTGTCGACCTCGGACTTACTTACATCAAGCAAAGTGACATCTACGGCGGAGAGACTGCTGCTGAAGCAATGAGGATATTTGACAATGTGCTCGAAGGTACTGCCTCTGAGGCGCAGAAGAATGTGGTCATCGCCAACTCAGCATGCGCCATCGGCATAATGAATCCGAACCTCACCATGGCAGACTCGGTCAGCATGGCACGCGAATCGCTCGACAGCGGCAGGGCTCTAAGGGCGTTCAAGACATTTGTGGAAATCAATTCGTGAAGAACTGGAGAAAAGGGGACATATTTCTCACCGAAAAACGATTCACCAAGACATTCAACCGACAAGAAATCATGGCAAAAGACATACTTGAAGAAATCGTCGCACACAAGCGCATCGAGGTGGCAAGGCAGAAGGAAGAGATACCGCCTTCTGTGCTCTACAAGCAGGTAGAGGACATCTTGTGCGACTCATCGCGCGTAAGACGCAGCATGAGGCAAAGTCTCGAAAGCAGCAGTTCGGGCATTATAGCCGAATTTAAGAGGAAGAGTCCGTCGAAAGGATGGATAAAGGAGGAGGGGCGACCTGACATCATTCCGTCTTCCTACGATGCCAACGGCGCATCTGCCATCTCCATCCTCACGGACGAGCACTATTTCGGCGGACGCATGGACTTCATCACCACTGCCCGACCTATGGTCTCATGTCCAATTCTCCGCAAGGACTTCATCATTGACGAGTACCAGCTCTTCCAGGCAAAGGCCATCGGTGCCGACGCCGTGCTCCTCATCGCCGCCGACCTGACAAAGGCGGAATGTGCCTCTTTGGCAAAGACGGCCCACGAACTGCAGTTGGAGACTCTGCTTGAGGTGCACTCGGAGCAAGAACTCGACTATGCTGGCGAGAACATAGACATGGTGGGGGTCAACAACCGCAATCTCGGCACCTTCCACACTGATGTCGCCACGTCTTTCCGCCTCGCCTCCCTCCTGCCTCAAGACTTCCTGTTAGTAAGCGAAAGCGGCATATCAAGCGCCGACCCTGTCAAGGAACTGAGAAAGGCTGGCTTCAGAGGATTCCTCATTGGCGAGACCTTCATGAAGACGGCCGACCCGGGCTCGGCTCTCAATGACTTCATACACGACATCATCTCATGACACACAGCAAGAATCTCATCATCAAGGTGTGCGGCATGAGGGAAGCAGACAACATCAGGGCTGTGGATGAGCTCGCATCTGTCGACTGGATGGGGTTCATCTTCTACCCTCGCTCCTCGCGCCATGTCAGCCAAGTGCCTGCCTTCATGCCTGAGCACACAAAGCGAGTGGGTGTCTTCGTCAATGCTACAGCCAACGAAATTCTCAAGCGCCTGTCGCTCTTCTCTCTCGACCTCATACAGCTCCACGGTCATGAGTCGGCAGACTTCTGCAGTGAGCTTCGCGCCCTTCTGCCCGAAGGCACTGGCATCATCAAAATGGTGCAGGTAGGTTCTATAGACGACCTTCAGAGGGCTACCGAATATGAGGGCGCGGTGGACTACCTTCTCTTCGAGACACGGTGCGAGGGCTACGGCGGAAGCGGACAACAGTTTGACTGGAGCATCCTCGACGACTACCATGGTCGCACACCTTTCCTCCTCACAGGTGGCATAGGTCCCAGCGATGCAGACAAGCTGCTGTCTTTCAGCCATCCCATGATGGTGGGCATCGACCTAAACTCTAAGTTTGAGTCCGCGCCAGCCATGAAGGACGTGAATAGGCTCAAAGACTTCACAGAACGTCTGAGGCAAGGCTAAGCACAAGAGCCGCACACAATAAGTGTCGAAAAAAATATAATACACACTCTCTGACAACGTGACTTGTCAAACAAAAAGCCGACAACGTAACTTTGTCAAACAAAAAAAGCCGACAACAAACGTTGTCAAACAAAAAAAGCCGACAACAAACGTTGTCAAACAAAAAAATAACATAGAACTATGAACAGAATAAACAACCTCTTCTCCACCAAGGACAGCAATATCCTCTCCATATATTTCTGTGCCGGCCACCCCACTCTCGAAGGCACGGCCTCTACCATCAAGACACTCCAGCAGAAAGGGGTGCAGATGATCGAGATTGGCATCCCCTTCTCCGACCCTATGGCCGACGGACCTGTCATACAAGATGCTGCCACAAAGGCTCTGCGCAATGGCATGTCTCTCCGCCTGCTGTTTGAGCAGCTGAGCGGCATACGCCAGGATGTTACCATACCGCTCATCCTCATGGGCTATCTCAACCCCATCATGCAGTTTGGCTTCGAGCGGTTCTGCCAGCAATGTGTAGCTACGGGCATTGATGGTGTCATCATCCCCGACCTGCCCTTCAAAGACTATCTCGAAGAGTACAAGCCAATAGCAGACAAATATGACGTGCGCATAATCATGCTCATCACTCCAGAGACAAGCGACGAGCGCATACGATTCATCGACGAAAACACCGACGGATTCATCTACATGGTCAGCTCAGCCGCCACAACTGGAGCGCAGAAAGAGTTCAACGAAGCCAAGCAGCGATACTTCTCTCGCATCAACGGCATGAATCTCCGCCACCCTCGCATGATAGGCTTCGGCATCAGCAACAAGCAGACGCTCGAATCAGCTCAAGCCAATGCCTCGGGAGCCATCATCGGCAGCAAGTTCGTCACTCTCCTTGAGGAGACAGGTGATGCGGCGGCTGCCATGGACAAGCTTTATGAGGCTCTCAAACAATGAGGGAAAAATAACGAAAGACTGAAGGCGCAGAAGAGTCGGAGGATTCAGGCTCGGAAAGAGTCGGAGGATTCAGACACGAAAGAGTGGAAGTATTCACTTTTCTCCGCGCATGGACAGGAGCACATTGATTGTCCTAATGGTCAAATTGGTATTTTCTTTACGGCTAAAAGTTAAACTTGATTAAAGCATCATAGATTTGCCGTTACTGGTTGCTCCATTAACAATATATGTGTTAACTTTGCACCGCCTAAGAAACAAAAAACAAAACTAAAGACGACAAAACAGAAAACATTAACGACCAGTAACCGAAAAAAGAAAAAAGACAACATGAAGAAATCAATAATCACCATGCTGCTGCTGGCTATGGCTACAGTATGCACACAGGCTCAGAGCCTCTACAAGACAGTATACGACAAAGCCACGGCAGTGGTCAACAATCCTGCCTCGTCTGACGAGGAGGTGCAGATAAGCCAGTTTAAGGTGACTGCTCTCAACTACATCACCATGATGGTGAAGAAGCGCGGCATGACCAAAGACTCCTACTTCTACGACAGCCAAGCGGTCAACCTCACATCTTTCGTGACAGACTTCCAAGCCAATCTGGAAAAAGCTCGCAACATCTCACCTTCCAAGCGCACTGAAATACTGAAGATATATATGGAAGCCAGCAAGTTCAATCCTCTCTTCAAGGACACAGACAAGGAGAAGGTGAACTGCTATGTTAATGACAAGTCCACTCTGACCCCGTTCTGCATAGACACAGACTGGGAAAAGGCTTACGACCAAGCCACTACACTGGCCAAGGCCGCTCTCAAATAAGGTAAAGCATACGTCCATGACATCTCGCCAAGAGAAGACAAAGGGAGGAGCCGCATGCTGACGTAAGACATTGTCACACAAAACTACAAAAAATAGCAGACACTATGACAAAAGAAAGCTGAGACAAGAGATTTTTGACACATCCTTGCCTCGGCTTTCACTTTTTATTCTTAACTTTGCACACCTACTTACCATATTCATTTATCTTATACCAATGAGCAAATCTGAAATCATCAAAGTGGATCTGACCCACTTTCCAACCGACGAACGCTTCATACAGATACCTGGCAAGTTGGCCTTAGCTGACAATCTCGACTCTGATGACCGCAAATACACCGAAGACCAACCAGGAGACTTTCCCATGCAGCTCGACATGAGCGTCTGCTTTATATGCACATCTGGCATGATGGAACTGGAGATTGACCTCAAAAGCTACACCCTACACAGCGGTGACTCCGCCATGCTGCTCAGTGGAAGTTTCTGTATGGTAAAAAAAATAGCCGCCGATTCGAAGGTCATCTTCATTGCCATCAATCCAGACTTTCTTAAGTACATGGGCAACGCGAAGACTATCATAGAGCATGTCAACAGGCTCAAAGAACAGCCGGTACAAACTCTATGCGAGGAGGATTTAAATGAGAATGTGATGATATACAGAGAGATAAAGAAGAAGCTATGCACACCAGACTACAGTTTCAAGGAAGAAGTGGCAAAGAGCTACCTCCACATCATGCTCTGCAACTTCTTTCATCACTTTGCCAACAATGCTGAAGACATAGTCGACAAACAACCACAAAGCCGCCGAGAGGAGCTGTTCGTCAACTTCATCAAACTGGTCAAGGACAACTACCTGACCGACCGCACAATATCTTTCTATGCGGACAAACTCTGCGTATCGCCCAAATATCTGTCGAGCATCGTCCACCAAGTCAGCGGAAAGTATGCAACAGATTGGATCAACCAGTATGTCATCCTCGAAGCCAAAAGCATGCTGCGCATGGAGTCGGTGGCGATAAAAGATGTGAGCAACCGCCTCAACTTCGCTAACCAAAGCTTCTTCGCAAAGTTTTTCAAACAACACACAGGCTATACACCAAAAGAATATAAAGCGCTGTAAAAAGCTATAGAAGCTATAGATGCTATAGAAACTATATATGCTATATATGCTATAGATGCTATAGAAGCTATAGAAGCTATAGATGCTATTAAAGCTATCCACCACACCATTATTAACAACCAATCATCCAATGAAAATCATCAGAATCAATCCAGCCGACAATGTGGCTGTGGCTATATCCCCTCTCAAGAAGGGAGAGACCGTCAATGTAGAAGGCATTGAAATAACACTGACAGAAGACGTGCCGGCAGGCCATAAGGTGCTGCTCTCCGACCTTGCTGCAGGAGAAAATGTCATCAAATACGGCTACCCCATAGGCCGTCTCACAGAAGACCGTAAGAAAGGTGACTTCGTATGTCATAACAACATAAAGACCAACCTGTCAGGCTTGCTCGACTACAGCTATGCTCCAGTGAGCAAAGAAGAGCTGACCAACCCTGCTTATGCCGAATGGTTTGGCGAAGAAACAGCCACCTTCCGTGGCTACCGCCGCAAGAACGGCGAGGTAGGCATACGCAACGAAGTGTGGATAGTGCCCACCGTCGGCTGTGTGAACGGCGTGGTGAACCAGTTGGCGGACCTTCTCCGCAAGGAACAGGCCGATGCAGACTCTCTGCTCAGCAAGATGGTGGAAGAAGGGGCAGAAAAGCTCCGCATAGTAGCCTATCCCCACAACTACGGCTGCTCCCAGCTGTCGGACGACCACGAGAACACCCGCAAGATACTCCGCGACCTTGTGCTCCACCCCAATGCTGGCGCGGTGCTTGTCGTCGGCTTGGGATGTGAGAACAATCAGCCAGACAAGTTTGAGGAACTGCTCGGCGACTACGACAAGGAGCGCATACGCTTTATGGTGACACAAAAAGTCGAAGGCGACGAGGTGGAGGCTGGCATGGAGATTTTGCGAGAGCTTTATGCCAAGGCTGCCACAGACAAGCGCGAGGATGTGCCCCTCGCCGAACTCCGAGTGGGACTGAAGTGCGGAGGCTCTGACGGATTCTCCGGCATCACGGCCAATCCGCTGCTGGGCGTGTTCAGCGACTATATCGTCAGCCAAGGCGGCACGACGGTATTGACGGAAGTGCCAGAGATGTTCGGTGCTGAAACGATACTGATGAACCGCTGCGAGAGCACTCGCCTTTTCGACGAGACTGTGAAGCTCGTCAACGACTTCAAACAATATTTCATATCCCACGGAGAACCCGTAGGAGAGAATCCTTCGCCAGGCAATAAGGCTGGAGGCATCTCTACCCTTGAGGAGAAAGCCCTCGGATGCACACAGAAGTGCGGCAAGAGTGCCGTGAGGGGTGTGCTCGAATATGGCGAGCGTCTGCAAGTGAAAGGCCTCAACCTCCTCTCTGCCCCGGGCAACGACCTCGTGGCATCTACAACCCTGGCCGCCTCTGGCTGCCACATAGTGCTTTTCACCACAGGCCGAGGCACTCCTTTCGGCACCTTTGTGCCCACCATGAAGATTAGCACCAACACCAGCCTCGCCACCAACAAGCCACGCTGGATAGACTTCAATGCAGGCACCATCGTCGAAGGCGAGCCCATGAGGGATGTCTTCCGACGTTTCGCCGCCAAAGTCATAGCTGTAGCCAATGGTGAGGAGACATGGAATGAAAAGAAGAACTACCAGGAAATTTCCATCTTCAAAAATGGCGTGACACTATAGGCGGAATCAGCAAGTTCGCCTTGCCAGGCCTTCCTATTTGACGGAGGGTATTGACAGAACCCACTTTCGGAAAAATCTTAGTGCACCCTCCCGTGAAAGAGCGGCGGCAGGAGATAACAAAAATGACAAATCAGACATTGTCCTTCAAAGGAAGAAATTGCAATGTCAGATTTGTCATTTGCTGTTATATCATCATATATAAGCCCTTGCACTCTGTTTTTTTTCAAATAGTCGATTGGAAGACATTGATAAATGAAAGATTTTAGCTAACTTTGTCGGAGATTTACCATCTTTCATACGCAATAAAGTCACACAATCGTATATATATAGTCACATGTTATATGGAAAATAGAAGCATTGTTTCGATAGCAGACTACAGCAGAGACAAAATACAGTATCTGCTCAATATGGCAACAGAGTTTGAGGCTCACCCCAACAGGCAGCTCCTCAGAGGCAAAGTCGTTGCCACACTATTCTTCGAACCCTCCACACGCACACGCCTCTCTTTTGAGACAGCAGCCAACAGGCTCGGAGCGCGCGTCATCGGATTCAGCGACCCAAAGGCCACCAGCTCGTCAAAGGGCGAGACTCTGAAGGACACCATCAAGATGGTGAGCAACTATGCAGACGTCATCGTGATGCGCCACAAGCTCGAAGGAGCTGCTCTCTACGCCAGTGAGGTCACCGATGTGCCCATCATCAACGCGGGCGACGGCAGCAACCTCCACCCCTCACAAACAATGCTCGACCTCTACTCCATCTACAAGACTCAGGGCAAGCTCGACAACCTCAACATCTACATGGTGGGCGACCTGAAGTATGGACGAACTGTTCACTCCCTGCTCATGTCCATGCGCAAATATTCCCCCACCTTCCACTTCATAGCCCCAAAGGAGCTGGAAATGCCAGAGGAATACAAGCTCTACTGCCAGCAGAAAGGCATCAAATATGTTGAGCAGCAAGACTTCACCGAGGACACCATAGCCGACGCTGATATCCTCTACATGACACGAGTGCAGCGCGAACGATTCACTGACCTCATGGAGTATGAGCGAGTGAAAGATGCCTATATCCTCAAGGCTGACATGTTGGGAAAATGTAAGGAAAACATGAAGATTCTCCATCCTCTGCCACGTGTCAATGAGATAGAATACGCCGTCGACGACAGCAAGCACGCATACTACTTCGAACAGGCGCAAAACGGCCTGTATGCCCGCCAAGCCCTCATCTGCGATGTGCTCGGCATCACTCTTGATGATGTCAAGAACGACACCACTATCATCTGACAAGACTGACTCAGAGATACATATAAGCAGGGGTGCAGAATTGTATATAAAATCCTTGCACCGCCTACTTAGAACACCGAAAAAGAAAAGACCATAATTCCACATACTCCCACACATTATGGAAAATAACAAAGAACACATGATGGTAGCAGCCATAGAAAACGGCTCTGTCATCGACCACATACCTACCGACAAGCTCTTCACCGTAGCACAGCTCCTCGACCTGGAGAAGTGCTCATCAGAGGTGGTCATTGCCAACAACCTCAAGAGCCAAGTCATGAACCGCAAGGGTCTCATAAAGATTTCTGGCAAGTTTTTCACCGAAGACGAAATCAATAAGCTCGCCGTCGTGTGCCCCAACATCCGAGTGGTCGTCATCCGCGACTACAAGGTGGCAGAGAAAATTGAGGTAACTCTGCCTGAGACCCTCACCGACATCGTCAAGTGCGCCAACCCCGTTTGTATCACCAACAACGAGCCCATGCGCACCGTCTTCTACCGCAAGGACGGCCAAACCCTCAAGTGCCGCTACTGCGGAAAAGAGCAGAAGATTGCTGACATCAAACTGAAATAAACTCAAAAGAACAAGTCTTTC
>JAEDNQ010000095.1 GCA_016302435.1 Bacteroidaceae bacterium
TAATTAAGACAATTAAAGGGCCGGGAGTGGATAACTCCGCGGCCCTTTTCATGCCGATAATCTATTTTGTGCTTCTACCTTTATATGTAAGCAGACAGCATGAGCAGTCAAGTTTTATTCTGTAGAATGGTCTATAACTTGAACTTCAACACCTTGCCTCCATTGGCAGGTACCTCTAAGTAGATGGTGCCATCAGGTATGAGAGTCTTAGTCTCTTTCTTTCCTGTTAGAAGGTCTTTGCAGTCGCGAGGTTTGTTGCTGACGGGTATGTCCATGCAGTCAAAAGCGTGGGCAGGAATCTTAGTCCACATGCGAGCAGGTTCATCGGAGAAGTTTGCCACTACCAGGATGAGCTCTTTTCCGCTCTTGCGCAGGAACGCATAGTGGCGATGCTCGTCCATGCCTTCGTTGTAGTTGACATACATGATGTCGAAGAACTGTCCTTCGCGTATGGCTTTCTCCAAGTTGCATATATTTAGCACCTTGGCATAGAAAGCCTGTATGTCCTTCTCTTCCTTAGAGAGGAGCGTGCCGTCGAACTTATTGTTGTTGCGCCAGCGGCGGATGAGGTCTATAGTCCAGTAGTCGTAGATGGTAGTGCGGCCGTCCTGTCCGCTAAAGCCTTCTGAGTACATGCCCTGTTCGCCGAGCTCCTGTCCGAAGTAGACCATGAAAGGATTGGTGTTCATGAGAGCGCTCACGAGCAGGGCAGGCTTTCCTTTGTCTGCATTGCCAGCGAAGAACTTTGATGCTATTCTCTGTTCGTCGTGATTCTCAAGGAAGTTGAGCATGTGTGAGTGGATGTCGTCAATGCTCTGCCATGCGCCAGTGATGCCCATGGCCGACTGTCCTCCCATGACGGAACGGATAGTGTCGTAAAGGCCAACCTTGTCGTAGAGATAGTCGAAGTGTCCGCGGTATATATAGTTGCGGTACTCGTGAGGATTGTATATCTCGGCGATGAAGATTATATTAGGGTACTTGGCCTTGACCTGTGGTATGACCCATCCCCAGAAGTCGCAAGGCACCATCTCTGCCATGTCGCAACGGAAGCCATCGATGCCCTTGCTTGCCCAGAAGAGAAGAATATCGCGCATCTTCAGCCATGTGTTTGGAGTGGAAGGGCAGAAGATGAGCTGGTGGCATCCCTGATAGTCTACTCCATAGTTGAGCTTAGCCGTCTCGTACCAGTCGTTTCTGCCAACCCACTGAGTGAAGCAGTCGTTGCCGGTAACCTTAGCAGGCGACTCCTCGTAGTCTCCCATCTCAGGGTCGTTGAGAGAGAAGTTGGGTGTGAAGGTAGTGCCAGGAAGGTAGTAGAAGTTGTTGTGAGGATCAAACATCACTGATGTGTCATCGTCTTCTCCGAGGTCTTTCACACCTTCAGGCTTAGCGTCAGAGTGATACTGGCGCGCCACATGATTAGGCACGAAGTCGATGATGACCTTCATGTCAGCACGATGAGTGCGCATGACCAAACGCTCAAACTCCTTCATGCGCTCAGGCACCTTTGTGGCGATGTCGGGGTCAATGTCGTAGTAATCCTTTATGGCGTAGGGGCTTCCTGCGTTTCCTTTTACAACGGCTGGGTGGTCACGCTTGATGCCGAAGTCAGAGTAGTCACTCTTGGTGGCATGCTCGATGACTCCGGTGTACCATACATGAGTGGCACCCAGTTTCTTTATTTCTGTCAGTGCGGCTGTGGTGAAGTCAGCCATCTTGCCGCATCCGTTTTCTTTTTTAGAGCCGTTGCTAACGTTTTTGTTAGCATTGGCTCCAAAAAGTCGGGTAAACACTTGGTAAATGACTATTTTCTCCATAGAGTGTGAGATAGTCGTGTGTTTATGAGATGCCTTTGATGGCAACGTTGCGGTCTATCTTGGCTATCATGCCTTGGAGAGCCTTGCCTGGTCCACACTCTGTGAAGTCGTCAGCACCAGCAGCAATCATGGCCTGCACTTCGTATGTCCACTTGACAGGGGCAGTAAGCTGAGCTATGAGGTTCTGCTTGATTTCCTCAGGACAAGTGTGTGCCTTCGCGTCAACATTCTGGTATACTGGGCACTTTGGCTCAGAGAATGTTGTAGCTTCGATGGCAGCCTGCAGTTCGTCCTTGGCTGGCTGCATGAGAGGAGAGTGGAAAGCACCACCCACAGGAAGCACGAGAGCTCTTTTAGCTCCGGCAGCCTTGAGAGCTTCGCAAGCTTCGTTGATGGCCTCCACGTTGCCAGAGATGACGAGCTGACCAGGGTTGTTGTAGTTAGCAGGCACGACGATGTGGCCAGGCTTAGAGATGGAAGCGCATATCTCCTCTATCTTGCTGTCGTCAAGTCCGATGATAGCAGCCATAGTAGATGGAGCAGCCTCGCAAGCCTTCTGCATTGCCATGGCACGCTGAGCAACGAGTTTCAGACCATCCTCGAAAGACATGGCACCAGCAGCTACGAGAGCAGAGAACTCACCGAGAGAGTGTCCGCCCACCATGTCTGCATCAAACTCGTCTCCGAGGCAGATGGCCTTGATGACAGAGTGAAGGAAGACAGCAGGCTGAGTCACCTTTGTCTGCTTGAGTTCTTCGGCTGTGCCTTCAAACATTATCTTAGTGATTTCAAAGCCGAGAATCTCATTTGCCTTGTCAAAGAGTTCCTTGGCTACTGGATTGGATTCGTAGAGGTCTTTGCCCATGCCTGTGAACTGGGCACCCTGACCAGGGAATACAAATGCTTTCATAATTGTAATGTGTGTTTTATGGCCTTGGCAGACTTTCACCAGTCTATCACTTATAGCTTCTTGGTTGTAGGTGTGCTGCCTGTCAGAGGGCCTGTGTGAGGGTTAATGTCGTTATGTGCAGATGGAAGAAGTTTACTCATGATGAGCAGTAACTTCTATTTTCCATTATAAATGTTTCCCATGAAAATATTTCCCGTGGTAGCTATTTCCCGTGAAAAATATTTCCTATGGTAGAAATTTATCATGAAAAATATTTCCCGTGATAACTACTTACCATGAAAAAAATCTCCATGATAAAAAAAGCATCTTTCCCTTGATGAGAAAGATGCTTTATGATAGTAATTTGATGTCGATTTACTTAACCTTCTCAACAATGGCCTTGAATGCCTCAGCATTGTTTACTGCGAGATATGCAAGTGTCTTACGGTTAATTTCGATGCCTGCATTGTGAAGAGCACCCATAAGCTGTGAGTAAGACATACCTTCGAGACGTGCAGCAGCATTGATGCGCTGAATCCAGAGAGCGCGGAATTCGCGCTTCTTGCGACGGCGGTCTGCGAAAGCGTATGTTAAGCCCTTTTCGTAGGCATTTTTGGCAACGGTCCAAACGTTCTTACGAGCGCCGAACTGACCCTTTACGCGCTTAAGAATCTTCTTGCGACGAGCGCGTGATGCAACATGATTTACTGATCTTGGCATAATTTTTTTGTTTTTTGAATGTTAGCGGTGGCGCGGCGGTCACTCTTAGGAGCTAACAAGTCTGTTAATCTTTAAAGTTAAATTCTTACTGATAGTGGTGTCACATGTCGGATTAAGCGAGGCAAAGCTGCTCACGAACCATCTTGCGGTTAGCCTTCACGACGATAGCGCTGTGGTCGAGATTTCTCTTTTGCTTCTTTGTCTTCTTTGTCAGGATGTGACTGTGGTAAGCGTGCTGACGCTTGATTTTTCCGGTACCAGTAAGAGCGAAACGCTTCTTAGCAGCGGACTTGGTTTTAACTTTTGGCATTTTTTTGTTGTTTTAAATTATTAATGTATAGTGGCAACGCATATACCCGGCGTTACGCACCTTTCTCTCTTGTGATTGTAAAAGGGTGGGGGAGAGGGGACTGCTCATCGCGCATCTTCCTGTCCCGTCCTTACTTTTTGTCTGCAGCAGCGAGCTTCTCCGCGAGTCCTGCAAAGGGACTGTTAGGATTTGGCTTGCTTGCCTCAGCCTCCGTCTCAGACTCCTTGTCAGCTTTGGCTTGTACCTCAGCCGCCTCGTTGTCTCGTTTCTGCTGACTCTTCTTAGGCTGTCCAGCTTTCTTAGGAGCGAGGGTGAGGAACATCTTCTTACCTTCGAGAGAAGGCATGCTCTCAACCTTGGCGAGCTCTTCGAGGTCGTTGGCAAATCGGAGGAGGAGCACTTCACCTTGTTCTTTGAAGACGATAGAGCGCCCCTTGAAGAAGACGTAAGCCTTCACCTTGTTGCCGTCGCTGAGGAACTCCTGAGCGTGCTTGAGCTTGAAGGCGTAGTCGGCATCGCCCGTTTGGGGTCCGAAACGTATTTCCTTAACTTCGACCTTGACTTGCTTAGCTTTGAGTTCCTTTGCTTTCTTTTTCTGCTGGTAGAGGAACTTGGAGTAGTCGATGAGTCGGCATACCGGAGGTTGTGCGTTAGGAGATATCTCTACAAGGTCTACACCTTTCTCGTCAGCAAGACGTATTGCGTCTTTTGTGTTCATGACAGTAGATTCGATGCCATCGCCTACGATTCTCACTTCGTGTACACGAATCTGTTCGTTGATTCTGTACTGTTGTTTTTTATTATCGCCTTTCATTAAAATATGATTGTCCTTCGGTATGTTGTGTTAAGTGTTTTTTGTTGTTTATTTTTTATTTTCGACTGCAAAGTTAAATATTTTCCGTCATTTGACGAACTTCTTCTTGAATTTTCTTTGCAAAATCTTCAATTTTCATTGTTTCTTGTGCCTGCGTGCCCTGTTTTCTGACGTTTACAGTACAATCGGCGGCTTCTTTTTCGCCCACGACGAGCATGTATGGGATGTGCTTGATTTCGTTGTCTCGAATCTTTCGTCCTATCTTTTCGTTGCGGTCGTCGACGATAGCTCTGATGTCTTGCTTGCTGAGAGTCTCAGCTACCTGCTGTGCATAGTCGTTGAACTTCTCCGAGATGGGGAGTATGACTACCTGGTCAGGGATGAGCCAGAGAGGGAATCGTCCGGCTGTATGCTCGATGAGGACAGCGATGAATCGTTCCATAGAGCCGAAAGGTGCGCGGTGGATCATGACAGGTCTGTGCTTCTTGTTATCAGCACCTGTATACTCGAGCTGGAAGCGTTCTGGGAGATTGTAGTCTACCTGGATGGTGCCGAGCTGCCAGCGACGTCCGAGCGCGTCCTTAATCATGAAGTCGAGTTTAGGGCCATAGAAAGCAGCCTCGCCAAGTTCGGTGCGAGTGCTCAGTCCCTTCTCAGCACAAGCCTCGATGATAGCATTTTCAGCCTCTTCCCACACTTCGTCCGAGCCGATGTACTTCTCCTTGTCAGATGGGTCGCGGAGTGAAATCTGAGCCTCGAAGTCTTTAAAGTCAAGAGCCTTGAAGATGATGTTGATGATGTCCATCACACGGAGGAACTCCTGCTTCACCTGGTCGGGACGGCAGAAGATGTGAGCGTCGTCCTGAGTGAAGGAGCGCACGCGTGTGAGGCCGTGGAGCTCGCCAGACTGCTCGTAGCGGTATACCGTTCCAAATTCTGCACAACGGAAAGGCAGATCCTTGTATGAGCGAGGCTGTGAGGCGAAGATTTCGCAGTGGTGAGGGCAGTTCATAGGCTTGAGCAGATATTCCTCGCCCTCCTCAGGAGTGTGGATAGGCTGGAAAGAGTCCTTGCCGTAGTGTGCGTAGTGGCCAGAAGTCACGTAGAGGTTTTTGCCGCCGATGTGTGGAGTGATGACCTCCTGGTAGCCATATCTCTTCTGAATCTTGCGCAGGAAGTCCTGAAGGCGGAGACGGAGAGCTGTGCCCTTTGGCAGCCACAGAGGCAGTCCCTTGCCCACACGCTCAGAGAACATGAAGAGTTCCATCTCCTTGCCGATCTTGCGGTGGTCGCGCTTCTTAGCTTCTTCGAGAGCCACGAGATATTCGTCGAGCATTTTCTTCTTTGGGAAAGAGATGCCGTAGATGCGAGTCATCATAGGACGCTTCTCGTCGCCTCTCCAGTAGGCGGCAGCCAGAGAGAGTAGCTTGAAAGCCTTTATTGGGGCAGTCGTCATGAGGTGTGGGCCCTTGCAGAGGTCGATGTAGTTGCCCTGAGTGTAAGTGGTGATTTTGCCGTCCTCAAGCTCGGCAATGAGTTCATTCTTGTATGTCTGACCCTTAGATGCGAAGAGCTCCATCACGTCTGTCTTGGAGATGTCCTTGCGCACGAGGGCTTCCTTCTTCTGCTGGAGTTCCTGCATCTTCTTCTCTATCTTTGGGAAGTCAGCATCGCTGAGCTTGACGCCTTCAGGTGGCATGACATCATAGTAGAAGCCATTTTCGATAGCAGGGCCTATACCGAACTGTGTGCCGGGATAGAGCTCTTCTATAGCCTCAGCCATGAGGTGGGCAGAAGTGTGCCAGAAGGCATGTTTTCCTTCAGCATCCTCAAATTTGTACAATGCTATTGTCGCGTCCTCGTTGATAGGACGGTTCAGCTCTGTTGTCTCGCCATTGACTCCGCAGGCGATGACATCCTGAGCAAGTCGCTGGCTGATGCTCTCTGCTATCTGCAGTCCTGTTACGCCAGCTTCGTACTCTCTGACTGAATTGTCAGGAAATGTTATTTTTATCATTGTGCTTTATATGTTTTATTTGTTATATTATTCATCTATTTGTTCTTGCCCCAAGCTAAGCTCTTCGGCAGAGCCGTAACAGCCCGTGGAGGCAACGTCAACATGCTGTTACAACTTGCAAATTTAACATCTTTATTTATTATAGATAGTCTCTAAGCCTAAAAAAATCGTTTTGCGGACTTTATTTGATGCCTCAGCCGATAGTATGGGCGCAAAAGTGTGAATGCAGATAGCAATACGCACATGTTTTGCCACCTTTTCACGTTCCTCAGATTATTTCTTCCGCTTCTGATTTTTCTTGATGATGTTGTAAGCCTGGTAGACTCCAAGTTCGCCAGCTTTGGAGAGGTCGGGGATAGCTCCAATGCTGTCATCGAGTAGAAGCCGAAGGAGTCCGCGGTTGTAGTAGGCTTCCGCCATGTTGGGGTTGGATTCTATGACAGAACTGAAACCCTGGATGGCTTCGTTGATGTTGCCTTGTTTAGCGTCGGCATAGGCTTTGTCGAAGGTGTTGATGACATCGGTCTTGCCAGCCTCCGTATATATTAATAATGTGTTGTCGGACAGAGTCAGTAGCGTACCTTCAGTCTCTTTGTTCTGCACCTTTCCTCTGTATTCGCTCTCGTATACCTGCTCGTCTTTCTCCTCGTCCTCTTCCACCATCTTGTTATAGTCCTCGATGTTGAACTCCGACTTTTTGCGTGTCTTGTTCTTCATCCTCGAAGTAGGTGTGGAGTAGCCATACCTGTGGGCTATCTGCTCCTTCAGCACATGCTCCTCGTCCCTTTTCGCCCCCGCCGTGTCGCCTATCATGCGTCGAGCCTCGGCACGTTTCTCATATCCGTAGAGGAACTTGGGATATTCCTTGATGACGGTAGTGTAGTCTCGGATGGCTCCGCTGTAGTCGCCTACGTTGGCAAGGAGAGTGGCACGGTTGAATGTTGCCATCATGTCGTCAGGGTCAATTGAGAGGATGAAGTTGAAGTCTTCTATAGCCAGATTGTCCTCACCCACATTGGCTCGGAGGAGTCCACGGTTGTAGTGCCCGACGAAGTTGCGCGGTTCGATGTCGAGAGCCAAGTCGTAGTCCTTCATAGCCTCACGGTAGTTGTCGTTGTGGTAGTGGGACAGGGCTCTGTTTATGAGTATGCCAGCTTGCTTAGGGTTAAGCCTGAGCGACTCATTATAGTAGCTGATAGCGTCCTTATAGAGTTCGTGAGCCATGAGAATGTGCCCCTTCATGTTGATGGCGCTGGTGTTGTACTTGTCCGCCGCCAAAGCCGAATCTACGAGAGCCTCAGCCGTCAGGGTGTCCTTCTTTTGCAGGTAAATCTGAGCTTTGATGCAGTAGCCGTCAGCATATTTGGGCCATCTCTTCGTTGCCTCGGTGATGACGCTATCGGCTCTGTCAAGGCTGTCTGTGTTGATGTAGCATATAGCCAGATTGTGCCATACAGCCCTGCTCTCCGGCATGAGTTCCGTAGCTTTGGTGTAGTCTCTTATAGCCTCGCTATAGTTGGACAGATTGATATGCGAAAGACCTCTGACCTCATAGCTGTTGGGGTAGTAGGGATTGCGCTTGATGGCCTCGTTGCAGTCCATGATGGCACCTGAGAAGTCATCGAGGTAGAATTTTGCCACACCTCTGTAGAAGTAGGGCTCATACAGATAAGGCTTATAGTTGATGACTATGTTGAAGTAGCTGATGGCAAGTACATAGTCATCGTAGGCTATGGCATTGCGCGCTATGTTGAGCATGCGGTCGGTGTTAATCTGACCGTAAGCCCTTGGAGCCAGCAGAGTGAAGAACATAAGCAGTGAGACCACACATCGGGTGACGTGCCGTCGCAATGCCACTATGGGCTTTAGAACATTTATGGCTCTTTGGGTTGTCATGTGTAAAAAATGAGAGAAAATGGGGCAGGGATGCAGAGAGCACATCGGCATTATGAGCCAAGCGCAACATCAAGCCATCCAGCCTTATCTGTTAGGCTTGCACTTGTAGTGAGCCGAGAAGTTGCCCTTTGACATGGCAATAAGCTTCTTCTTTATCATCTGCTTGCGTAGAGAAGACAGACGGTCGACAAACATCTTGCCATCGAGGTGGTCATATTCATGCTGGAAGACTCTGGCCTCGAATCCCTCAAGCCATCTCTCCTGGTCTTCTCCGTTTTCGTCGGTATATGCCACGAGCACCTTGTTGGGTCGACGCACATTCTCGTTGATGCCAGGGATGGAAAGACATCCTTCTGACATGACAGAAGTGTCCTCGCTCTCTTCGAGTATCTCAGGGTTGATGAATGTATGGAGGTAACCCTTGTATTGCGGTTCGTCTTCAGAGATGGTGTCGAGGTCTATGATGAAGAGTCGGATGGGCAGTCCCACCTGTGGAGCGGCCAGTCCTACTCCCTCGGAGCGCTTGAGCGTTTCAAACATGTTGTCTATGAGTTCCTTGAGGTTTGGATAGGTCTCGTAGTCGATTTCTTCGGCTGTCTCTCTGAGGACGTGCTGGCCGAATATGTACATTGGAAGAATCATTTTGGGGTATGTGAGTGATTATTTTA
>JAEDNQ010000096.1 GCA_016302435.1 Bacteroidaceae bacterium
TCAACTGTCTTGACGAACTTGTCAGAAGCGAATGTGAACTTGTTGGCATCTTCTGCGTCAGGTGCAATCTTTATGCCGCCGTAGTTTGCGTTCTTGACATCGGCTGTGATGAACGATGTGATGAACTGACCGTGTTCTGTTTCTGGGTCGATGACCATCTCGAATGTTGCAGGATATTCGTTGCCGTCAGAAGCAGTAACGTCAGCTGTGACAGTGTATGTGCCTGTCCATGATGGTGTCTCTGGCTCTTCAGCAGCTACGGAGAGAGTGTTTGACTGGTAGCCACATACGTAATCTTTCTCGTTTCCGTATTCGCCCTTGGCTACGAAGAAGTCGCCGAGAGTGAGTGTGCCGTCCTCGTTGGCAGTGAGCTTGAGGCTTGTTGCCTGTCCGTTGACGTCGGTGAGCTTGTACCATATTGTCTTGTCGTCAGAAGACTTGACGTAGATGGCTCCATAAGGGCTGCTGCTGAGCGAAACCTCTGCTTCCTTTGGATTGTCGGCAGAAAGGGTAAGCTTCATGCCTCCCTGGTTCATGTTGCCAACTTCGAAGCCGAAGAGCTTAGTGACATAGTATGTGTCGATGACGTCATAATATGTGATGACTGTCTCGCCTTCAGATGGCAGGAGGTCAGCGCCTTCTGTGAGATCCATGTAGTTGGCTGACTTAGAGTTGTACGTGCCGTCCCATGAGAAGGCTGGAGCGTCGGTAGCCTTCTTTGCGCTGCCGTTCATCCACCACTGGACGAATTCGATGACATCCTTAGTCTCACCTTCTACTTCCTTCTGGCTGACTGTGCCGATGACGAGGGAGTTGCCCATTGTCATGGAAGACTCAGAAGTGTAGTTGAATGAGATGTTGCCAGATACACCGCTGTACATGCTTACGAGGCGGTAGCCCTTAGCTTCGTCAACGAGGTTGCCATCATAAGGGATGGAGAGTGTATTGCCGTCGAAAGTGGCGTCGAGAGTGAATGGCTCGATGCCCTCGATGGCGATGGTAGCCTTATATGTCTTGGCATCGCCGTTTTGAGCGAGAGTGAGGGTGTAAGATGCTGGGAGGGGTGAGCCTTCCTTTGTGTCGAAAGTTCCTGCACCTGCCTTGGCTGTCCATTCGCCTGTGATGTCAGCTATCTCGATGGACTCTGACTCAAGGAGCTCCATCTTGACGTTGGTGAAAGTGGCGAGGACTTCGCATGTGCTGTTGTCGAAGTTGCAGTTGCCTACGAGGGTGAAGTCGGGCACTGTGATGGTCTTGGCGTCCTCGCTGATAGTGAAGTAGAGGGCTCCGAGGGCAACTTCGCCAAATGGGTACTTGCCGTCAGCCTCTGAGTAGTAGATGCCGTTGCCGAAGACTCCGTAGTTGTTGCCGCTGGGGTTGGTGACCTTGAACATCTGCTTCTCCTCAGAGAAGGCGTTGACCTTGATGGCTTCTGAGCCAGTGGCACCAGCGAAGCCTGTAATCTGGGCATCGTAGATGTTGGCTGCATCCTTGGTGATGATGACTTCGCTCTCAGCTGCGAAGTATTTCTGAAAGGCCTTGCCTGCTTCTGTCACTTCGACTGTGGCTGTGAACTTATACTTGCCGAACAGGTCGGCCATGGACTTCACTGCCGCTGATGCAGGGGCAGAGATGAGCAGCATGAAGGCTGCCAGAAGGGAAGTTAGGTAGAATTTTTTCATAATTGTTTGTATTAGGGTAATAAATGGATGCTTTTACTTCAGTTCTTCGAGCATGGCCTTTGTCTGCGGATGGCTTGGGCGTGGGGCATTGTGCATGTAGAGTTTGCCTTCTTTGTCGTAGATGACGAAGAAGGGTATGCCCATGACGTTGAGGTTCTTGCCGAGGAGGCCTTGTGGGTCGTGCCACTGGTTGCCGTGCATGTTGAGGTCTGCCATCTTCTTCTTCCAAGGCTCTGGCTTTGAGTCGATAGAGATGGAGAGGAAGGCGACGTTGGGGTTCTGAAGTTCTTTCTCGAGTGTCTGGAGGTGGGGCACTTCCTTGCAGCATGGTCCGCACCATGATGCCCAGAGGTCTATGTAGACGTACTTGCCCTTGAACTCGTCGATGGTGTGTGTGTTGCCGTTGGTGTCGGTGAAGGTGAGTCCTGCTGGGAAGGGGCTTCCCTTGATGGTGGCTCTGTTGCTTATGAACTTATTGACGTAACGGTTGTCGAGCTTGTATTTGGCTGTCACCTCCTTGAGCTGTGCGAGGCCTTCCTCATAGTTGCCGGCATAGTCGAAGCGTGATATGAACTTGTCGAGGGCTGCTCCGCCTACTTGCTCAATGATGTCAGGACACTTGAAGTTGCTGTGGAGCCAGTCTATCTGTTCCATGAGTGAAGACTCGCGGGGCAGGAAATTGTTGATGAGGGCTGGAGCTATGGGGAATAGGGTGGCCATGGGCGAGTCGAGAATCTGGTCGGGCTTCGCCATCACGTCCTTGGCCTTGAAGGGCATCTCGTCGGGCTTGCAGCCTGTGATGTTGGGCAGGGAGGTGAAGGCATTGTAGGTGCTGGTGTATGCCCACATCTGTATGTATTTGCTGACATCGGGGCTGCACTGGTAGACGCTGAGTACGGAGTCAGCCTTGGCAGTGTAGCTCTGGAGGAGAGCCTTGAGTTGGTCGGTGCCAGCGTTTCGGTCAGTCCAAAGGCGTATGTCGTTGGCTGTGGCGCATGCAGCATAGGCTCCGAGAGCCTTGTTGTCGGCAGTGTTGTCAGACACGAGAATATTGTCGGCAAACTTGACAGGCAGGCTGAGGGTGGCGGCGTCACCGCTTATGCTGACGGTGGAGATGGTCTGTGACTGGTTGCGTATGCAGGTGATGCTGTACAGGGCAACGTCGGAGGCTGGCACGGAGGCTGTAAAGGCTGCTCCGGCCTGGGTCATCTGTACAGGATCAGTGGAGGTGGCTACGGATAGGGGCTTGATGTAGATGTTGCATCCTTCGGCATCCTGAGCTGGTGTGAAGGACAGTGTGATGCTCTTCTCTTGCGCATAGGAAGAGAGTGAGAGCACTAACGTGGTAACTGTGCTAAGGGTTAATCTTGTTAGTTCTTTTGTTGTCATAGTAGTGAAGGTGGTTGGGGCAGGCGCTTTCGCATATATATAATAATGTATATGGAGGGTAGTGGCCTGAATTTGTCTGTTGTTGATGCAAATGTACGTTATTTCTTTAATACAGCCAAATAAAAAGTTCATTTTAAGAAAAATAAGGGTGTAAAACGATAAAATATAGCCATTGTTGGTGATTGTTTGCGAAACTTGGTGTAACTTTGCATGCAAGAAGCATGAATGAAAGCCACAAGTGCATTAATCGTGGCAAAGTGAAACTAAAGGATCTTATTTCAGAAACTATTTGATATGATACATATAGAAAAACAGCACGTCATTGAGAGCTATGAGTCACTTGACAGCATGGCTTTCATAAAATATCTGACCGACCAATATCTTAATGCTTTGGGTGGTCAACTGTCGGCAGAAAACATGGATGAACTGACGGCCGACCAGCATGCGTTGCTCTGCTACAGATATATTCTCGATGAGGTGATGGAGGGCGGTTTCATCCAACTCATCGTCAATGGCTACGGACCTTATGTCCTCGAAGGTCCTTTCCCCTATGTCGTAAAGAAGGAGTGGGGCATGAAGGACTTCAGCAAACTGCTCTTCGAGGTGAAGAAGCAATATAACCTTAACAAGGATATGCTCCTGCGCGATATGTCAGAAGATGAGTTTATGGCCATGTATGAAGAACTGGACGACCTGAACATGCTCGGCGATGACTTCCTTGATGACCATCAAGAGGAGGTGACTCCTGCCGTGGCAGAGATGGTGATGAACAACTTAGAAAAGTACACTTGATTATGGCAAAGAAAGATAAGAAACAGCAGCAAATCAACATAAAGAACAAGAGGGCATCGTTTGACTATGAGTTTGTCGATACCTTCACAGCCGGCATTGTCCTCACTGGTACGGAAATAAAAAGCATTCGAGCTGGCAAGGCAAGCCTCGTGGATACCTACTGCTACATCAACAATGGGGAGATATGGGTGAAGAACATGTATGTGGCTCTCTATGAGGAGGGCTCGTACAATAACCACGTGGAGAGAAGAGAAAGAAAGCTTCTCCTCAACAAGAAAGAAATCATTAATCTCAGGGACGACACCAAATCACCTGGCTTCACTATTGTGCCCGTCAGACTCTTCATCAATGAGAAGGGACTGGCAAAACTTGTTATTGCTCTCGCCCGAGGCAAAAAGGAATATGACAAGAGACAGTCGCTCAAGGAGAAGGAAGACAGAAGAGAAATGGATAGGGCGATGAAGCATTAGAAACGATAACGAAAACGAAAAGATAACGAAAACGATAACGAAAACGAAAAAGGAGATTGAAAAGTAAGGTACAAACCTTATACTGACGCATAAGGTGAGTTCCTTTAAGGTGGGTCCTATTAATTCGCTTTGTCAGATTTTCGATATTACAAAACTTTTGACGGATGTGATTAATAGAACCCGCCTGAAGAAAATACTATCTACGCTCACAAACTCAAATGAACACTATACAAGAAGTAATTAAACAGAGAATACTGGTGCTGGATGGCGGCATGGGCACGATGATTCAGTCTTATGGACTGGTGGAAGAAGATTTCAGAGGCGTGAGGTTCGCCGGTGTGCCAGGTGTCATAAAGGGATATAATGATATACTCTGTCTGACACGTCCAGATGTTGTCGAGGATATTCACCGCAAATATCTGGAAGCAGGGGCTGACCTGATAACGACTTGCACTTTTACCTCTCAACCGGTGTCGATGGCCGACTATCATGTGATGGACTATTGCCGCGACATCAATATGGCTGCAGCTCATATAGCTCGCAAGGTGGCTGACGAATATACGGCTGCCAATCCTGACAAACCACGTTTTGTGCTCGGCGATGTGGGTCCGACGAACAAGACCCTGAGCATTTCTCCCGATGTCAACAACCCTGCTATGCGTGCTGTCACCTTCGATGAGATGGTGGCATCGTATGCTGTGCAGATTGATGCGCTGCTGGATGGTGGCGTTGATGCGCTCATCATGGAGACGGTGTTTGACACTCTCAATGTGAAGGCGGCTCTATATGCTGCTGAGACCGTGATGGAGAAGAAGGGTAGGAGAGTGCCGCTGATGGTGTCTTTGACTGTCAGCGATAGTGCAGGACGCACCTTGTCAGGACAGACAGTGGAGGCTTTCCTTGCCAGCATCCAGCATGCGGACGTGTTCTCTGTGGGCATCAACTGCTCGTTTGGGGCTCGCCAGCTAAAACCTTTCTTGAAGGTTATAGCGGCGAAGGCTTCCTGCTACGTGTCGGTGCATCCTAATGCCGGTCTGCCTAATTCCCTCGGACAGTATGACCAGACTCCGCAGGAGATGGCTGAACAGATGAGAGAGTTTGTGGAGGAGGGACTGGTGAACATCATCGGCGGCTGTTGCGGCACGACGGAGAAGTTCATTGCGGAGTTTCCTGCTCTTGTGGATGGGGTGCAGCCTCGTGTGCCTGTGGCAAGACCGGAAAACATGTGGCTCAGCGGTCTCGAACTGCTAGAACTCACGCCCGAACTGAAGTTTGTCAATGTAGGTGAAAGATGCAATGTGGCTGGCTCTCGCAAGTTCCTGCGTCTTATCAATGAGAAGAACTACGAGGAGGCCCTGTCCATTGCGCGCAAGCAGGTAGAGGATGGAGCTCTCGTCATCGATGTCAATATGGATGACGGTCTTCTCGATGCTGAGGTCGAGATGACAACTTTCCTCAACATGATGATGAGTGAGCCCGATATAGCTAAGGTGCCCGTGATGATTGACTCAAGCAACTGGAAGGTAATCATGGCAGGACTCAAATGTGTTCAGGGCAAGTGTGTCGTCAACAGCATCTCGCTCAAGGAAGGTAAGGCTGTCTTTGTGCAGCATGCTCGTGAGGTGAAGAAGATGGGCGCGGCTGTGGTCGTCATGGCATTTGACGAACAAGGACAGGCTACAACATACGAGAGGAAAATTGAGATATGTGAGCGAGCTTACCGCATACTCGTGGATGAGGTGGGGCTGAACCCTCACGACATCATCTTCGACCCTAATGTGTTGGCTGTGGCTACTGGCATAGAGGAGCACGACAACTATGCGCTCGACTTCATACGCGCTACGGAGTGGATAAGGCTAAATCTGCCTGGAGCTCACGTGTCAGGCGGCATGAGCAATCTGTCTTTCTCGTTCCGCGGCAACAACTACATTCGTGAGGCTATGCATGCTGTCTTTCTTTATCACACTATAGCCAAGGGACAAGATATGGGTATAGTGAACCCTGCCACACAGGTGATATATAGCGATATACCGGCTGATGTGCTGAAGGCTATAGATGATGTGCTCCTGAATAGCGATGCTCAGGCTACCGAACGACTCATTGAGGTGGCTGATCGCATCAAGGCGGAGAAGGAGGCAGAGAAAGAGGCTCTGAAGAATGGCGGCGGTCTGCCGAAGAACAATGCTAATGACTGGAGGCTGGGTTCTGTAGAGGAGAGGCTTCAGCATGCTCTGGTGAAGGGCATAGGTGACTATCTCGCAGAAGATCTGGCTGAGGCCAATGGCATATATGACAATCCGGTCAAGATAATTGAGGGTCCGCTGATGGACGCAATGAATGTGGTTGGTGAGTTGTTCGGCTCTGGCAAGATGTTCCTCCCGCAGGTGGTGAAGACTGCGCGCACGATGAAGAAAGCTGTGGGTATACTTGAACCGCTCATCGAGGCCAGTCGCACGGAGGGCGCTGCCAAGGCAGGCAAGGTGCTGCTGGCTACGGTCAAGGGCGATGTGCATGACATTGGCAAGAATATCGTCAGTGTAATCATGGCCTGCAACAACTATGACATCATAGACCTCGGTGTCATGGTGCCGACGGAAACCATAGTGGAGAAGGCCATAGAGGAGAAGGTGGACATCATAGGTCTGTCTGGTCTCATCACTCCTTCTCTCGAAGAGATGGTCAATGTGGCTAAGGCTTTAGAGAAGAAGGGGGTGAACATTCCTATAATGATAGGCGGAGCAACGACGAGCGAACTGCATACGGCTCTGAAGATAGCTCCTGTGTATAGCGGTCCTGTGGTCTGGATGAAGGATGCTTCGCAAAATGTCATCGCCAGCGCGCGTCTGCTCAATCAGGAACAGAAACAGGAGGTGGTGGACGAGCTGAATACAAAGTATGCCGAACTGCGCTCTCAAAGAGAGGAGCAACAGTCCGACATGTTGAGTATAGAGGAAGCTCGCAGGCGCAAGCCCAATTTCTTCTAAGAAGGCGCATGTCTGCATCCATTGATGCTGTTATTGCGGATTCTATAAAGTAGCTTGGTGATTGCCCTCCTTATTCCCTTTCCTTCCGTTTGGCTTCTTCCCAGTATTTATCCATATCCTCAAGCGGCATGTCCTTCAGGGCTATGCCGCTTTCTTTTGCTTTCTGCTCCACATAGTTAAACCTGCGAATGAACTTTTGGTTGGTGTGCTCCAACGCGTTGTCGGGGTTGATCTTGTAGAGACGGGCGGCATTGATGAGGCTGAAGAGTACGTCGCCAAACTCTTCTGTGGCATGGCGCTTGGCGGCTTCCTTCTCCTCTTCTGTCTCGGCTGAACTGAAGATGCGCTCTACTTCGGCCTCATATTCGCCTATCTCCTCCTTCACTTTGGTCCACACGTCACGCCTCTCTTTCCAGTCAAAACCTACATTGCGAGCCTTGTCCTGTATGCGGTATGCCTTGACGAGGGAGGGAAGGGCATCGGGCACACCAGAGAGCACGGTCTTGTTGCCGTCCTTCTCCTGTGTCTTCCTCTGTTCCCATGTCTGGAGCACTTCGTTGGCTGTGTTGGCCTTCACGTCACCATATACGTGGGGATGACGGAAAATGAGCTTGTCGCATAGCTTGTCACATACGTCGGCAATGTCGAATGCTCCTTTCTCTTCTCCTATCTTGGAGTAGAAGACTATGTGGAGAAGGACATCTCCAAGCTCCTTGCAAATGTTAAAGTTGTCATTCTTGATAAGTGCGTCGCATAGCTCGTAGGTCTCCTCTATGGTGTTGGGGCGGAGGGATTCGTTGGTCTGCTTCCTGTCCCATGGGCACTTCTCTCGGAGCTCGTCCATGACATCGAGTAGACGGCTGAAGGCTTTTAGTTTTTCTTCTTTTGTGTGCATAATAGTCTATATTTATGTTGTAAATGGAAAATCTTCTGCAAAGTTACGAATTTTTTTCGAAAAAGCTTTGTCAGTTCAAAAATAAGTCGTACCTTTGCACCGCAATTGAGAACGAGAGGTGCTCAAACGGGTTTCTGACCGCTTCTCTTTGCAAATTCAGAACTTAGTTTCCGGAAGGATGGGTGAGTGGCTGAAACCACCAGTTTGCTAAACTGACGTACGAGATTATCGTACCGGGGGTTCGAATCCCCCTCCTTCCGCAACTAACATGGCGCTTTCGTCTAGCGGCTAGGACACATGCCTCTCACGCATGGAACACGGGTTCGATTCCCGTAGGCGCTACCAAGTATGATAGTTCTGGATTGATTTACGATACATGGCGCTTTCGTCTAGCGGCTAGGACACATGCCTCTCACGCATGGAACACGGGTTCGATTCCCGTAGGCGCTACCAAGTCAAATGATTTGTTTTAGGTTAGTTTTTAAGAAATGAGAAATTGCATGTTGCGTTCTTGTTTCTTTTTTTTGTTATATGCCTAAGGGAGAGTTTTTGGGGCAATTTCATAAACCGGTAGTTTACGTTTGCTAAACCGGTAGTTTACGTTTGCTAAACTGGTAGTTTACGTTTGCTAAACCGGTAGCAGTCCTTACAGGGGCGCACGCTGTGTCTCCAGAGAGTACTTGTCTATTCGATTATAGTCCCGATAATTCTTTTTCCACCGCTCCTTTTCTACCGCTCCTTTTCCACCCATCCTTTCCCACCGCTCCTTTTCCTCCGATTAATCTTC
>JAEDNQ010000097.1 GCA_016302435.1 Bacteroidaceae bacterium
TGTGTGAGATAGAGGATTGAAAACCGATTGGCTTGGGTATACGGTAAACCGCTCGGCTGGGGTGTGTATACACGGAACCGCTCGGCTGGGAGGGGTACGTGTATGAGAATACGCTCGGCAGGATGCGTGATGCCACATCACTTTAGTGCTCCATGGAATGTCATGATTGACCTGCTGGAGGGGATGTAGGTGGCTATGAGCGGCCGCTTGCGCGCCGGGTCGTCGTGTCGGAAGAAATCGAGGATGGCGCTATATGGGTAGCGGCTGGTGTCGAAGACTATGTAGTCGTAGTCGCGGAAGAGGACATCGGTGCTGGGCATGTCGCCCAAGCGCGAATGGAAGATGTCGTAGCGGAAGTTATGTCGCTCAGCTATCTCCTTCATGTCGGAGAGGTTGCGTCCGTCGCTGACTATTAGGAACTTCATGCGGTGGACTTTGACTTCGGATGTTCTGCATGCTCTCATCTTCTGGACGATGTATGTCATGAGTCCCTTGAGGATGATGACCAGTGTTATGATGGAAGAATAGAGGAAGCTGTAATGTCGGAAGTGTTTCTTGAAGAAGATGATCATGGCCTTGTGGAAGGCATTGATGTAGCGTATGGAGTCTTTCTTTGTGCTCTCCCCCTTGTAGTGGAGGATTTGGGTGGGGATGTAGTAGTTTTGGAATCCCGCGCGCAGAACTCTATAGCTGATGTCTATGTCTTCGCCATACATGAAGAATGTCTCATCGAGGAGTCCTACCTTGTCGAGGGCAGAGCGGCGGATGAACATGAAGGCGCCGCTGACTATCTCTATGGGGGTGATGGCGTACTTATTGAGATACTGCATGTAGTAGCGTCCGAAGATGTGGCTCTTTGGGAAGATGGCACCGAGGCCTGACATCTTGCAGAATGCGACGAAGGGTGTTGGCACTCCTCGGCGCGACTCGGGAGCAAAGGAACCGTCGATGCGCAGCATGCCGACACCGCACATGCCAGCCTGTGGACGGGAGTCCATGAAGTCTATGCACTCCCTCAGCGTGCTCTCTCCGACGAAGGTGTCGGGATTGAGCAGCAGGACATATTCGCCTCGCGATTCGCGTATGGCCTGGTTGTTGGCTCTTGAGAATCCGACATTCTCCATATTTTCGATGTAGCGCACCCAGGGGAACTTGTTGCGCAGATATGGCACCGAATCGTCTGAGCTGTTGTTGTCAACGACGAACACCTCGCCACATACGCCGCAGAGCGCCTTCTCCACTGAGAGCAGGCACTGTTCGAGGTAGTATCGCACGTTGTAGTTAACTATGATGACTGAGAGTTTCAATGTTTCTGAGTATCGAGAGTGGTGTTTGTAAGGGGAAGATAAGTGGCGTACGCCGCAGCAGGATGGGCTCAATCCATCTTCTGCCTGTCTACGTAGTCGGATATCTTATGTTCGACGGGCCAGCAATAGAAGGTGGTGGCCATTGCGACGAGGGCACAGAGCAGGCCTGTGACATTGAGGCTGAGATAGTAGGCTACAAAGCCGAGGATGGCGTCGGCTGTGAGCACTGCCATGCGCACCGTGCTCCACACATGGTAGGAGCGCAGGGCCTCGTCGTTGTTCATGCGTCGCAGTCCCTTGGTAGTATTGAGAGAGAAGAGTTTGAGGGATGTGGGCACTCCCACAACGGTCAGTATGATGACCATGGTATTGAGTTTGAACTCTGCATTGGAGTGGGGCTGGACGATGCCATTGGGTATGATGTCCACTTGTCCCATAACGGCTGCCACTATGGCTATGAGCCATGAGGCGAGAAACTCTATTTTTAATGTCTTGAGAAGTCGATTGATGTATTTGTCCATTAATGTTGTATGTCCAGGTGGGTTCTATTACTTTCCACCGTCAAAAGGGTTAACTATATATGAGGATTGACGTTGCGCCGTCCTCATCTTCATTATGTTGAAAGACAAGGCAGCAGACAGGTTTATGCCGTGCCAGCCTACATGCCTGTGAACGGTACCCTATTGGCCAGCGAACGACCGAGGGTCACCTCGTCTGTGTATTGTAGTTCGTCGTTGATGCTCATGCCTCGTGAGAGGACTGTGAGCATGACGTCGGGGAAGGGCTTGAGCTTGCGCGAGATGTAGAAGCTGGTGGCATCGCCCTCCATCGTGGAGCTGAGGGCAAAGATGATTTCCTTTATTCCGCCCGAATCAACTCTGTCGACGAGAGAGTCTATCTCAAGCTGATGGGGTCCAATGCCGTCCATGGGCGATATGACACCTCCAAGCACATGGTATAGTCCTCTATATTGCTGGGTCTGCTCTATGGCCATCACGTCCTGCACGTTTTCCACCACACATATCTGGCTCTTGTCGCGCGAGGGCGAGGCGCATATCTGGCAGGTGTCCTCATCGCTGATGTTGTGGCACACATGGCAATAGTGCACATTGTGGCAAAGGGTGGACACGGCCTGTGTGAATGTATCTATCTTGCCGACATCGAGGCGCAGCAGATGGAGCACGAGCCTCATGGCTGTCTTGCGTCCCACGCCTGGCAGTTTGGCAAATTCATCCACTGCACGTTCGAGCAGGGCAGACGAATACTGCTGTATCATTGTTTACTGTTTATATTAATTTTATGCAAAGGTAGCATTTTTCGACGTTTCGACAAAAAAAATGCACTCGTAAAGCATAATACGAGTGCAAATGTATTGATGTAAGCTCCAATATACACGTATCGGATAGCATCAGTGGGCATCGGCGCACGCTTTGCTCACTTGCGCCCGAATCCCTTGAAGATGCCCTTGAACGTCATGTACACCTTGTATGCAGAGACGGCGTAGCCGATATACTGCAGGTATTTGTTGGTCGAGTTGAAGAAGAAGCTGTCGCGTGGCCTGACGAGGTCGTCGACATCATTCTTGAGCTTTTTCGCCCCAAGGTCGAGACTGCGCTTAGCTTCCTCCTTGTCGGCTCTGAGCTGCTCTAAAGAGCGGTAGACAGACATCGTCATGCTCCACCTCCTTTCTCGTCTTCTCTCATCTCGCGAGCGAGGGTCTCAGCCAGTATCCTCAGCTGTTCGTCCTCTGCCTGCTTGGCGGCGAAGCGCTCAGACAGCGTAGTGCCCGAGAGGAGCATGCGGCTGAAGTATCTGACGCATCTCGACTCTATGAGAGGCTTGCGCAACACTACCACAGCGCCGATGAGCAACAGGAGTATGCCCCCGACAATATAGTAGCTGACGGCTTCGTCGCCGACAATCGTATTGATGGTCTTGACAAGTCCAAATCCGATGAAAAACAAGGCGCACACCGCCAAGGCGAAGGCTATCGCACCCACGATGGAGGCTGTAGCGATGACAGTGAGCCTGTCAGCTGCCTCTAATCGCAGATAACGTTCGAGCCTGACGGCCAGAACCTGCAAATCCTTCTTAATGCGGTTGGTACTGTCTTGCCCCATTATTCCGGATCGTAGTCCTCAGCGGGAGTTGCCTCCTTCTTCTTACCGATACTCTTTATCTCGTCGACGAGTTTCTCAAAGCTGACGCTGTCAAGTTTGATGCCCCTCTTTTCGAGAGCTTCCTTTATCTTGGCGCGCTGGTCTTCACCCTTTGCAGGAGCAAAGAGGAGTCCGAGAGCTGCGCCTACTGCTGCACCGCCTATGAAGGCTGCTGCCAGTGCTATTCCATTACCTTTTGTCATAGTCAAGATTTGTGTGTTTAAAGTTAAGAACTCCGTTAATTATCTCTTTTCGGGGTCAAATATACGATATAATCCCCAACAATCAAGGGTTTTTGGCGGCTTTAACGTTTTTTTATATGAATGATACATGGAATATGGCAAATAAGCCCTAACTTTGTACTATAAAATAGCAAAAACAAGCAAAATTCAAACACACACATAACAACAAATACATCTAACGCATCAGAATTATGAAAAAGACACTCATGATGGGAGCAGCCCTTATCGCCGCCCTCGCTTTCGTTTCTTGCAAGTCATCAGAAAGCAGCTACAAGAAAGCTTACGAGAAGGCAAAGGCACAGGAAATGGCCAGCACCAGCACAACAGACCAGGTAGAGACAGCCCCCGTGACAGTCACTCCCGTAGTGACAACCCCTGTCGTCGAGCCTAACACAGCCAACGACCGCCAAGAGAGACTTACTGTGATGAACGGCGGAACGCTGAAGGCTTTCAACGTTGTCTGCGGTTCGTTCAGCAAGGTGGAGAACGCCAATAATCTGCGCAACACTCTCGTCTCTAAGGGCTACTCAGCACAGGTGGCTCAGAATCCTGAGACTGGCATGTACAGAGTCATAGCAGCATCTTTCGACGACCGCGCTTCAGCCGTAACATCACGCGACCAGCTCAGAGGCACATACCCAGACGCATGGCTTCTCTACAGAACATACTAAGGTAGGCTCTATCAAAGAGAAGGCATCTTGCCTGACAAGGGACAAGTGGCAATTTGCAACAGAGATGCAAGTTGCCACTTTTATGTTGTGGCAGGCTGCCTTGGACATTCAGAGAAGCCAACAACCGAACTTCCACTGTAAGCCCAATCCACACAGACACTCATTTTTCAGAGAAATATAAAACACACGCACACGATACAACACGCAGGTGCACCTACACATTATATATAATAATGGAACAACTGCTCAACATCACACAACACATAAGCGACCTCCTATGGGGATGGCCCATGATCATCCTCCTGCTCGGCACCCACATTTTTCTCACCTTCCGTCTGAAGATACCGCAGAGGAAGATACTCACCGCCATCAAGCTCTCCGTCAAGAAAGACAAAGGCTCCAGTGGCGACGTGAGCCAGTTTGCCGCTTTAGCCACATCTCTTGCAGCCACCATAGGCACAGGCAACATCATCGGAGTGGCAACAGCCATCAGCCTCGGCGGGCCTGGAGCCGTGCTGTGGTGCTGGATGACAGGCGTCTTCGGCATAGCCACAAAATACGGCGAGGGACTGCTCGCCATCAAGTACCGCGTCAAGACAGATAGCGGACGCATGCTCGGCGGTCCAATGTATGCCTTAGAGAAGGGACTTGGCATGAAATGGCTCGGTGTGCTCTTCAGCGTCTTCACCGCCGTGGCAGCCTTTGGCATAGGCAACACGGTGCAGGCCAATGCCATAAGCGAGAACCTGTCCCTCGTGTGCGCCGACATGATAGAACCAGAGTACACACGCATGTTCGTCGGCTTTCTCCTCGCCGCCATCGTTGGCTTCGTCGTCATAGGCGGTGTGCAGAGCATAGCCAAGTGGTGCACAGCCCTCGTGCCGATGATGGCCCTGCTCTACGTGGCAGGCTGCATCTACATCCTCTGTCTCAATGCCCCCTACCTCGGCCAAGCCGTCCACCTCATCGTCAGCGAGGCCTTCTCCCTTGACGCCATGGCAGGCGGCACAGCCGGCACAGTCGTCATGTGTGCAGCCCGATACGGCATAGCGCGCGGACTCTTCTCCAACGAGTCGGGCATGGGGTCAGCCCCCATCGTGGCAGCTGCCGCCCAGACACGCAACCCTGTGCGCCAAGCCCTCGTCTCCTCTACAGGCACCTTTTGGGACACCGTGGTCATCTGCGCCATCACAGGCCTCGTCATCGTGTCGTCCATCATAGCCAACCCCGACATTAGCCAGTCAGACGGCGGCATGCTCACCAAGAAGGCCTTCGGCATGATACCCTACGTCGGCACGCCCATCCTCACCTTCGGCATCCTCACCTTCGCCTTCTCCACCATCCTCGGCTGGAGCTACTACGGCGAGCGAGCCATGGAATATCTTGCAGGACGCAAGAGCATCATCTTCTACCGCATAGTGTACATCCTCATGCTCTACTCCGGAGCCACCATGAGCCTCTCCCTCGTATGGAACCTCGCCGACATCATGAACGCCCTCATGGCTCTCCCCAACCTCATCTCACTCATATTCCTCTCAGGCGTGATAGCGTGCGATACACGCCACTACCTCTGGGAAAAGAACCTCGACGAAGAAAGCGACTAAAACCATAAAAGCAACAGAAGCTATATAAAAGCCAATCATCCTTTTTCAAGCTATCAGACATGATACAAGACCTCTGCATCATCATGATCACGGCTGGCATAACCAGCCTCATCTTCAAGCTCCTCGGCCAGCCAGTAGTGCTCGGCTACATAGTGGCAGGCATGTTTGTCGGCCCCCACATGCTGGGGGAGTCTTGGGTAGGCAATTCCGGCAACGTGGAGACATGGGGAGAGATAGGCGTGCTCTTCCTCCTCTTCAGCCTCGGACTGGAGTTCTCCTTCAAGAAACTGCTGAAGGTGGGCAGCACCGCCCTCATAGGAGCAGGCACCATTGTCGTCGGCATGATGACAGCGGGCATGCTCACCGCCCACCTCCTCGGCTGGGACTCCATGAACGCCCTCTTCCTCGGCGGCATGCTCTGCATGTCGTCCACCACCATCGTCTTCAAGGCCATAGAGGAGGCTGGACTTCAGAGCCACCGCTTTGCAGGCGTATGCTTCGGCATACTCATCGTCGAGGATCTCTTCGCCGTGGTACTCATGGTGCTGCTCACGTCCATCGCTGTCAAAAACGAGTTTGAAGGCCAGGAACTGATGTGGCAGGTGGGCAAGCTCGCCCTCTACATCAGCATGTGGTTCATCCTTGGCATCACCATCATCCCCACCTTCCTGAAAAAGTTTAAGAAGCACCTCAACAACGAGACGCTGACCATCTTCTCCATCGGCCTCTGCCTCGGCATGGTGCTCCTCGCCGTGCAGGCAGGCTTCAGCAGCGCCCTTGGAGCCTTCATCATGGGCTCGGTGCTTGCCGAGACGATAGAAGCAGAACGCATAGAACATCTCGTCCAGCCAGTCAAGAACATCTTCGGAGCCATCTTCTTCGTCTCCGTCGGCATGATGATAGACCCCCATCTGCTCTTGCAGTACTGGCTGCCCATCAGCGTCATCACCGTCGTCGTCATCACAGGTCAGATATTCTTCGGCAGCCTCGGCACTCTCCTCTCTGGCCAGCCCCTCAGAGTAGCCCTTCAGACAGGCTTCTCACTGGTGCAGATAGGTGAGTTTGCCTTCATCATAGCCAATCTCGGACAGAGCCTCCATGTGACCGACGCCAATCTCTACCCCATCGTCGTGGCGGTTAGCGTCATCACAACCTTCCTCACTCCCTACATCATGCGCCTCGCCTACCCTACTCTCGCCTTCTTCGAGAATCACCTCAGCGAGAGCGCGCGCAAGGTGCTCGACAGTTATGCTGAGCGGAGACACTCTACCTCCAACCGCTCGCCCCATCTCCACACTCCCGTGCGCATCAGGCGAATCATCCGCTTCATCCTGCTCAACATCTCCATGGCTCCAGGCATCAACCAGCTCCTGCGCCTCTTCAGAGGCAACCTCTATGCTCGCGAACGTCTGGCAGAGTCGAAGAGAGGCCTTGAGCGCGAAGTGGAGAAGAGGCTTCTCACTATGGCCATCAACATAGCTGAGGTAGAGGTGCCACCCTCTTCCGCCTTTGCCGGACGTGCCCTCAAAGATCTCAACATACGCCACTCCACAGGAGCCAACATTGTGCGCATCATCCGCGGAGGCATCAACATCAACATCCCCGGAGGCAACCACCGCCTCTATCCTGGCGACCGCATCATCATAGCAGGCACCGAGACAGACCTCTCACTCTTCCAGAAGATGCTCGACACCAGCATTGCTACCTCCGATGACAATGTCCCCTCACCTTCCAACAGCATAGTGCTCGACAACTACACAATCACGCCTGCCTCACCGCTCTGCGGCAAGAGCATACGCGACACTCGCATACGTGAGCAAGGCGAATGTGTCATCATCGGTGTGGCCACACCCTCCAACACCTTCGTCACCAACCCCGACCCTAACATCATCCTCCGTCCCGACGATGTCATCATCGTGGCTGGTGAACAGCAGAAGATAGAGGCCTTCTTCGGATAGCAGGGTGGAGCATTGGTAACATTCCGTAAAACCAACCATAAAAAATTGCACATCCACATAAAAAAAACAGCAAAACATTTTGTCAATTCATCAAAAACCCCTACCTTTGCCGACCAAAACGGACCAACCAATCATGGGGATGACTGGATTTGACAGCAAGTCGATGTGGTACGTAAGCATGCAGAGAGTCGTTGCCCCTCTCTATAATCTCAGACATCAACAATTTAATTGGCGAAACATCTTACGCTCTCGCTGCCTAATCGAAGCATAGTAGATAGGGCCTAATTCCCTTGCCAGGCGAGGGAACGAGACATCGCCCGGGAAGCTCCCGTCCTGAAGCGTCCCGACCAGCGGTGCTATAAAATCAGGAATAGCTCACAGTGGCCTCGAACTGCGAGCGAAGACTTAGAGGCTAAGGATGCAGTTGGTGGTCTTGGTCTTGCTGCATCACGAAAACCAAAGTCAAGAATAAGCATGTAGAAAGCGTATGGCTTCCTTGTTTGGACGAGGGTTCAATCCCCTCCATCTCCACTTAACGCAATACCGCAACTTATCTCACGTGGGACAAGTTGCGGTATTTCCTTTTTTATCAGATGGTTGCGAATGAA
>JAEDNQ010000098.1 GCA_016302435.1 Bacteroidaceae bacterium
TCGCTTGCCCTGGGCTAAGCGCTCGTTGGGCTTTCAGCCCGTTGCACCTGATGGCCCCATTGTTCCTGATTATTTCACATCAAACTGGACACCCTAATAGTTTATCTAACATCAATAATTAAAAAAACAAGTTTACGACATGAACAAAAAACTAACAAAGTCAACCAACAAGATGATTGGTGGTGTATGTGGCGGTATAGCCGAATACTTTGATTTGGATCCAACCATCATCCGTGTGGCATACGCTTGCCTCACTGTCTTCTCCGCAGGTTTTCCTGGCATCATCCTATACCTCATCCTCGCCGTGGTGATGCCAGCTAAGAATCAGTACTGACTGCCCTGACAGCCCCACTCTTCCGAGTGGGCGATGGGAGCCGAGCTGCATACAAATGGAAATGGCTCGCTTGGGCAAAGCACATAGCCTTCGAACTGGCATTATCACCGCAGACCAAGCATTGGGGCAACTACTATACAAGGCTGTGAATCATCAGATTTGCATCCAATTCCCACCAATATAGAATATGGACATCAAAGAAAAAGGGAGGGTGTGTCGATATGTTGACACACCCTCCTTATTTGGTGTTATAGCGAGATGTCTGATATTATCTCACTGGTGAGATGATGTATGTGTAAGAATAGTCCTTGTATGGCATCTGATATTCGGAGCGTGGCCATGCGCCCCATGAGTTGACGCATCCTACGCCCATGGAGCGTGAGGCGATGTGGAGGTCGGTGAATGGACGCTCTGTGAGGTCGCCGCTGTGGTGCTGAGCCTTGTGGCGTGAGGGCTGAAGGTCGTCTTCGGTGTAGTTGAGGGCTTGGCACTCAAGGGGTGCTGTACCGGCGAAGCTGAGGCCGAGGCCTTGCTTGTTGGTGATGGTCCAGTAGCGTACGCCTGTCTTTGTGCCTGTCTCCTGTGGACGCACATATCCCCAGAACTGGTCGGCTACGGTCTGGCGGTAGATGCCAATGTTCTGGCTGTAGGCACGGTCGATGTAGTTCTCGTGTGGGCCCTTGCCGTAGTACTCTATCTGTGAGTATTCTTTTGGCATCTGCATCTGCATGCCGTAGCGCAGAAGCTGTGGCTTGTTCTTGGCGTCAGGGTTGACGGTGAGGTCTTGTGTGACGATGAGCTGGCCTGTGGGGAGCATGGTGTAGGTGAGCTTGACTTTTGCCTCAAGGTCTTTCAGCTCATATTCGGCTGTGACGACATAGCGTGAGCCGTCTTGCTTGATGTCGAAGCTCTTCTTGTCGAGGTGTGGGTGCTGCCATGCTGCAAAGCGGTTCTGGAAGTTGGCTCCGAAATCGTTGTCGGTGGCTGCTCGCCAGAAGTCGGGTGTGAGTTCGGAGTCGTCGGTGAGCATTGGCTGTCCGTTGACATCGATGTAGGAGACGAAGCCTGTGTGCTTGCTGAAGGTGACGTCTACTCCGTTGGCTGAGAGGACTGCATAGACAGCGCGGTCGTCGAGGGTGACGGCTGGTGTCTTGGCTGCTTCGGCCTGGGCTGTGAGGGCGTCGACTGTTGGGAAGGCGTAGTCGGTGAGGGTGAACTGCTCGTGTGCGACGATGTCGCCTGCTGTGAGGAGCGGTGTGTCGCTGAGGAGGCGGAAGTTGATGTTGGCGAGGAGTTCCTTGCCCTTGTTGGCATCGTCGGCCTGTGCCTTGGCTATGGCGTCGATGGTGATGACGGCTTTGCCCTGTGGCTTGATGGCGAGTGAGGAGAGTGACTTTGTGCCCTTGTCGATGAGGATGCCATCGGCAAATATCTCATAGCTGAGTGAGACGTAGTCGAGGGGGCGGAAGAAGTTCTCATTGTATATCTCCACCTTGCCTGTCTTGGCGTCAGCGAGTGTGGCCCAGATGTCCTGATAGTAGTATTGTATCTCGTAGGCATGTGGATTCGGCACGCGGTCTGGGTTGATGACTCCGTTGCAGTTGAAGTTGTTGTCGGAGGCTGGGAAGCGTCCGTAGTCGCCGCCGTAGGTCCAGATGGGTTTGCCTGTCACCTTGCTTGTGCCGCGGAGTCCCTGGTCGATGAAGTCCCAGATGTAGCCGCCCTGGTAGTTGGGGTACTTGCGTATCATGTCCCAGTATTCCTTGAATCCGCCGCCTGAGTTGCCCATGGTGTGGGCGTACTCGCACTGGATGAGGGGACGTGGGTTCTTTTCTCCGCAGTAGCGCTCGCAGTGGCCGTAGTCGGCATACATGGGGCAGTAGATGTCGGTCTTGCCTTGTTTGGCTGCCTGTTCGTACTGGCATGGGCGTGAGGGGTCGTACTGCTTGACGAAGTCGTAGGCGTCCTCGAAGTTTTTGCCGTAGCCAGACTCATTGCCGAGTGACCATACGATGATGGAGGGGTGGTTTTTGAGCACATAGATGTTGTGGCGCTGGCGCTCGATGTGCATGTCGTGGAAGCGTGGGTCCTTGGCGAGTGTCTTTTCGCCGTAGCCCATTCCGTGGCTCTCTATGTTGGTCTCTGCTGTGACGTAGATGCCGTAGATGTCGCAGAGTTCGTACCAGCGTGGGTCGTCGGGATAGTGGCATGTGCGGACGGCGTTCATGTTGAGCTGCTTCATGACCTGTATGTCCTGTATCATGCGCTCTACTGAGACGACGTAGCCTCCGTCGGGGTCGAGCTCGTGGCGGTCGGCTCCCTTGATGAGGACAGGCTGTCCGTTGACGAGCATCTGCTGGTTCTTTATCTCAACCTTGCGGAATCCGACACGCTGAGGGATGCACTCTATGAGGCGGTCGCCGTCGTAGAGGGAGACGTAGAGGTTGTAGAGGTAGGGGGTCTCGGCTGTCCACTTGTTGACATTGTTGACATCGCCCGACTCGAAGAGGACTGGAGCGTTGTCGAGGACTTTGGCCTGATTGTTGAAGACTTCCTTGCCGTCGGCATCTACGAGGCGGAACTTGAGTGTCTTGCCCTTGGCTGCCTGGAGCTGTACTTTGACTTTGAGGCCTCCGTCGGTGTAGTTGTTGTAGAGTTCGGGGGTGATGAAGAGGTCTTCGATGTGGGATGTGGGGCGTGAGTAGAGGTATACTTCGCGTGAGATGCCGCACAGGCGCCAGAAGTCTTGGTCTTCGTTCCAGCTGCCGTCGCACCAGCGCATGACTTGCATGGCTATGAGGTTGTCTTTGCCTGGGACTATATACTTTGTCACGTCAAACTCTGCTGCCACCTTGCTGTCCTCGCTGTAGCCTACGTATTTGCCGTTGACGTAGAGGGAGACGTTGGATGTGGCTGAGCCGATGTGCATGTATATCTTGCTGCCTTTCCAGTCGGCTGGGACGGTGAAGGTCTGGCGGTAGGAGCCTACGTGGTTGTTTTTGTCTTGCACTGCTGGTGGCTCGCCTGTCCAGTCGGAGCGCCAAGCGTAGCAGTTGTTGACATAGATGGCATCGCCGTAGCCGTACATCTCCCAGTTGCCTGGGACGGGAATCTGGTTCCACTGTGAGTCGTCGTAGTTGAGGGCGTAGAAGTTGTCGGGGCGCTCGTTGGCGTTTTCTACCCAGTGGAACTTCCACTTGCCTTCGAGTGACATGTAGCGGGAGCTTCGTGCCTTGGGGTTAAGACTTGGCATCTGCGACTTCTCCGCGAGGGCTTCTGTCTCGTAGGCGAAGTAGTTTGCCACGTCTGTCTTGCGGTTGACTTCATTGACTGCCGGGTCGCACCATACGGGTGTCTTCTGTGCCGAGGCTGCAAGTGTGCTCACGGCGAAGGCAGACATGAGATAAAGTTTTAAGTTCATGGCTAATAATTGTTGTTTTAAGTTGTTTATTATATAAATATTATATATGTGTATTTCTGAGGATGGAGGAAGGGATTCTTTGGGCGCTATGTACGTCATGAAAGATTGGGACGTCATGAACGCCCCCTTGAATCTCTCCTTGGTGTTGTACCTCCTATGTCGTGGGGGCGAAGAGCAGGCGTTCTATCTCAAGGGCCATGCGCATGGCTGTGGAGGCGTCGCTGCCTGCTGGTATGGAGATAGTGGGGCACTGGGGTGAGGTGGAGGTGATGACGACCTGGTAGGTGTTGGGTAGATATGGTATGGAGGTGTTGTGGAATGTCACTTCCTTGACTTCTGCCATGTCGATGGTCTGGCCTCTGTATGCTATATATCCTTCGTCGCGCAAGCCTCCGCGACGGAAGAGGAGGAGCATGCCTTCGGTCTCTTCGCCGCGGGTGGGGTCGACGATGAGCACTTCGTCGGCCTGCTGGGGAGAGATGGGGCGCGGTGTGGTATGGTTGTTTTCTGTCATAGGGTGTATTTAGATTTATCGGTCGAATGGTATGGTTAGAAATGCCACAATTGTCATATCTGGCTACAAAGATACAAACTTTTTCTGCTCTGACAAAAGTTTAATTGCAATTATAAGTTTTTTTTACATTTTTCTTTTGTCCTTTCAAATAAAAAAGCGTACCTTTGTGTGCTATTTTGCAATTAGAGGCAAATAATGGGCACATAGAACGAAGAATGAAAAACCAACATCAAATTTAAATATATTCTTTAATTATGGCTAACATGAACGAAAAACTCTTCTCGGAGTTTCAGGCGCCTACGACTCAGGAATGGATGGACAAGATCCAGGTTGACTTGAAGGGTGCTGACTTCCAGAAGAGAATGGTTTGGAGAACCAATGAAGGATTTGACGTAATGCCTTTCTACCGTCGCGAAGATCTTGCTGACCTCAAGGCCGTCAATTCTCTCCCAGGCGAATTTCCTTTCGTCCGCGGCAACAAGAAGGACAACAACATCTGGTATGTAAGACAGGAAATAAATGTTGACTGTCCTAAGGCTGCCAACGAGAAGGCTCTTGACATCCTGAACAAGGGTGTGGACTCTATCGGATTCAAGATTGCAGGCAAGGACGTGAGCAAGGATTTCATCGCCACTCTGCTCAACGGCATCCTTCCTCAGTATGTGGAGCTGAACTTCAACACTTGCCAGCGCCATTGTGTGGAACTGGCGGAGATTCTCGTTGATTACTTCAAGGAGAATGGTTATCCCCTCTCTGAGCTCAAGGGCTCTATCAACTTCGACCCAATATCTCGCATCCTCTGCAACGGCAGCGACAAGTCGGCTCTCATAGCTGAGGGCAAGGCTCTCATCGAGGCTCTGGCAGAGCTGCCTGGCTACAAATGTGTCAATGTGAACTCTGTGGCTCTCAACAATGCGGGTGCTTACATCTATCAGGAGTTGGGCTACGCTCTGGCTTGGGGCGCGGAATACATGAACGCGCTGACAGAGGCTGGAGTGGACGCCACTGAGGCCGGCAAGAGGATAAAGTTCAACATGGGCGTTTCGGACAACTACTTCATGGAGATAGCTAAGTTCCGCGCTGCCCGCATGCTCTGGGCTCAGATAGTGAAGCAGTATGAGCCTAAGTGTGACTGTGCATGCCAGATGCATGTGTGTGCCTTCACTTCTGAATATAACCAGACTATCTTTGACTCTTACGTCAACCTGCTCCGCTCTCAGACAGAGGCCATGTCGGCTGCCATCGCTAATGTGGACTCTATCGTTGTCACTCCGTTTGACAAGCCATACGAGGTGCCAACAGACTTCGCTGAGCGCATAGCTCGCAACCAGCAGCTCCTGCTCAAGGAGGAGGCTCACTTCGACAAGCTCGTGGACGTGGCTGGTGGCTCTTACACAGTGGAGCACCTCACTGACGCTATAGCTAAGGAGGGCTGGAAGCTCTTCCTCGAAGTGGAGAACGCTGGCGGATTCCTCGCTGAGACTCTCAAGGGCAACATACAGAAGGCTGTCAACGCTTCTAACGACAAGCGACATGCTGACGCGGCTAAGCGCAAGGAGTTCATCCTCGGCACAAACCAGTTCCCTAACTTCAACGAAGTGTCTGAGGGCAAGGCTCCAATGGCTTGCACTTGCTCTTGCAACAAGGGTGACATCGAGACGCTCAACAAGAGCCGTCTGGCATCTGAGTTTGAGACTCTCCGCCTCGCTACAGAGAAGGCTGAGAAGCAGCCTGTGGCTTTCATGCTCACTATCGGCAACCTCGCCATGAGACAGGCTCGCGCACAGTTCTCTTGCAACTTCCTCGCTGCTGCAGGATATAAGGTCATCGACAACCTCGGCTTCGAGACAGTGGAGGCTGGAGTGGACGCTGCTATGGAGGCTAAGGCTGACATCGTGGTCATCTGTTCTTCTGACGATGAATATGCAGAGTATGCTATCCCTGCTTTCAAATACCTCAACGGACGTGCCATGTACGTCGTAGCCGGTGCGCCAGCTTGCTCTGACGAACTGAAGGCTGCCGGCATCGAGAACTTTATCAACGTTAAGTCTAATCAGCTGGGCACTCTCAAGGAGTACAACGCAAAACTCGGAATCTAACACTACTATGGCTCGTAAGAATTTTAACAATATAGACATCTACGCTGGCATTCAGGAAAAGAACGGCCAGCAGTGGCAGAAGGACAATGGCATCTCTGCAAACTGGAGAACACCTGAGCAGATTGACATTCAGCCAGTATATACTAAGGAAGACCTTGAAGGCATGGAGCACCTCGACTTTGCTGCCGGCATACCTCCATATCTCCGTGGTCCTTACTCTATGATGTATCCGTTCCGCCCATGGACAATCCGCCAGTACGCTGGTTTCTCTACTGCAGAGGAGTCTAACGCCTTCTACCGCCGCAACCTCGCTTCTGGTCAGAAGGGTCTGTCGGTGGCTTTCGACCTCCCTACTCACCGTGGCTACGACCCTGACAATGAGCGCGTGGTGGGTGACGTGGGCAAGGCAGGTGTGTCTATCTGCTCGCTCGAAAACATGAAGACTCTCTTCGCCGGCATTCCGCTCAACAAGATGTCTGTCTCCATGACCATGAACGGCGGTGTGCTCCCTGTGCTCGCCTTCTACATCAACGCTGGTCTGGAGCAGGGTGCTAAGCTGGAGGAGATGGCTGGTACGATTCAGAACGACATCTTGAAGGAGTTCATGGTGCGCAACACATATATCTACCCTCCTGCATTCTCCATGAAGATTATCGCTGACATCTTCGAATACACATCTCAGAAGATGCCTAAGTTCAACTCTATCTCCATCTCTGGCTACCACATGCAGGAGGCAGGTGCTACAGCAGACATTGAGCTGGCTTACACTCTGGCTGACGGTATGGACTACCTCCGCACTGGTGTGAACGCTGGCATCGACGTGGATGCTTTCGCTCCCCGACTCTCTTTCTTCTGGGCTATCGGCATGAACCACTTCATGGAAATAGCCAAGATGCGTGCTGGTCGTCTGCTCTGGGCTAAGATTGTGAAGAGCTTCGGAGCTAAGAATCCTAAGTCGCTTGCTCTGCGCACTCACTCTCAGACATCAGGATGGTCGCTCACTGAGCAGGACCCATTCAACAACGTGGGACGCACATGTATAGAGGCTATGGCTGCCGTGCTCGGACACACTCAGTCGCTCCACACTAATGCCCTCGACGAGGCTATTGCCCTCCCAACAGACTTCTCTGCACGTATTGCGCGCAACACTCAGATATACATTCAGAACGAGACTAAGGTGTGCAAGCAGATTGACCCATGGGCTGGCTCGTTCTACGTGGAGACACTTACAAATGAGCTTGTGCACAAGGCTTGGGAGCACATCCAGGAGATAGAGAAGCTTGGCGGTATGGCCAAGGCTATCGAGACTGGTCTGCCAAAGATGCGCATCGAGGAGGCTGCTGCACGCACTCAGGCTCGCATCGACTCAGGCACTCAGACTATCGTCGGCACTAACAAGTACCGTCTCGACCATGAGGATCCACTTGACATCCTTGAGATTGACAACACAGCTGTGCGCCTGCAGCAGGAAGCTGCCCTCAAGGAGCTCCGCGCCAACCGTAACGAGGAGGCTTGCAAGGCCGCTCTCGCCGAAATAACAAAGTGTGTGCAGGAGTTCAATGATGGCAAGAAGAGCGAGAACAACCTGCTCGACCTCGCTGTCAAGGCCGCTGGTCTCCGTTGTACGCTCGGTGAAATATCAGATGCCTGCGAAGCTGTCGTGGGACGTTATAAAGCAATCATTAGAACTATCAGCAACGTGTACAGTTCAGAATCAAAGAGTGACGATGCCTTCAAGAAGGCATGTGAGGCGACAGAGTTGTTCGCTCAGAAGAATGGTCGCCGTCCACGCATCATGATAGCCAAGATGGGACAGGACGGTCACGACCGCGGTGCAAAGGTTTGTGCCACTGGTTATGCAGACTGCGGTATGGACGTGGACATGGGTCCTCTCTTCCAGACTCCGGCAGAGGCTGCTCGTCAGGCAGTGGAGAATGACGTTGACGTGCTCGGCGTTTCCTCTCTCGCTGCAGGTCACAAGACTCTCGTTCCTCAGGTCATCGAGGAGCTCAAGAAACTCGGACGTGAGGACATCCTCATCATCGCCGGTGGTGTCATCCCTGCTCAGGACTATGACTTCCTCTACAAGGCAGGTGTGGCTGCTATCTTTGGCCCTGGCACATCTGTGGCTTACTCTTGCTGCGAGATGATGAAGATTCT
>JAEDNQ010000099.1 GCA_016302435.1 Bacteroidaceae bacterium
GTGATATATAGTTATCAACAGGTGTGAGAGTGTGTTATCAACAGTTGGGGGAAAGTTATCAACAGTTGTCAACATTTATCAACAGCCATTGTGGCAGTTTTAGGCAAATAGTGGCATTTATCAACAACAGAGCTGAAAGTTATCAACAGTTGGGGGATACTTATCAACAGTTGTCAACATTTACCAACAGTCACAGACAAGCGTCATCACTTGCTCACCTTCTTTCCGCTGATGATGTATGCGCCCTGTGGCAGAGCAGAGAAGTTCTTTGCCTTGCCCACTACCCTGCCTGTCATGTCCAAGACATCGGCCTCAGGCTCGAAGGTGTCTGCGACGGAAGCGTCTGAGATGGAAGAGACGGTGCTTGGAGTGGAGAAGTAGAGTCGCTTGACAGCAGATGTTGTGAGAGCTGTGCTTTTACCGTCAGTTTGCACCACCTTGATGCTGCCACCTTCAAAGACAATCTTGTCTATCTGTGTAACAGCTGCAACGAGAGTAGCGGTCTTGCCGTCTGACTGGTCATAGTATAAGCTGAAGTCATCAGCCGAGGCACTGGCAGCAAAGGCCATGGCGGCAGCAAGGACGAGGGTGCGGCTTGCTGAGCGGCTGATGCGGAATGGGGAATGAATGGATGTTTTCATAAGTCTTTGATGATTTTTTTATGGCGGCAAACTCCTATAGGAAACCACCTTATTGTACTATTGAAGCTTATCTGTTTATCTGTTTATAAAATAGGCGACTACCAAGGGTGATAGCCGCCTTGTATTCGGGTTGGTTCTTTTTATTGCAATTCTTTTCTTTAATAACCATTACAGTTTTATCTTATACCCTAAACCGATGATATGTCCATCGGGGTCGTCTCCGTCATTTTCTGTCTGGAAGCGGTAGAAGACGGTAAGGATATTCTGCTTGTTGATCTTGTAGTCTGTTCCTGCTGTGAACTTCCACTTGTTGGTGGTGTAGGAAAGTCCGCATCCATATTCGGCTGAAGCGTATGGGTCGAGCGGCAAGCCCTTGATGTTGTACTGGGCGGTGAGGCGCGAACGGAGGATTGTCCTGTCTTTGGCTCGCTTATAGTCTGTCTCTGAGCCTTTGAGGTAGATGTTGTCATCATCGTCAAGGCGGTACTTGTCTTTTGTCGTCTCTGCCTTAGCATAGTGGGAGTACTGAAATGTCTCCTTGAGCTGGAACGACCAACGCTTGTTGGGCTTGTATGAGGCGGAGAAGCCTACGTTGGTACGATGGCGGTCGCGCCAGAAGGGATGTGTCTCGTTGTAGCCCTCATAGGGGATGACAAGACCTTCGGGAGTGAGAACAGGATTTTCTTCGTCATACTTCTCCTTGACCTCTCCAAGATTGTACACCCACATGTATTCCCAGCCAGCGAAGACCTTTACATCGAAAGTGGTGGTATTGAAGACCTTTGCGTCTATAGTGGCGCCGACTGACCAGCGATCCATCTTGCTCGTATTGTCCTGAGTGCGCGCATTGCCCTCGAGCGTGAGTCCTATCCCACGGCAGAGTTTCTTTTCAGCGGCGAGGCTGAAGTCCATGCCGAAGTCGTCTGCCTGAGCTCTTGCTGTGAGCGAGACAAGGGATGCCACTGCTGAAAGCATCAATGTGGTGATTCTCTTATTCATATTCCTTTGGCAACTTTTGAGCGGTTTCGTCTGTTTCGTCTGTATTATAGTATATCTTGATGAGTGCCATGTCCTTGAGGAAGTCGATAGAGCCGACGCTCACATTGGTCACATCGAGTCCTGTACGTTCTTTCAGGTCAGCGATGAGTTCCTGACGTCTCTCTGGCTTGATGAGTTCTATCTTGTCATACTTTATATATTTGGATGACAGGCTCTTGACCAGCTTATTGGCTTCGGCTATCCATACGCCTGCAACAAAGACGAGGTCGGTAAGGAGAAGTTCGCCCCAGCTTGTGAGCAGAGGTCCCATGAACTCAGGGTGCTTAGGACTGATGTCGGCAGCCCAGGCAAGACCATTGATGGCTGAGAGGGAGATGATGAGGAAGAGGTAAGTCATCTCACGGATGGGCACAGACTCTGTGCGGTAGCGCATGATGCAGAAGATGGCAAAGAGTCCCATGGCTATACCTGTCTTTATCTTTGCGTCGCCCATGAGGTGGATGAGCATGAAGATGCAGAAGCCAAGCAAGATGTAGGTAAAGAAGAAATCTCTCCTTCGTGCCTTTGGAAAGTAGAAACAGCGCGCAATGGTGATGGTGAACGCGGTGTTGATGATAAGGCGAAGGAACAGGTCAAGCAGACGGCATGTGTCGCTTGACAGCACGGTAAAAAAATCGTTGATTGCGTCCATTGGCAAATGGTATTAATGATTAATAAAATGTTTAAGCGGTTGACACGGAAAAGCCAGAAGACCCGAAAAGCTTGGAAAAGCGGGATAGCCTGGCTCTCTTTATATCTCATGGTCAATAAAGTGGCGTCCGTTTATTTTCTCGAGGTTGCGGAGTTTTGGCTTGAAGTTGTTCTGCTTGAGCTCGGGATCGGTGAGAGCCATGCCTATGCAGCACTTTGAGAAGCCGGTGGGATGGATATGGAGAGCCTTCAGCTTGTTGCAGACGGGAGAAAAGACATTGCCATCGCGCTTCAGCTCGATGATGACCAACTGGTCGGTGGCATGGTCGTTGCCTGTCTCGAAGTTGTGGAAGCGCACATTGAAGTCGATGGTGAGGCGTTCCGTCTTGGCTCGGTTGACAAGTGTCACGCGGTCAAACTGGTTGCGCACCACGGCTCCTAAATAGTCGAGATTGAGTCCCGTCTTGCACTGCACAAGCTCGTGAGCACCGACTGTGTCTCTGAAGCAGTCCTGCGACTCCACTTCGATGCGTTTCTTTTTTGTGCGCGCATGATTGTTCTTGTTCTTCACTTCGAGGAAGGTTATCTCACTCGCCACGTATGTCCTGACCCTTACCTTCATGCGGCGCGCCCTCTTATTGTGGTGCATCATGTACATGAAGTGGTCTTCCGTGTCATAGTAGGTGGTCAGATACGGAATGATGCGACGCCCGAGGGTCTCTTGCACGTAATATTCGCTCCTGAGCATATCGAGGAGCTGGACAAGCTGAGCCTTGGACGCCACATACTTTGTGTCAAGTCTGTTCATGAGCCTTATGCCCGACATCTCTTCGAGGGTGATGGGCTGCATGAGGTCGAGACGTGACTGTATTTCTTTGTCGGAGATGGTCATTGAGAATATTGGTTTGCAGGGTTAGCTTTAATAGTTAGTTATTTGCTGGCAAAGTTAGGTCTTTTTCTCCACATAAGCAATGCCTGCATAGCAAAAATTGACTTTTCAGACCGCTATTTTACAAAAAAATGACACGAAAGCCATTATTTGGCATGCTTACACATTATTTTAACATAAAAGCTTTGCCATTTGGAGGAAAAGTATTACCTTTGCATCGTAAATGCACGAGGGGACTGAACAAGTTCCCTCGTTTGTTTGATAACAGGCATGGATGTAGAGCTCGCAAGAGGCCTTCTCGATGCGGCATAAATGCTGCACCCTGAGCCAGCAAGCCTGCACATGCCTGACAGATAAGTTACAATAAAGACACTAAGAAAAAGACGACTTCTATGATTGACAAAAACAAAGTGAGAGAATTGGCTACACAATGGCTCGAAGGCAAAGAGTATTTCCTTGTTGACGCTTCAGTAGACGACCAGAACAAGATCACCGTGGAAATTGATCACAAGGACGGAGTATGGATTGACGACTGCTGCGAACTGAGCAAGTTCATCGAAGAGCACCTTGACAGAGACGAGGAAGACTTCGAGCTGGAAGTTGGCTCTGCCGGCATTGGTCAGCCATTCAAGGTTCTGCAGCAATATGTGAATGCTGTGGGCTATGACGTGGAGCTTCTCACTAAAGAAGGAAAGAAGATGGAAGGCTCGCTCAAGTCGGCTGACGAAAACGGCTTCGTCGTCATCGTAGAGGAGAAGCAGAGGATTGAAGGCAAGAAGCGTCCACAGAAGGTGGAGGTGGAAAAGCACTTCACATACGACGACGTGAAGTGGGTGAAGAACATCATCGACTTCAAATAAGCCTAAGCTTCATCTGGCACTCAGGACATCGACAGCACCAACGAGCCGCAGGCGCTTGACATGCCAAAACATCTCAAAATCTAAATCAAATATAAAACAATAACATACAATGGCAAAGAAAGAACCAGAACAAGTCAACTTGATTGAAACATTCAAGGATTTCAAGGAGACAAAAAACATCGACAGAACAACTCTCGTGAGTGTGATTGAGGACAGCTTCCGCAGCGTCCTGCAAAGGACATACGGGTCTGATGAGAACTTTGACGTCATCGTCAATCCGGACAAGGGCGACTTCGAGATATATCGCAACCGCACAGTTGTGGAAGACTCAGCCGTGAAGGACACCAACAAAGAGATCTCACTCACCGATGCACGCAAGATAGACGAAGACTACGAGTTAGGAGAAGAAGTGAGCGAGAAGATAGACTTCGCCAAGTTCGGACGCCGCACTATCCTCACTCTCCGCCAGACCATGGCTGGAAAGATTCTCGACCTCGAGCACGACAACCTCTACAACAAGTATGCAGACAAGGTTGGCACCATCATCAGCGGAGAAGTATACCAGATATGGAAGAGAGAGATGCTCATCCTCGACGATGAGGGCAACGAGCTCATCCTCCCAAAGAGTGAGCAGATACCTGGCGACTTCTTCCGCAAGGGAGAGACAGCCAGAGCCGTCATCCTCCGTGTGGACAACCTCAACAACAACCCTAAAATCATCCTCTCACGCACATCGCCCGACTTCCTCCGCCGTCTCATAGAGCACGAAGTGCCCGAAATCAATGAGGGACTCATCACCATACACAAGGTGGTGCGCATACCAGGACAGAGAGCAAAGATAGCTGTAGAGAGCTACAACGACCGCATCGACCCAGTAGGTGCGTGCGTCGGTGTAAAGGGAAGCCGCATCCACGGCATCGTCAAGGAGCTGCACAACGAAAACATTGACGTCATCAACTACACCAACAACACACGCCTCTTCATACAGCGCGCTCTCAGCCCAGCCAACATCTCGTCCATCACACTCGACGAAGAGAGAAGGAAAGCTGAGGTGTACCTCCAGCCAGACCAGGTGAGCCTCGCCATCGGCAAGAACGGTGACAACATCAAGCTCGCCAGCATGATAACAGAATATACCATCGATGTCTTCCGCGAAATCAACGGCAACGAGCCAGAAGAAGAGGACATCTACCTTGATGAGTTCAAGGACGAAATAGAGCCATGGATCATCGACGCTATCAAATCTATCGGACTCGAGACAGCGAAGAGCGTCATAGCCGCACCACGCGCCATGCTCGTGGAAAAAGCTGACCTCGAAGAGAACACTGTTGACGACGTGCTCCGCATACTCAAGGCCGAATTTGAAGAATACGATGAACCTACTCCACAAGAATAATTATTGATATGGCAGTAAGACTGAATAAAGCATTAAAAGAACTCAATGTGGGAATCAACACAGTTGCTGACTTCCTGCAGAAAAAAGGCATGGCGCTGCAAGACGCAACGCCCAATGCCAAAATAACGGACGAACAGTATGGCCTGCTGAAAAAAGAATTTGGTGAGGACATGAAACAAAATGCGTTCACCAAACAAAAGATCCAGACCCAGAAAGAAAAAGAACAACAGGAAAAGAAAGAAAGACAGCAAGCCATGAGAGACGAGAAGGAACGCCAAGAAAAAGAGAAGGCTGCCAAGAAACAGCAGTTCAAGATTGTAGGCAACATCAACGACATGAAGAAACCTGCAGACACTGCTGCCAATGAAGCTGAGAAGACTGTCGCATCACCTGCTGCAGGCACAAAGAACACCAACTCACAAGATAGCGCAGCCAACAACACTGCTGTGCCTACTGCTGACGCCAACACATCAACAACTCAAACAGCAGCCAATGAGCCACAGGCAACTCAGAGCAACAAAAGCGCCAATGACTCAGACAAGGCGGGAAACTCTCATCAGCCACAATCCAACAAACCTGCCAAACAGACACCGGCTGACCGTCTGGAGCAGAACGAGAAGGGGGTATACCACCTCACCGCTCCTGCCGAAGCCAGCGTGCAGTTCAAGCAAGTAGGATTCATCGACCTCTCAAGCCTCAACAGCAAGACACGCCCTGACCGCAAAAGCAAGTCTGAGAGACGCAAGGAACGCATGCAGGCACAGGCTAACGCTGAGGCCAGGAAAAACGGTGGCCAGAGCAATGGCTCACAGGCCAACGGTGAGTCTTCGGGCAACCAGAAGAAGAAGCGCAGCCGCATCAACAACAATAAAGTCGACGTGGATGCAGCCGTCAAGCAGGCCAACGGCCAGCCTGGACAGGGCAAGAAGAACAAAGGCAACAACAGCGGCGGCAACAACAGCGGTGGCAACAACAATGGCGGCAACAACCAGCCCAACCAGCAGAAAGCAAAGCAGAATCAGCCAGGACAGGGCAAGAAGAACAAGAAGAAGCAACCTCCAAAGCCACAGGAACTCTCTGAAGAGGATGTGGCTAAGCAGGTAAAGGAAACTCTCGCCCGCCTCACTGCCAAGCAGGAGAAGAAGGGTGTGAAATACCGCAAGGACAAGCGCAACGCCATACATGAGCGCATGATGGAAGAGGAAGAGGCTGAAAACGCAGACAGCAAGGTGCTCAAGCTCACTGAATTCGTTACAGCCAACGAACTCGCCACCATGATGGATGTGCCTGTGACAAAGGTTATCGGCACTTGTATGTCCATCGGCATGATGGTCAGCATCAACCAGCGCCTCGACGCCGAAACAATCAACATCGTGGCAGAAGAGTTTGGCTTCACCACTCAGTATGTCTCTGAAGAAGTGTCGAACGCTATAGAGGAAGTGGCAGACAGCGAGGAAGACCTCGAGCGCCGCGCTCCTATCATCACCGTCATGGGACACGTTGACCACGGTAAGACATCTCTCCTCGACTACATACGCAACACCAATGTCATCGCCGGTGAGGCTGGTGGCATCACACAGCACATCGGTGCATACAATGTCAAGCTCAAGGACGGACGCAAGATAACATTCCTCGACACACCTGGACACGAGGCCTTCACTGCCATGCGTGCACGCGGAGCCAAGGTGACAGACATAGCCATCATCATTGTGGCAGCCGACGACGATGTCATGCCACAGACAAAGGAGGCTATCGCCCACGCTCAGGCAGCAGGGGTGCCAATGGTCTTCGCCATAAACAAGATAGACAAGCCGGCAGCCAATCCTGAAAAAATAAAGGAACAGCTCGCTGCCATGAACTACCTCGTTGAGGACTGGGGAGGCAAATACCAGAGCCAAGACATCAGTGCCAAGAAGGGCATCGGCGTAGAAGAGCTCATGGAGAAGGTGCTCCTGGAGGCTGAGATGCTCGACCTTAAGGCTAACCCCAACCGCAAGGCCACAGGTTCGGTCATCGAATCCACTCTCGACAAGGGACGAGGATATGTTGCCACCGTGCTTGTTCAGAACGGAACACTCAAGCAGGGTGACATCGTTCTGGCAGGCACCAACTACGGACGTATAAAGGCTATGTTCAACGAGCGAGGACAACGCATAGACAAGGCACTTCCTGCAGAACCAGCCGTCATCCTCGGTTTCAACGGAGCTCCAACGGCTGGCGACACCTTCCATGTCATGGACACAGAACAGGAAGCTCGCGAAATATGCAATAAGCGCCAGCAGCTCAAGCGCGAACAGGGTCTGCGCACTCAAACACGCCTTACCCTCGACGAACTCGGACGACGCATCGCTTTGGGAGACTTCAAGGAGCTCAACCTCGTGGTCAAAGGCGACGTGGACGGTTCTATCGAAGCTCTCTCCGACTCTCTCATCAAACTCTCTACGGAGAAGATACAGGTCAATGTCATCCACAAGGCTGTGGGACAAATCAGCGAGAACGATGTCGAACTGGCTCACGCATCGGAAAATGTCATCATCATCGGATTCCAGGTGCGCCCATCAGCAGCCGCACGCCGACTGGCAGAACAGTACGGTGTCGACATACGACTCTACTCTATCATCTACGATGCCATAGAGGAAGTCAAAGACGCCATGGAGGGCATGCTCGCACCTACCATCAAGGAAGAAGTCACAGCTCAGGTCGATGTGCGCCAGGTGTACAAGATCACCAAGGTGGGCACAGTTGCCGGATGCTGGGTGACAGATGGAAAGGTTCACCGCTCAGACAAGGTGCGTGTCATACGCGACGGCATCGTTGTCCACACAGGAGAAATCCTCGCCCTCAAGAGATTCAAGGATGATGTCAAGGAAGTCGGACGCGACTTCGAATGCGGTATATCTATCGTCAACTTCAACGACATACGTGAGGGAGACGTGCTGGAGACATACACAGAAGTAGAGGTCAAGACTAAGCTATAAAGACAAGGTCTGTTCTGAAGGCAAGGTCAAGACCTGACTTAAAGGAAAGGTTAAGATCAAGCTCTAAAGACAAG
>JAEDNQ010000100.1 GCA_016302435.1 Bacteroidaceae bacterium
CATCAGATGATATTGACCTCAGGATGAATGTCGACGCCAAACGTTTTCTTGACATCCTTGCGCACAGCCTCACAGAGGCGCATTATCTCTTCGCTTGTGGCACCGCCAAGATTGACAAGCACAAGGGCCTGTTTGTCGTGAACACCGGCTCTGCCGAGAGCCTTGCCTTTCCATCCGCACTTCTCTATCATCCATCCAGCCGGAATCTTGTACCTGTCGCCCACGACATAAAAGGGCATGTCGGGGTAGACGCCACGTATAGCCTCGAACGTAGAGCTATCGACAATGGGATTCATGAAGAAGCTGCCGGCATTGCCCATCACAGAAGGGTCGGGCAACTTGGCGTTGCGAATGTCGATGATGGCACGACGCACGTCAGCCACAGTCACATCGCTCCTGCCGGATAGAGCAGCGCGAATGTTGCCATAGTCGAGCTGAAGCTGCGGTGTCGCCGAAAGGGCGTAGGTCACATGCGTTATTGCGTATCGTCCCTTGAGTTCATTTTTGAATATGCTCTGGCGGTAGGAGTAGTGGCAGTCGGCATTGGTCAGCTGTCTTGCCTCGCCCGTAGACAGGTCAACAACATCGACACAGACAATGACATCTTTTGCTTCCACGCCATAGGCACCAATGTTCTGAACAGCACTCGCTCCCACCTCACCGGGGATGAGTGAAAGATTCTCTATGCCACCAAGCCCGCTGTCAACAGCCCATGCCACAAGATCATCCCATATCTCCCCTGCTCCAGCCTTGACGAGGACATGGCCTTCACCGTCCTCTCCCAGACGTGAGATGCCCTTGATGGCACTGTGGAGAATGGTGCCAGCATAGTCGGAAGAGAAAAGCAGGTTGCTTCCGCCACCGATATGAAGAAAAGGCCGAGAGAGCGAGGGCACTAACAGCTGAAGCTGCTGGGCTGAGTAATACTCTATAAAACACTTGCAGCGCACATCCATCCCGAAGGTGTTGTGCGCCAAAAGCGAATAGTCTTTATATCTCTTTATCTCGTTGTTCATTGTACGTTCATGTTGGTTATACAAAGTCGCCATGTAAGATTACTGTTATTTTATTGATGCCAAACAACATGAACATCAATACTCTATCTCTGTCAGACGCCACTGCTCGCCGTCCTTGGCAAAGCGGAATGTGGTGAGCATACCATTACTGATGCCCTCGAGCATGAGAGTCTTACGGTTTTGGCTGATGCAGGTCTGGCCATAGTTCATGTTGACGAGCATCTTCGACTCCAAAGGGAAGTCTTCTTTCATCTCCATCCACTCGTCAGCATCGACATAGCGTTCCTCAGGCTCTGACTCCCCATCGTCAGGTATGAGCACGAGCTTGATGGGCTGTGTGATGGATTCTCGCTGAAAGACGCTGTCTGTGACGAAGCGAGTGTAGAAATCGAGAAAATTCGCATTCGGCGTATCCTGTATGCGTTTCCGCACAATGTCATGAAGCATCCATCGTCCATGGCTGCGGTCGAAGTTGCATTTGTCCACCTCGCTCTCTGCAAGATTGTACCACTCTATGGCGACATGAGTCAGCGACGTGTCCTTCTGCAGTTCGAGGTCTTCTTCCCGTTCAAAGATGACATAGTAGTAGTCGTTTTCCAGAAAATGATTCATCGATTTCCACTGTCCCTTGTTGAGATAAGACACCTCGTCGCCGTCCCTGATTGGCAAAGGCATGACGACTCTCTGCGCCTGAAACTTCGGATCGTCGATGAAGTTGAAGAAGAAGTCGCTGAAGAGCATGTCGGCAGCCACGGGAGGCACGTCTTCGTCAAAGAGATGGATAGTGTCTCCGATGAAGGCCTCTGCTGAATCTTCCTCAGCCTTGTCCTCCTCAGCATACGAATTGGTCATCTTGGAGTCGCCACACGAAACCAAGAGGCATGCTACTGCCGCAGATGTGCTAAATATTTTTTTCATACTTCATAGATGTAAATCTCGTGCAAAGTTAGGCAATTCTGTGGAGATAGAGCTACAAAATGGTATTTTATATTTGTTACAAGCCCTATTTTGACCATAATTGCCCCCTGAAAAGCATTTAATCGGGTTCAAACGACATCTATGTCGTGATAAATGACTAACTTTGCAAAGAATTTCAAAGAGCGTCGTCGCCTCGCCTTCATGTCAACACACTGTTATACGCACAGGAGTAAGGGGGGGGGCGCTGAGCTTCAGAGACAAAACCATAATATTCACACACCATAACAACAATACACTTTCACACCATGTTAGGAAGAATACAAGACCTGCTCAACGAAGTGGAAAGCCTCCAGGCACAATCGGCAGAAGAGATTGAACAGCTGCGCATCAAGTATCTCAGCAAGAAAGGACTCATTACAGCCCTCATGGCCGACTTCCGCAACGTACCAGCAGAACAGAAAAAAGAGATAGGCATAAAGATTAACGAACTCAAGAACAAGGCACAGGAAAAAATCAACAGCCTGAGAGACACCTTCGCCCTACAGGAGACAGATGCCGCCCACCTCGACATAACACGCACAGCCTACCCTGTGCCCCTCGGCACAAGACATCCGCTCACCATCGTCAAAAACGAGATCATCGACATTTTCTCCCGACTCGGCTTCGCCCTGGCAGAGGGACCTGAAGTAGAAGACGACTGGCACGTGTTCTCATCCATGAACTTTGCCGAGGACCACCCCGCACGCGACATGCAAGACACCTTCTTCGTCGAAGCTCACCCTGACATCATCCTGCGCACACACACAAGCTCTGTGCAGGCACGTGTCATGGAACAGCAGCAGCCACCTGTAAGAGTGCTCTGCCCCGGACGCGTCTACCGCAATGAGGCCATCTCTGCCCGTGCCCACTGCTTCTTCCATCAGGTGGAAGGACTTTATGTAGACGAAAAAGTCAGCTTCACCGACCTAAAGCAAGTGCTCCTCCTCTTTGCCAAAGAGATGTTCGGCGAAGACACACAGATACGACTCCGCCCATCCTACTTCCCCTTCACTGAGCCAAGCGCTGAGATGGATGTCAGCTGCACCCTCTGCAAGGGCAAGGGCTGCAACATGTGCAAAGGTTCAGGATGGCTCGAAATACTCGGATGCGGCATGGTACACCCCAACGTCCTTGAAGCCAACGGCATAGACTCAAAGAAATATAAGGGCTACGCCTTCGGCATGGGCATTGAGCGCATAGCCAACCTCCGCTATCAGGTAAAGGACCTCCGCCTCTTCTCCGAAAACGATGTGCGTTTCCTCAAGGAGTTTGAAGCAGCCAACTGATGCCGCATGTCTCCCCTTCTCCTCTATCCTCTGCGGGCAATAAACCTACTACTGGAGGAGAAAGAGATGTCACGAGATAGCTACTATGCGACAATATGACCAACAAACAAACATGGGACAAGGGTGTGTCATAAAGTCATCAATGGCTTATGGCACACCCTCAATATTCTTCATGAAGGCATAGGCTTGGGCATACCCAGAGCATTGCTTTCAAGAGGTTTATCCAGAAAAAAATAAAAGGTATCTCGTTTCTCAACGCGACACCTCCATGTAAAATCCTGTTGGGTATTAGTTTTTAAGGTAAAAAAGATTTGTTGTTTGGATAACGAGTGCAAAGTTAGGACATTTATTTGAATAGACAATGATTTATTGCAACTTTTTGTCTAAAACTGCGATTTTTTACATTTTTATTGCAGTAAATGCCTCTAAAGATGAAAAACTTTTGTAATTTTGCATTCAAAATGACGAACCACGCTTACAAGCCGGCAAATAAGGCAGAGCAAACAACAAAGATTGATACTTTCTGGTAAAAAATATCAAAAGACACACATATATATAATATATATACACAACATACCACTATGAGCACAGAAGTGAAAGAAGAGATGATGAACGAAGAGGCCAAGAAGCCATCCCTCAACTTCATCGAAGAACAGATAGTAAAGGATCTCGCCGAAGGCAAGAACGGGAAGAGAGTGCAGACACGTTTCCCGCCAGAGCCCAACGGCTACCTCCACATAGGCCACGCCAAGGCCATAGCCATCGACTTCGGAATGGCTCAGAAATACGGTGGCGTATGCAACCTCCGCATGGACGACACCAACCCACAGAAGGAAGACACCGAATACGTCGAAGCCATCAAGCGAGACATCGAGTGGCTCGGATTCCGCTGGAACAAGATACTCTACGCCAGCGACTACTTCCAGCAGCTCTGGGATCTCGCCGTTCAGCTCATCAAGGACGGCAAGGCCTACGTGGACGAACAGACATCCGAACAGATAGCACAGCAGAAAGGCACTCCTACGCAGCCAGGAACAGAATCGCCCTTCCGCAACCGTCCTGTGGAGGAGAACCTCCGTCTCTTCGAAGAGATGAACTCAGGAAACATGGAGCCAGGAAAGATGGTGCTCAGAGCCAAAATAGACATGGCAAGCCCCAACATGCACTTCCGCGACCCCATCATGTACCGCGTGCTCAACATGCCCCACTGGCGCACAGGCGACAAATGGAATGCATACCCAATGTATGACTTCACCCACGGACAGTGTGACTACTGGGAAGGCGTGACACACTCTCTCTGCACCCTCGAGTTCGAAAGCCACCGCCCACTCTACGACCTATTTGTCGACTGGGCCAAGACTGCTGCTCACGACGACCAGCCACTCGACGACAACAGGCCACGACAGACAGAGTTCAACAAGCTCAACCTCACACATATCCTCCTCTCCAAGCGCAACCTCCTCGTTCTCGTCAAGGAAGGCATCGTCAACGGATGGGACGACCCACGCATGCCTACCATCTGCGGTTTCAGACGCCGCGGCTACAGCCCTGAAGGCATACTATCCTTCATCAACAAGATAGGCTATACCAAGTTCGACGCGCTCAACCAGATGTCGCTCTTCGAAGCTGCTGTGCGCGACGACCTCAACAAGAGAGCCCTCCGCGTCAGTGCTGTCATCGACCCCGTCAAACTCGTCATCACCAACTTCCCTGCCGACCAGACAGAGACCTACACTGCCATCAACAACCCCGAAAACGAAGCCGACGGGACACACGAGATAGAGTTCAGCCGCGAACTCTGGATAGAGCGCGAAGACTTCATGGAAGACGCTCCGAAGAAGTTCTTCCGACTCGGTCCAGGCAAACAGGTCCGCCTAAAGAACAGCTACATCATCCAGTGTCCTGAAGCCATAGAAGACTGCGTGGTGAAAGATGCTGAAGGCAAAATAATAGAGATACACGCCCAGTTCATCCCCGACACAAAGACAGGCCAAGCCAACAGCAACATGAAGATAAAAGGCAAGACCATACACTGGGTAAGCTGCAACCACTGCATCGAAGCCGAAGTGCGCAACTACGAGAGACTCTGGATGGTAGAAAACCCAAGAGACGAGGTTGCCGCATACTCTAAGGCCAACGGAGACATCAGAGGCATAGAAGCAATGAGACCATTCCTCAACCCCAACAGCCTCGAAATAAAAAAGGCTTACGTGGAGAAATGGCTCGCCACCCGCAAGCCTATGGACTACCTACAGTTCCAGCGCATCGGCTACTACAACGTAGACCCCGACTCAACCTCCGAACACCTCATCTTCAACCGCACCGTCGGACTTACCGACGCCTGGAAGAAGATAAAATAACTGCGGCAAGGCGATTATACAGGGCGGTAATTCTGCCAGACGGGCTGAGTGGTAGCTTGATTGAACACTCTGCCCATGGCGGATAATCGTCTGTATATATACAAACTCTCCCCCAAGCAAAAACATGACAGACAACTATTTTGAGTCAGAACAATTCCAACATTTGCTCCGTTCGTACGAGGACGACAAAGCCAACGGCCGCCCCATCTTCATGGAGGCAGAGGACTTTGCCGACCTGGGCGACTACTACCTGTATGCCAATCGTCCCGAGGAGTGCGAGACTGCTCTAAACCATGGACTCACACTCTTCCCCGATGACGAGGCCCTGCTCTCCGTCCTCAACTCCTGTTACATATTCCAACACCGATTTGACGAAGCAGAGAAGATGCTCGAACGCTTGGACCAGTCCACGCCCGACTCCCTCTACCAGCTGGCTCAGTTAGCCTTCGCCAAATATGACAACATAGAAAAGGCAGAAGACTACTGGCGACAATGGATGAACCTTGTCCATGAAGACGACCCTTCTGACGATGCTATCAGGGACTGCTATGTACACATCGTTGCCTCATACATCGAACTCGCCGAACCAGCCGAATCTATGTTCGAAGAAAATAGAGGATGTCCACACGCACGACGATGGATTAAGCAATACATGCAGAAATTCCAGCCTCTCGGCGATTCCGACTATGACGTGCAGCTTGTCGACCTGCTCACCCCTTTCGCTCTCTCCGACATGGTCATAGAAATCATGCCGCAGATACTCGAACAACGACCATATCTCCCCGGAGGATGGAGCCGGCTCTCAAGAGCCTACGCTCAACTCAACAAGTTTGAAGACTCTAACGAAGCAGCGGACTTTGCCCTCGCCATAGACGAGAACGACATGGATGCTCTGCTCACTAAGGCTCACTCCCTCCAGATGCTCGGCCAAAACAAAGCCTGCATACCTTACTTCGAAAAATATCTTGACAACGGGGGAGACAAGTCACAGATAGTGCCGCTCGCCAACGCATGCTTCATGATACACGACAACGAGCGCGGACACGCCTGGGCTAAGGCCATCACTGCCCAACTCGACAAGGACCACAAGCTCTACACCAGCAGAAAGACGCCACAGGATGTCAAAGACCGCATAGAAGAGACGTACGCCAGCTTCGGGGGCTTCATCGACTACTACGTGAGGTGCTTGCAGGATCTGACCATGCTCTACTCAAACCTCATGCTCGACAGCCTCACGCTGCGCACAGCCGTCAAAGTCCTTCACTACAGACGAGAAGACGCCGACCTCTACTACGTCATCGGCCAGAGCCTCATACGACTGCAACGCATGCGCACTGCCAGCCGAGCCTTCGAACTCGCTTTCCGATGCGCTGACGACCCAATATGGATGTGTGTACGCATAGCCATGTGCTTCGTTCAGGTCAACTGCGACGAGATGGGTGAACACCTTCTTGATCTTGCCCTCACCCTGTCAGACAAAAAAGACACCACCGACGAGGTCATGTGCAAAGCCTACCTCCTGAAGGCCATCATTGCCCTCAAGGGACACAACAAGCTGGACTTCAAAGAAGCCATAAGACAGATGCTTCAATATGATACCGAGGAACCACAGATTCTCCTCGGCTACGGATTTCCTAAAGGCATGCCCGTTGAACAATGGGAAGACTACATAGACAACAATTTTGAGTCAATATTCAAGAAACTCTCTGATCTTGCCCAATATATTGACTAAAATTTGTAACTTTGCACATCAAAAACCACAACACCACCTGACACCCACAGGCCACACCCACTTTTTCAGCCTTGTCAGGCAGATAGTTAGTCAAGACAACAACAACACACACTCATGGTATACAACAAATTCAAGGGAATGGGCATCGCCCTCATCACACCCTTCACAAACGACGGTTGCGTAGATTTCACAGCACTGCGACGAGTACTCGACTACCAACTCTCCAACGGCACAGACTTCCTCTGCATCCTCGCCACAACAGCCGAGACCCCTACCCTCTCGGCTGAAGAGCGTCAACAAGTAAAAGACATTGTCATAGAGAAAGCAAAAGGAAAAGTGCCTATTCTCATGGGCTGCGGAGGCAACAACACAGCAGCTGTAGTCGAACAGATAGCCACAGGCGACTTCGACGGCATCGACGGCATTCTCTCCGTCTGCCCATACTACAACAAGCCCTCACAGGAAGGCCTCTTCCAACACTTCAAGGCCATAGCCGAAGCTGCCGCACAACGCCGTCTCTCCGTTGTCCTCTACAATGTCCCCGGACGCGTAGGAGTCAACATGACAGCCGAGACAACACTCCGCCTCGCCAACGCTTGCGAAAACATCGTGGCCATAAAAGAAGCCTCAGGCAACTTCACCCAGATAGAAGACATCATCAAAAACAAACCAGCCCACTTCGATGTCATCTCTGGCGATGACGGTATCACATTCCCTCTCATCACTCTGGGAGCTTCTGGTGTCATATCCGTCATCGGCAATGCCCTCCCCAAAGAGTTCAGCCGCATGGTGCGCTTAGCACAAGCAGGAGACTACAAAGGAGCGCTCACCATCCACCACAAGTTCTCCGAACTCTTCAAGCTCCTCTTCGTCGATGGCAATCCTGCTGGCGTCAAGGCTATGCTCAGTTCGATGGGACTCATCCAAAATGTTCTCCGTCTGCCTCTCGTGCCATCACGCATCTCCACCTTCGAGAAGATATCAGCCATCATCAAGGAACTCAACATCAAGTGCTGACCACATATTTTTTCATGCTCACTCCCCCCTTCCACCCATGTGGAAAGGGGGATTTTCATTAAGACGAACGTTGAAAATCGCAAAATTTCATCTTTTCTCTCGCAATAATACTTCACATATCAATATTTC
>JAEDNQ010000101.1 GCA_016302435.1 Bacteroidaceae bacterium
ACACGGGCTCAGGGCGAACCCATAAACGACACGGAGAACCAGTTGGCACATTGGTTCATGGCAGGAAGGTAATGCTCTCCGTCTCCTGTCACAAGCTCGAAGGAAAGGAATAAACATACAAACAACAACATAAGTTTAACTAATAAAAATCAATCCACTATGGCAAAAAAAATTGTTGCTGGAAACTGGAAGATGAACAAGAATCTCCAGGAAGGTATAGAACTCGCACAGGGCCTCAACGAAGCTCTCGCTGCTGACAAACCAAACTGCGATGTCATCATCTGCACACCATTCATCCACCTCGCTAAGGTGTCTGAAATCATCAACCACGATGTAATCAACCTCGGTGCTGAGAACTGCGCTGACAAGGCTTCAGGTGCTTACACAGGCGAAGTATCTGCTGAGATGGTTAAGTCAACAGGTGCTGAGTACGTTATCCTCGGACACTCAGAGCGCCGCGAGTACTACAATGAGACTCCAGAGATCCTCAAGGAGAAGGTTGACCTCGCCCTTGCCAATGGCCTCAAGATTCTCTTCTGCATCGGTGAGTCACTCGAGCAGCGTGAGGCAAACGAGCAGAACGCTGTGGTAAAGGCTGAGCTCGAAGGTTCTGTATTCCACCTCTCAGCTGAGCAGTTCGCCAACATCGTCATCGCTTATGAGCCAATCTGGGCTATCGGCACAGGCAAGACAGCTACAGCAGAGCAGGCTGAGGAAATCCACGCTTACATCCGTTCAGTCGTTGCTGAGAAGTATGGCGCTGAAGTAGCAGCCAACACTTCTATCCTCTACGGAGGTTCTTGCAAGGCTTCTAACGCTCCTGAGCTCTTCGCTAAGCCAGACATCGACGGCGGTCTCATCGGAGGCGCTTCTCTCAAGGTGGCTGACTTCAAGGGCATCATCGACGCTTGGAAATAATCCACACTCTCATCATCCTATTTTGCCTCTGACATCCTTCATGGGTGTCGGAGGCATCCTTAACATCTGAAGCAACCAGTACCATCCTCACTCACAATGAACAAGATACTTCTGATAATCATATCTCTATGGACAAGTGCTATCACCATGTCTGCGCAGTCATTCACCGACCACCTCACACACAAGGTGGAGGGGCAAGGCACAGTGACAGTACATCAGGACTCACTCATCAACAACCTTGTCAACGGCAAAGCGAAAGCCGCAACATCGGCCGAGACTAAAGAGGACGGCAATGTCACACCCTCTGCCCACACGGGAAAGAAGATAAAGGCAAGAGGCTACCGCATACAGGTGTTCTGGGGAGGCAGCACGACCAATGACAAGGCAAAGGCGCAACACGCCGGGCTGAAGGTCACATCTGCTTTTCCCGAACTGCAAGCATACACCACCTTCGAGTCGCCCAACTGGAGATGCCGCGTAGGCGACTTTGTCTCTCATCATGAAGCTTCTGACTTCCTCGACAAACTCAAAGACGCAAGGGTTGTGAACAATGCCATCATCGTCAAAAGTGAAGTCTTAATCTACCAGTAAGACCATGAACAAAGAAGAAAAATATGAAATCCTGAAAAACGCCTGCCTGCAAAATCTGCAAGCCATAGGCGAGGACACTCAACGCGAAGGACTGGTCAAGACTCCAGAGAGAGTGGCTAAGGCCTTTCTCGAACTGACACGCGGGTACGACATGGATCCTGCGGAGACACTGCGCTCTGCCATGTTTGAAGAAGAATATGACCAGATGGTCGTGGTGAAGGACATTGAGTTCCACTCTCTATGTGAGCACCATATCCTCCCTTTCTTCGGCAAGGTGCATATAGCATACATACCCAACGGCAAGATAGTGGGACTTAGCAAGATACCACGCGTAGTCGACATCTTCTCCCACAGGCTGCAAGTGCAGGAGCATCTCACCAAACAGATATGCGATTGCATTCAGCAAGCGCTCAATCCACTGGGGACTATCGTCATAATTGAAGCTCAACACCTCTGCATGCAAATGAGAGGAGTGGAGAAACAAGGTTCCATCACCACTACCATATACTATTCGGGCGTGTTCAGCCAGGCAGACAAGAGACGGGAGTTCATGCAACTCATAAAGGATTAAACATCCACGACTCTTTTCAGGGGCATTCGATAACTTAGCTTGAGGCTATTCAGAGGCATTCAGAAGCTATCACGCAGCAGAAGTCTCTCATGAATGAAGGAGCGATGCGGGCATCATGACTTATACGCTCCCCAACCAGCCCACTCTTACGCACTCTTCTACCATCATGCTTACAAGCATTCATCTTCTCTTCCACACTATTTATAAGCACTCATCTTTTTCCTCTCCCACGTTTCCATGATATCACCAGCCACCATCGAACGCATCACCAGCACAGCCGACATTGTAGATGTAGTGTCTGACTATGTCACCCTGAGGCGAGCAGGAGCGAGCTACAAGGGTCTGTGTCCCTTTCATGACGACACCACACCTTCGTTCTCCGTCTCTCCAGCCAGAGGCCTGTGCAAATGCTTCAGCTGCGGCAAGGGCGGCAATGCCGTGCACTTCATCATGGAGATGGAACAGATGTCGTACGTAGAGGCTCTCAAACACCTCGCCAAAAAATATGGCATCCCCGTAGAGGAAAAAGAGATGACTTCTGAAGAGAGGCAAAAGCAAGGCGAGCGAGAGAGCATGTTTGCCGTCAACGAATGGGCTGCCAAATACTTCAGCGACACACTGATGAACCATCAGGACGGACGATCCGTAGGTCTTGCTTATTTCCGCAGCAGAGGTTTCCGCGACGACATCATCACAAAGTTCAGGCTCGGATTCTGCCTCGACAGTCCCAATGCCATGTCGAACGAGGCAAAAGCCAAGGGTTATAACGACAAGTACCTCATCGACACAGGACTTTGCGTCAAGCGCGACAATGGCACCATCTACGACCGCTTCCGCGGACGAGCCATCTTCCCTTGGATAGCCGTCAACGGCAAGGTTGTCGCCTTCGGCGGACGAGTGCTGGACAAACGCACCAAGGGAGTGAACCAGAAGTATGTCAACTCCCCTGACTCTATCATCTACCATAAGGCCAATGAGCTATACGGCATATACCAGGCCAAACGAACCATATCAAAGGAGGATATGGTATACATGGTCGAAGGCTACACAGACGTGCTTGCCATGCATCAGTGCGGCATCGAAAATGTTGTAGCCAACTCGGGCACAGCCCTCAACGAAGCACAGATACACCTCCTCCACCGATTCACAAACAACATCACCCTCATATACGACGGCGACGAGGCAGGCATACACGCTGCCCTGCGCAGCACCGACATGCTCCTCGCCGAAGGCATGAACGTGAAGATACTCCTCCTGCCCGATGGCGACGACCCAGACAGTTTTGCCAGCAAGCACAACGCTGAGGAGTTCAAGGCCTATGTCAACGAACACCAGACTGACTTCATTCTCTTCAAGACAGGACTGCTGCTCCAAGAGGTCAAGCGCGACCCCATCAAGAGAGCAAAACTGACTGAGGACATCATAAAGAGCATAGCAGTCATACCTGACGAAATCATACGCTCCACCTACGTGCACGAATGCGCCGAAATACTCAACGTCGACGAGGGCATGCTGATGAGAGGCACAAACAAAAACAGAGCAGCCATCATCGAAAACATGAAGAAGGAGGCGCAGAGAGAAAGAGAAAGACAAGAACGACTGCTCAACCAAAATGCTCAAGCTGAGACAAATCAGCAGGCACAGCAAGCAACGGCACAACAGACTGAGGCGCAACAGTCGACTGATAATCAGTCAATGACCTCTCAGCCGTCCACAGCCACCTCTCCCGGCCGCCAGTCTTCATCAAGGCAGGAATCCACTGCTCAGCCTGTTGTGGCCCAGCCATCTGCCACTCAGCAGACAACCCCCATCGACCCATACGATGAAGACATACCGCCACTCGAAGCTTCATACAACTCTGAGTCATCGGCATCCACATCCAGTACAGCGACCAATGACATGTCCACTCCGGCTATAGCAAGCCTCGGAGAAAACCTATGGAAAAAGTCGGAAGAACGCTTCATAGGCATTGAACGCCTCATCATGACACTTCTTGTCAGGTATGGCGAGCAAGAAGTTGACGGCATGGATGCTGACGGACAGCCATGCAAGATGCCCCTCATCGAATATGTCTTCACTGACCTCCAATACGACGGCATCACATTCCGCTCACCACTGTATGACAAGATGCTGCAACTGGCCCACGAGCATGTCTACGATACTGACTTCAATGCCAACCGCTTCTACCTCAACAGTGCCGCCGAAGAAATCAGCCGAGCAGCCGCCGACATGTCGAGCGAACGCTACCAGCTAAGCTCAGCCAACCAAATGATGCAATCGGAAGAAGAGACAATGGCTATGTCAGCGGCAAGACTCCTCATCGACTACAAAAACCTCATCATAGAGGAGGAACTCAAACAGTGCAATTCGCAACTGACACTGCCAGAGGTCAAAAACGACATAAACAAAACTCTCGAGCTCATCAGGCGCATCAAAGACCTTAGCGAACTGCAAAGGCAAATGGCAAAATTTCTCGGTGACAGAGTGGTTGTGAAATAAACAAAGCCATAGCGCTGGCATGGATATGGCTAATGCACACAAAGCCATAATGCTTGCATGGATATGGCTAATACACATCGACAGAGGTTCATCCTTCAAAACCCAACCATACATGAATATCCTTCTCCAAGACATCAAGTACCTGCAAGGAGTTGGGCCTCAAAGAGCTGAGCTCCTTGCCAACGAACTAAACATACACACTCTCGGCGACCTGCTCAGCTACTACCCCTACAAGTATGTCGACCGAAGCCGCATATACCGCATATCTGAACTGAGCAGCAACATGCCCTACATTCAGGTGTGCGGAGAGATATTGTCGTTTGAACAATTAGGAGAAGGAAGTTCTAAACGACTCATAGCCCATTTCTCTGACGGGACGGGGGTGATAGACCTCGTGTGGTTTCAAGGTATCAAATATGCAGCCAAGAACTATGACTGCCGCAAGCCATACGTTGTCTTTGGCAAACCATCCGTATTCAACGGCAGGATTCAGGTGGCACATCCCGAGATAGAAAACGCACCTGCCAACATGCGCCCACAACAGCGCCCCTATGGATATGTCTCCAACCTGTTCGGCACCTCTCCGTCCGAGACTGCCTCTCCAACCTCATCACAATCTTCCCGCAAGTACTCCACCAGCACATCCAACCCCAACCTCTCCGACCCAACACTTGACGCACAACCCTCTGCCTACAAAGGACTCTGCCCAAGCTACAATACTACAGAGAAGATGAAGAGGAGCGGGCTGGCATCGGCAGGAGTGGCAAAACTCACAGCCAACATGTTTAAGCTTCTCTCCGCTCCTCTCCGAGAGACGCTGCCGCAATACATCATAGAGAAATACAAATTTGTATCATACGACGAGGCAATACGCAATATCCACTATCCCTCCTCACCCGAAACACTCAGAAGAGCTCAGCTGAGACTGAAGTTTGAAGAACTCTTCTACGTCCAGCTCAACATATTGCGATATGTCAAGAATCGCCAACTGCGCTATCAAGGCCTCATCTTCAAGACAGTAGGCAGCTACTTCAACGGTTTCTATTTCAACCATCTGCCATTCAGCCTCACAGAAGCTCAGAAACGCGTCATCAGGGAGATACACAGCGACATGAAGTCTGGCAGGCAGATGAACCGCCTGCTCCAAGGAGACGTGGGCAGCGGAAAGACTCTCGTGGCCCTCATGATAGCACTCATCGCCATAGATAACGGCTACCAAGCGTGCATCATGGCTCCCACAGAGATTCTCGCCGAACAGCATCTGCAGACCATCAGCAACATGCTCGCCGACATGGACATCAAGGTGGCCCTGCTAACCGGAAGCGTCAAAGGAAAAAGACGCACCACCACCCTCAGCGACCTCGTCAACGGAAACATCAATATACTTGTCGGCACACATGCCATCATAGAGGACAATGTGCTCTTCAACAAGCTGGGACTGGTCGTCATAGACGAGCAGCACCGCTTCGGAGTGGAACAGCGAGCCAAAATGTGGATGAAGAATGCCGTGCCTCCTCATGTGCTCGTCATGACAGCCACCCCCATTCCACGCACACTCGCCATGACACTCTACGGCGACCTCGACGTGTCGGTCATCGACCAACTGCCCCCTGGGCGCAAACCCATAAAGACAGTCCACTTCTTCGATGCCCACCGCCAACACATCTACCAGCTCATGATGCGCGAACTGAGCCTCGGACGCCAGATATACATCGTCTACCCTCTCATCAAGGAGACCGAGAAGATGGATATAAAAGACCTCGAAGCAGGCTACGAAGAGATATCACGAGCCTTCCCTTCATATAAGGTAAGCAAGGTGCACGGCAAGATGAAGGCCAAGGAGAAAGACGAAGAGATGAAGCGTTTTGCCAACCACGAGACTAACATCCTCGTCTCCACCACCGTCATCGAGGTAGGTGTCAATGTGCCCAACGCTTCGGTCATGATCATCGAGAATGCCGAACGATTCGGCCTGTCACAGCTCCACCAGCTCAGAGGCAGAGTCGGGCGCGGAGCCGACCAAAGCTACTGCGTTCTCGTCACAAAGTTTGAGATAGGCGAGACGACACGCAAACGCATACAGATAATGGTCGACTCAACCGACGGATTTGAGATAGCCGAACAAGACCTCAAGCTGAGAGGTCCCGGAGACCTCGAAGGCACACAGCAGTCGGGCATGGCATTCGACCTCAAGATAGCCAACCTCGCACGAGACGGACAGATTCTCAACCTCGCGAGAGAGACGGCTAAACATATCATAGACTCTGACCCCGAGGAGCGCAACCCCGACAATGACATCCTATGGACACGCCTGCACGAGCTAAGGAAAAACAACATAAACTGGGGAGCCATCAGCTGACTGCCCCATTTTCATGAGCTACATGCACGGCACGCCTCATCCTGCGACAAAACACATAAACCACAAAACCACCAAATAATTCCAGACATTTACAAATATCACAATCCATATCATGCAGACTAACACACACTTATCCTCCTCACGCATCGAAGTTGTCGATGCCATACGCGGCATAGCCGTCGCCATGATTATCCTACTTCACAGCATAGAGCACTTCAACCTCTACAACCAGCAGCCTCCTGCCCTTCCCCTCCTTCAGCTGTCCGACCAGATGATATGGGATGGACTTTGGTTCGCTATAGGCGGCAAGGCATACGCCATCTTTGCACTCCTCTTCGGTTTCAGCTTCTACATCATGGACAGCAATGCCGCCCGCCGCGGCCAGGACTTCCGCCTGCGCTTCTGCTGGCGCATGTTCCTTCTCTTCTGTTTCGGATGTCTCAACGCAGCCTTCTTCTGCGGAGAAGTCCTCGTGCTCTACAGCATCGTAGGCATCATCCTCCCGTTGGTGTGCCGATTGAAAACACGCACGCTGCTGGTCATAGCAGGTATATTCATGCTCCAGCCCGTAGAATGGATAAAGATGTTTTATGCAGCCTTCGTAGACAGCCAGGCCAAAATCCTTGAGTTCGACTACTATGACCATTGGAACATCTCCATGGAATCACTCTCCACAGGCACCTTCCTCGACACTCTGCGCACTAACCTATGGGACGGACAAATCTTCAGCCTCGCCTGGGCATGGGGAGCTGGACGATTCTTCCAGACAGCCTCCCTGTTCATCATAGGCATGGTGGCAGGCAGACAGAGATGGTTTGAGGACAATCCCGTCAATCGCAAGCTCTGGGCACGCGTCCTTGCCATAGCCCTGCTGCTCTTCTTCCCTCTCTACGGCCTTAGCAGCCTCATCCCCGATTTCGCTCGCCAATTCACTCCCGAAGAGGCAGCAGGCACGTCCATCGCCCTGCTTAAGACAAGCAGCTTCATGACGCCTCTCATGCTCGTCATCAACTCTCTACACAAATGCTGCTTCATGCTCGTCATCGTCACTTCCCTCCTCTTCGCCTTCTACACCACACGCCTCAGCCGCCCCATGCGTTTCATCATGCCCTACGGCCGCATGAGCCTCACCAACTATATCAGCCAGAGCATCATAGGCTCTTTCATATTCTATCACTGGGGACTTCATCTCAACCTCTGCGATACAGCCAGCGCACTGCTTTTCGTCGCCATCCTTTTCATACAGATACTGGTGTGCCGATGGTGGATGAAGAGCCACACACATGGCCCCCTCGAATGGGCATGGAAGAAACTTACATACTCATTGCTACCGACTGCATAAGCGAAGGACAGAACCTGCAGGATTGCGACTACATCATCAACTACGACAACAATAATAAAATCTTCATTATCCACTTTCCCATCCGTAAGATTTTCTTCATTTTGTTTTGCCATGTCATAAATATCTCGTAAATTTGCCGCCAAATTACAGACATTGTGACACTCAACATTTACGGATATGGAAACCAAGCAACTGAAACGACTG
>JAEDNQ010000102.1 GCA_016302435.1 Bacteroidaceae bacterium
TTGGATATAGAGGTGCATTATGATTGCTATGTTTTCACGGTACAGAGAGTATATAGTGGTCAAAATTTCTACATATATCACACCGTATCTTATAGAATCCACGCTTGAACTCTTAGAAAGTACAGGTGTGGATTTATGCACACATGTCCAATATCTGTGCACGAATATTGTCCTGTGCAGTTCTGCTAACTGCTCCAATAAAAGTGCCGATGATGAGGTGCTGTGTGGAGTTAATTTCCCAGTATTGTGTGCTATTGTGCGCTATTGTGCGTTATCGTGCGTTATTGTGTACTACTTTGAAAATCAGCTGAAAATAATTGCCGAATTATTTGTACAGAGCGAGAAAATTCCGTAACTTTGTATCACTTAAAAGAAACAGTAGACACTTGTCTGCTCACTGCGTCAGTATCTGGCAGATGCGGTCTTGGAAGTCGCGCGCGGTCTTGCTGGCGAGGACTCCATTGACGAAGATGGTGAAAGCGAGCTGGTGGCCATTGGATGCGGTGGCATAGCCACAAAGGGTGATGACACCTTCGAGTGTGCCGGTCTTGGCATGTATGTTGCGGTAGGCTGTGCCGCGCTTCATGCGTGTGTCGAGTGTGCCGTCGACTCCTGCTATGGGCAGGGCGGGATAGAAGGAACTGTAGATGTTGCCGTTGCGGTAGGCGTAGCGGAGCATGGCTACCATGGCGCGCGGCGAGATGTAGTTGTAGAGGGAGACGCCGCTGCCATCTGCCACTTCGACATAGGTGGTGGAGACACCAGCCTTGCGGAGCACATTCTCCACTTGCCGTGCCCCGTCTTTCCATGAACTGTATTTGTTGGCATTGATGTCGGCCAGCTGGAAGAAGACAGCTTCGGCATGCAGGTTGTCGGAGTTTTTGAGCATGCGCTGCATGACTTGTTCGATGGTGCGCGAGGTGGTGTGGAAGAGGTTGCCTGTGTGTGGGTAGTCGCGCTGTTCGAAGGCTATGGCCGTCATGGTGGTGTCGGCAGGCACGATGTTTATTTCGTCGAGTGTGCGTGAGAGGACGTGGAGAAGATGGTCCGTGGGGTGGAAAAGTGGGTCTTTGGAGTATTTCTCGAAGGATGGGTACATCTTGCCTCTCTCCAGCATGAGGGCGCAGAGGTAGGGCTCGTATTTGCTTGGCACGTCGTCCCAGCACCATCCGTTGCCATAGAGGTCTCGGCTCTTCATGGTGGCGTCACCGTAGAGTTTGCCGTCTATGCGTCTTATGCCGAGGTCGCGTATGTCATAGGCAAGTTTGCGCAGGTCGGAGTAGGAGAACATGGGGTCGAAGTCGCCTACGACGTATATGTCGCCGTGGAGTGTGCTGTCGGGCGATATGAGTCCTGTGTAGTAGGCGTTGGTCCTTATCTCGTGTCGGGCTCCGAGGGAGCTGAGTGCGGCTATGGCTGTGACGACCTTCTGTGTGGAGGCTGGGCGCATGACTTTGTGTCCGTTGTAGTCCCAGAGGAGGCTGTCGGCGGTGAGGTCCCAGACGGTTATGCCTGTATTGAAGTATGCGTCATCGGCTTCGAGGGCTATGGCATTGAGCGACTGCTTGGTTCGCTGGTCCCATGGTGTCTCGTCTGCCTCCTGTGCCTGAAGGGTGAGGGACATGGAGAGGAGGAGGATGGAGAGGGTGAGTGGCATGGAGAGGCGAAGGGCCGGGAGGGTCAGTCGTTGCAGTCGTCGAGTGCTTGTTTTTCTTTTTGTGTGCGTCGTTGGGCTATACATTTGATAAAGTCTTCTTCGTTTTTAGGCATTACGCAGTGTTCCGTGCCGTCTGTCATCACGATGATGAGATATGTGATGAGTGGTTTGCCAAGGAGGCGAAGGCGGTTGATGCGGTCGATGCGGTCGATGGAGAGGATGTCGACTGTCTTGTCTTTGGCAAAGCGGCCTTCGTGGATGAGGAGCAGGGTGTCGGTGGTGACGGTGTAGTGGGTGTTGATGATTTTCTCCACGAGCACTACCATCAGCACCAGGACGATGCCAAGCACCATGCCAATCCATTGGCGTGCGAGGAGTTCTGTGTGCCAAGTGAAATAAAGAGCTACTGACAGCAGGGCTGCCAGTAGCGTGTAATGTCTCAGTGATATCTTAGCATGAAATTGTCTGTTCATGTCGAGTTGAAGTGGTGTGTGAGTCTGTTATTCTGCCTTTGGACTTGTCATGCCGACTTCTATGCGGTTGCCGCTGCGGAAGATTTTCTTGGCAAGTTTTTGGATATCTGCTACTGTGATGCTCTCGAGCACTTTGTTGTAGTCTGTGACGTTGTCGTGTCCTGTCTTGCTGTAGTTGATCATCTGTCGTAGCCAGTATCCGTTGTCCTTCAGGCTCTCTTCGTGCTTGCGGGCAAGGTACTCCTTGATTTTCTGGAGGTCGCTGTCTTTGGGTCCTTCGTTTACCATCTCGTCTATGCCCTTGTAGATGATTTCTGTCATGCGCTCGCGCTTCTCGGGCGATGTGGGGAGCTGGATGGTGAGTTGTGCTATCTTCTCAGGGTAGGACTTGAGGCTTGCGCTTGTAGGCACTCCGTAGGCTCCGCCTTCATCTTCGCGTACGCTCTCTGTGTACTTGAGGTCCATGAGCTGGTTGAGCATGGTCACCATGAAGGAGTTCTTGAGGTTGGACTTCATAGGTGTGTGGTATATGAAGATGACGTTGGCGCTTGGTGTCTCAAGCTGCTTCTCGAAGATGTTGGTGTGCTCGCCCTTTGTCACCTTGAGGTCGGTTGGCTTGGTCTTTTCCTTGCCCTTGAGTGTGGGCAGGGCACCGAGGTACTTGGCCAGGAGGGGAGCGATGGTGTCTACGTCGAGGTCGCCAATGAGGAAGAACTCGAAGTCGTCTGCATCGGCAAAGCGCTCTTTGTAAATCTGGAGTATGCGGTCATAGTCGATGCGGTCGAGGTCTTCTGGCTTTGCTCTGCGGGCTCTGGGGTTGTCGTTGTATACGACTTTGGCTAATGTGTCTTGTAGGGCTGTCATGGGGTCGAGCTCTTTGTTTTTCAGGCTGACCTTGCTGCGCTGCACGGTGGAGTTGTATGCCTCCATGTCTTTGCGTGGGGCTGTGAAGTGGAGGTAGGTGAGCTGCATGAGGGTCTCGAAGTCTTTCTTGGCACATGAGCCTGAGACCATCTCGCCGCTGTCGTTGACTCCTGTGGTGACGCCAGCCTGTATGCCTGCGAGCTTCTTGTTTATCTCTGTGTTGCTGAACTCGCCCCATCCTCCTACGGCAGCGAGGCTTACGTTGGCTGTCTGGTCGAGTTCCTTGATGTCGTAGAGTGATGTGCCGCCGTTGCTGTAGGCTTGGAGCATGATGGTGTTGGGGGCGAAGTCTGTCTTCTTGACATGTATGCGCACACCGTTGCTGAGGGTGATGAGGGTGGCTCCGAACTTGTCTTCTGCCGTCTTCTTGACTGTACCCGGTGTTGGCATCTGGGAGATGAGCGGACGGTTGTCGACTTCATGGACGGGGGCTTCGATGTTTTCTGCCTCTACTTCTGCCATCCACTTGAGGATGTCTTCTTTTGTTGGCAGAATGTTGCCTTCCTTGTCGTTGGCGAAGGACATGATGACAAGGTTCTTGTCTGGCATCTGCTTGATGAAGCCGTTGGCCATGTCGACGCTGAACTGTGGCATGTCGAGGAGGCGTGTCACATTGGTGTATGTCCACTCGATGCTCTGCATGGGTTCGTTGTCGAGGAAGTTGCGCACGCAGTCGTTGACGTACTGGCTGCTCTCTATCTTGTCGCGGTGGAGGTAGAGGTTTTCTATCTGTGACTTATACTCTGACTTGAAGCGGTCGAACTCGACTTCTGTGAAGCCGTGGCGCTTGACGCGGAGTATCTCGCGGTAGAGTGCCTTGATGCCCTGCTCGTATTTGTTCTCCTCGCATGTGACGGCTGCGGAGAAGGCTTCCTTGGTCTTGGACACGAAGAAGTTTTCGTAGCCGAAGCCTGCTCCGAGGAATGGCGGGTTCTCTTTCTGGAGTATCTCTGAGATGCGCTCATCGAACATCTTCTCGATGGAGTAGGTGATGAGCGAGGTCATGAGGTAGGCGGCTGTGTTCTTCAGTTCGCGTGGGTAGGCTTCTGTCTTCCACATGAAGTAGAAGCTGTTGCTGCCCTGCTCTTTGTCTTTGTTGATGGAGACGATGGGCTCATCGTTGTCGGAGACGGGATAGTACTCAAACTTTGGTGCGTCGGCTGAGGCAGGCTTGATGTCGGCGAAGAGGGTCTTGATTTTCTGCTCTACGTCGTCGACATTGATGTCTCCCACGATGACGATGCCCTGGAGGTCGGGGCGATACCAGCTGCGGTAGTAGTTGCGGAGGGTCTCGTAGGGGAAGTTCATCACTATGTCCATGGTGCCTATGGGCAAGCGGTGTCCGTACTTGCTGTCGGGATAGACGGCTGGCAGTGCTTTTTCGTACATGCGCATGGTGGCAGTGCTGCGCATGCGCCACTCTTCGTTGATGACGCCACGCTCCTTGTCTATCTCCTTGTCTTCGAGCAGGAGGTCGTGGCTCCAGTCGTGGAGGATGAGGAGGCAGTTGTCTACGGCGCCTTCAATCTCTACGTTGACGTTGTCTATGTTGTAGACTGTCTCGTCGAAGGATGTGTATGCATTGAGGTTTTCGCCGAAGCGGACTCCTATGCCTTCAAGATATGTCTTGAGTTTGTCTCCGGGGAAATTTTTGGTGCCGTTGAAGCACATGTGCTCAAGGAAGTGGGCAAGGCCTCTCTGGTCATCGTTCTCCTGTATGGAGCCTACTTTCTGGGCTATGTAGAAGAAGGCTCTTTTTTCTGGCCATTCGTTGTGGCGGATGTAATAGGTCAGTCCGTTGGGCAGGGTGCCCTTGCGCACTGCCTCGTCCATTGGAACGATTTGGTCTGCCATGTTCTGCGCTACAGTGTTGACTGCTGCTATGGCGAGGAGGAGGAGGGAGATAAGAACTTTTTTCATTCAGTTGGGTTATTTGTTGTTGTTAGTGGTGTCGTTTTTTTGTTGCTGGTGGTGGTAATGGGTGTCACTTCAAGCTTGGCTTGACGTTGTCGAGGGCGTGCTTTTCGTAGTCGACGGTGTAGTGCAGTCCTCGGCTTTCCTTGCGCTCCAGGGCTTGGCGTGTGATTAGGTAGCCTACGTTGATCATATTGCGCAGCTCGCAGATGTCTTTGGTTGGCTTGACACGCTTGAAGAGGTGTTCGGTCTCTTCGTATAGGAGGTCAAGACGCTCCCACGCACGGTGGAGGCGAAGGTCTGAACGTACGATGCCTACATAGGCTGACATGATCTGGCCGACTTCCTTCACGTCTTGGGCTATGAGCACTTTCTCCTCGTTGGTCATGGTGCCTTCGTCGTTCCACTCTGGCACTCGGTCGTTGAAGTCATATTGGTCGATGACTTCGAGCGAATGTTTGGCTGCTGCCTCGGCATACACCACGGCTTCGATGAGGGAGTTGCTGGCAAGGCGGTTGCCGCCATGAAGGCCGGTGCATGAGCACTCGCCTACGGCATAGAGACGCTTGATGCTTGACTGTCCGTCGAGGTCGACCTGTATGCCGCCGCACATGTAGTGGGCACTGGGGGCTACGGGGATGTAGTCTTTGGTGATGTCGATGCCTATGGAGAGGCACTTGGCGTAGATGTTGGGGAAGTGGTGCTTGGTCTCTTCTGGGTCTTTGTGGGTGACATCGAGGCAGACGTGGTCGAGGGCATGCACTTTCATCTCGTTGTCGATGGCGCGTGCTACGATGTCGCGTGGCGCAAGGCTGAGTCGCTCGTCGTATTTCTGCATGAACTCCTCGCCGTTGGGCAGGCGGAGGATGCCGCCGTAGCCGCGCATGGCCTCTGTGATGAGGTAGGCTGGGTGGGTCTCAGACGGATTGTAGAGCACGGTGGGGTGGAACTGCACGAACTCCATGTCTTTGACTTTGCCCTTGGCACGGTAGACCATGGCTATGCCGTCGCCTGTGGCAATGTTTGGATTGGAGGTGGTGGCGTAGATGGCTCCTGTGCCGCCAGTGGCCATGAGTGTGACCTTGGAGAGATAGGTGTCTATCTTGCCTGTTGTGGGATTGAGGATATAGGCTCCGTAGCACTCGATGTCGGGTGTGCGGCGTGTCACTCGTATGCCTAAATGGTGCTGTGTGATGATTTCTACGGCAAAGTGGTGCTCGAGGATGTCGATGTTGGGATGGTTGCGTATGGCACTCATCAACCCTCGCTGTATCTCTGCTCCTGTGTCGTCTGCATGGTGGAGTATGCGGAACTCTGAGTGTCCGCCTTCGCGGTGAAGGTCGAAGGTGCCGTCTTCTTTCTTGTCGAAGTTGACACCCCACTTGACAAGGTCGCTGATGCAGCGTGGACCATTGGTCACTACTTGTCTTACAGCCTCGGGGTCGCTGATCCAGTCGCCTGCTATCATGGTGTCCTCAATGTGCTTGTCAAAATTGTCAACAAGAAGGTTTGTCACAGATGCTATGCCGCCCTGGGCTTTGGCTGTGTTAGCTTCTTCGAGTGTTGTCTTGCATATTATGGCTATCTTGCCTTTGTTGGCTTCTGCCACCTTGAGGGCATAGCTCATACCGGCTACTCCTGAACCGATAATGAGAAAATCATATTTCTTGGTCATTTGTCATTTGTCATTTTGGGAATTGAATATTGACATGCAAAGATACGCTTTTTAATGGAAAGCTGTGATAACTTTCGCACATACCTTTCTTTTTGCTATTTATTTTCTTGATTTTAACTATTGTTTACACCGCATGGACGGTTTTTGCGGCAATTGGTGTCTCCGATGTCTACTGTGATGAATGGAGGTATGTCACCGATGTCAACCGTATGGTATGGAGGTATGTCACCGATGTCAACCGTATGGTATGGAGGTATGTCACTCTGCTGTCGGATTCTTTTCTTGGAAATTGACTCGTAACCATTTACCCTCGTAGTTGGTTTTGTAGAGGAGTTGGGAGCTGTCGAAGTTGAATGTGAAGTAGTAGCCGCTCATCCAGTTGGTGAAGATAGTGCGTATCTGCAGGCGTGTGGGCTTTGTCCAGCCGTAGGAGCTGTTGGCTGTAAAGGGGGCAGTGAAGCCAGAGAAGGCTCCTTGGGTGACGCTGCGTGTGTATGGAGGGAAGGTTACGGGCACTTTGGATGTGCCCCATGACTTGTTGTTGCAGCGCAGGGTGACGGTGCCGTTGTCTTTGGTGTGTATCTCAAGCAGTAGCTGCTGTCCGCGTCGGATTAGGCGGAAGGACTGCCAGTGGAGTGGATGGGACGGGAAGAAGTATGTCTTGTCGTAGATGTCGCGGGTCTTGGTGGTGGCGCTGCCTCCGATGGGGGGTATGCTGTATGTGGCTTGCTTGCGCTGAAGGGCAAGTGAGGCTTTGCTTTCGGGCAGGGCTATGGAGGAGAGTGAGGGGACAAGCTGTGTGAAGAGTAAGTCGCGCTCCTTGGCTCCTACGCCTGCTGTGTAGGCGCTCTGGGTGATGACGGCTACCATGTCTTCGTTGGGCATGACGATGATGAACTGTCCAAAGGAGCCGTCGGCGCGTGCTGTTCCAGGGTTGTCGCACTGCCACATCTGGTAGCCGTAGTTGCTCCCAGGCACTTGCAGTTTCATCATCTCGTCTACCCATTCGGCTGGTATGAGCTGGCGGCCTTTCCAGTTGCCGCGGTTGAGCAGCAGCTGGCCGAACTTGGCCATTGACTCAGCCTGGAGGTATAGTCCCCATCCGCCGCAGGTCATGTCTTCGGGGCTGCTCTCCCAGACGAGGTCTGTGATGTGGAGCGGCTGGAAGAGTCGGGGGCGGAGGTAGTCGAGAAGGCTCATGCCGGTGACGCGTGTGATGATGGCTGAAAGGAGGTAGGTGTCCATGGAGCTGTAGGAGAAGTGGGTGCCAGGGCGTGAGGTTATCTTGTTGGCGAGGCATCCTTTGATCCATTCTGTCTGTTGGTTGCGCACCTCGTCTGTGGTCTTGAAGCCTGACTGCATGGTGAGCAGGTCGCGCAGGGTGATGGAGGCGAGGCGATCTGAGATGGTGTCGGGGAGAAGTTCGGGGTAGAAGACTGCCAGGCGGTCTGAGAGACGGAGGCGGTTTTCGGATATGGCGATGCCGATGGCTGCAGCCGTAAAGGTCTTGGAGACGGAATAGACGGTGTGGCCGTCTTTGGGCGAGAAGGGGGATGGGTGTATCTCTCCTATGATCTTGCCATGGCGCATGAGGATGCAGCTATGGAGCTCGGTGGGTAGCGAGACGAGGGAGTCGAAGTATGCTTCTACGGCATGTGAGGGTACGCCCTGAGACTCGGGGGTGGAGCGCATGAGGTCGCCTACTTGGGCACGTATGGGCAGGGTGAGGAGGAGAAGGAGAGAAAGGAGGTAGTGTTTCATGAAGTGTCGATGTGATTTTTGGTGTTCTTGGGGGGAGGGGAAGGAGGGGGC
>JAEDNQ010000103.1 GCA_016302435.1 Bacteroidaceae bacterium
AGTTTGACAAAATCGTCGAAGAGGAACTCAGTGTCGGTAGGACCGCTGGCCGCCTCTGGATGGAACTGGACGGAGAACCATGGCTTGGACTTATGGCGAATGCCCTCGTTGGAGCCGTCGTTCATGTTGGAGAAGAGAGGTTCCCAGTCGTTGCCCAGTGTGGCATCATCGACAGCGAATCCATGATTCTGGCTTGTGATGAAGCAGCGGTTGGTGCCAGCCATGCGTACGGGCTGATTGTGGCTTCGGTGTCCATACTTGAGTTTGTAGGTCTGTGCTCCACCGGCTTTGGCAAGGAGCTGGTTGCCCATGCAGATGCCGAAGATTGGTTTGTCGCTCAAGCTCATGGCTCTGCGCAGATTGTCGACAGCTGCTCCGCACTGGTCTGGGTCACCTGGGCCGTTGCTGATGAAGATGCCATCGTAGTGCAGGGAGGTGAAGTCGTAGTCCCAAGGCACACGCACTATCTCCACTCCACGACGCTTGAGGCAGCGTATGATATTGCTCTTCACGCCGCAGTCGACGAGGATGATGGTCTTTTCAGCTCCCTCGTTGTAGCGGATGACTTCTTTGCAAGAGACTTTGTCGACGTAGTTGACAGAAGAGTATGGTATTGACGCAACATCCGGCTCTGCATCTTCGATGACGATACGTCCCATCATGACACCGTGTTCGCGCAGCACCTTGGTGAGCTGGCGTGTGTCTATGCCCGTGATGGCAGGAATCTGTTCGCGCTTGAGCCATGAGGCAAGACTCTCGCATGCATTCCAATGGCTGTATTGCTCACTGTAGTCGCTCACGATGAGAGCCTCTGCGTGGATGCGCTCGCTCTCCATGAAGTCGGGGATGCCGTCTGCCGCGATGGTGAAGGGTGGCACACCATAGTTGCCTACCAATGGATATGTCAGCGTCATGAGCTGACCTGCGTATGAGGGATCCGTAAGGCTCTCGGGATAGCCCGTCATGGCAGTATTGAATACGACCTCGCCTGCTACAGGCTTTTCATATCCGAAGGACTCGCCTTCGAATCGCGTGCCGTCATCCAGAATCAATGTTGCTTTTCTCATTGTCTTAATTCGTTATGTCTGTATAGGTGGGTTCTATTAATTCCCACCGAAAAATGTTTTATATTTATGGGTTTTCGTTTTGTCATCTTTTCGTTTCTCTCTGGTGCATACTGTCAGTTTTTTCAGTCACGATGCCCGCATCGCTCCCTCAAAAACTGACACTCTGCTCTCAGAGATAAATCGAAGATCTGACAAAGCGAATTAATAGAACCCACCTATAATGTTGTTTTCTTTCTGTTTTTATGTGGTAGGTTCGAACACGTCTTTGTCTCTGCCGCTTCGGTTCGTCTTGTGTCTTTGTATGTGTGTGCGTTGTCCGCATGTCTGTTTGTTTGCGTATGCGTGCATGTGGTGTTGACGCAGCGCAGAACATGGTGTGGGGCTGAAGGAGAGTGGGTTGGATAGAAAGGTCTGCTACATCTCCATCTCGTTTTCCATATAGTCGACAAATGCCTTGTTGACAAGTTTGACGCCTCCAGGGGTAGGGTAGTTTCCGCTGAAGTACCAGTCGCCTGCATGGTCGGGGCAGGCTTCGTGGAGTCCGTCGAGCGTCTGGTAGACGATTTCCACCTCAGCATTGACGCTCTTTGGCTTGAGCAACTGCACCATCTTGGCTGATATCTCTTCGTCTGAGAAGGGTGCGTAGATTTCTTTCACATGGTTGACCATGTCTTCCTTTGGAAGTTTAAGCTGTGCCTTGCACTTGCTGTAGACATTGGCAATGACAGTCTCCATGCCTCTCTCCTTGAGCAGCGCTATTGCTGCCCTGAAGGCTATGAACTGGTTCATGCTTGCCATGTCGATGCCGTAGTAGTCGGGGTAGCGCACCTGTGGTGAAGATGAGACGATGACAATCTTCCGGGGGCGGAGGCGGTCGAGAATGCTGATGATGCTCTGCTTTAGCGTCGTTCCTCTCACGATGCTGTCGTCTATGATGACGAGATTGTCGACATCGGGCTGAAGGCTTCCGTAGGTGATGTCGTAGACGTGGGCAGCGAGGTCGTTGCGGCTGTTGCCCTCGGCTATGAAGGTGCGCAGCTTGATGTCTTTGATCGCCACTTTCTCACTTCTTATGCGCTTGGAGAGAATCTTTGATATCTCCTCATGTCCTGCTCCTGCTCTTACGGCAGACTCTATCTGCTGCACCTTAAGCTGGTTGAGGTGGTTGTCGAGACCTTCGAGCATACCGTAGAAGGCTACTTCTGCCGTGTTTGGTATGAAGGAGAAGACGGTGTGCTCCACATCGTAGTTGATGGCCTTGAGTATGGAGGGGATGAGCTGCAGCCCCATCTTCTTGCGCTCGCGGTAGATGTCGATGTCACTGCCACGGCTGAAGTATATGCGTTCGAAGGAGCAGGCGTGGGGCTCTTTGGGCTCGTTGATTTGCGACAGCCGCATATGTCCTGAGCGGTTGACGAGTATGGCTTGTCCTGGTAGAAGTTCGTTCACTTGATCTGCTGTGACGTTGAGCACAGTCTGTATGACAGGTCGCTCGGAGGCGAGCACCATGATTTCCTCGTCCATATACCAGAAGGCGGAGCGTATGCCCCAGGGGTCTCTTACGGCGAAGCTCTCTCCGCTGCCTGTGATGCCACACATGACATAGCCTCCGTCCCAGTCTTTGCTCGCTTGCTGCAGGACATGGCTCATGTCGACATTGTCTTCTATGGCATGGGTGACATCCAATCCGACCTTGCCTTCCTGGGTGAAACGGTCGTAGAGATGTTCTACCTCGCGGTCGAGGCGGTGGCCGAGCTGCTCTAATATAATATATGTGTCGGCATATCGTCTGGGGTGCTGTCCTTCGTTGGTTATCTTGGCGAAGACCTCATCCACGTTGGTGAGGTTGAAGTTGCCGCAGACAGCGAGGTTGCGCGCTCGCCAGTTGTTGCGGCGCAGGAAGGGGTGGACATAGGCCAACCCGCTCTTGCCTGTAGTGGAGTAGCGGAGGTGTCCCATGTAGAGGTCGCCTGCAAAAGGCAGACACTTCTTGGCGAAGACAGCGTCGTTGAGTTCTTCGCTGGTGAGGTCGCTAAACTGGCTGTGGATGGTTTCGAAGATTTCTGTGATGGCTCCCGTGCCGAGAGCTCGCTCGCGAAACATGTATTCCTCGCCTGAAGCGGCGTCGAGCTTGACGCACGCTATACCGGCTCCTTCTTGCCCTCGGTTGTGCTGTTTCTCCATCAAGAGATACATCTTGTTCAACCCATACATCCAGGTGCCATACTTCTGTTGGTAATACTCTAACGGCTTGAGCAATCTGACCATTGCGACGCCGCATTCATGCTTTAAAACTTCCATTGTTTTTGTGTTTGGAACGAAATTCGGTGCAAAGTTAGTAATTTTTAAAAACATAATGACATGAAATCAAGATTTTTTACAGCATTATGACAGAAAAAATTAAATTTTAAACCAAAAAGTAATTTAATCATTATTTTTTAAATAAAAATGTTATCCTTTCACTCAACAAGCAAATACCCTATTTGGGCTTTCTATATGTAAGCATCACAGGTGTTTTTTCTTTCAGATTGAAACTTATCCAACTGCAGTAAAAAGATAGAATATCGTTTTTCCGATATTCCTATATCATAATTCAAGAAAAAGCACTAATTTTGCACCAAATTTATCACAAAACTAAGATTATTAATATCAAAATGATTGTAAACATGAAGGATTACAAACAAAATGGTATGTACGACGCATCATACGAACATGATGCATGCGGAGTAGGCATGGTGGTCAATATCCACGGAAACAAATCCCACGAACTGGTGGATTCTGCCCTGAAGGTATTGGAGAACATGCGCCACCGTGGAGCAGAAGGTGCAGACAACAAGACTGGCGACGGCGCCGGCATTATGCTGCAGATTCCCCACGAGTTCATACTCCTGCAAGGCATACCTGTCCCTGAGAAGGGAAAATACGGAACAGGACTCATTTTCCTGCCCAAGGAAGAGAAAGAACAATCAGACATCCTCAGCATAATCATGGAGGAGGTGGAGAGAGAGGGACTCACATTGATGCACCTGCGCAATGTGCCAACCAACCCTTCCTGCCTCGGCAAGGACGCCCTCTCATGCGAACCCGACATAAAGCAGGTCTTTGTCACAGGCGCTAAGGAAGTCGACTCACTCGAGCGCACATTATATATAATAAGGAAGAAGATAGAGAAGAGGGTCAGCAACCCCGACTTCTACATCTGCTCACTGTCGAGCAAGAACATCGTCTACAAGGGCATGCTCTCCTCCATGCAGGTGAGAGAATACTTCTGCGACCTCACCCACCCATACTTCACAAGCGGTCTGGCCCTTGTCCACTCACGCTTCAGCACCAACACCTTCCCGTCATGGAAGCTTGCCCAGCCCTTCCGCCTCCTCGCCCACAACGGCGAGATAAACACCATCAGAGGCAACCGCGGCTGGATGGAGGCAAGAGAGAGCGTGCTATCCTCTGAGGCCATACCAGACATCCGCTCCATACGCCCCATCATGCAGCCAGGCATGAGCGACAGTGCGTCACTTGACAATGCTCTGGAGTTCTTTGTCATGTCAGGTCTCAGCCTGCCACACGCCATGAGCATGCTGGTGCCAGAGTCATTCAACGACAAGAACCCCATCAGCGAAGACCTCAAGGCCTTCTACGAGTACCACTCCATCCTCATGGAGCCATGGGACGGTCCAGCCGCCCTCCTCTTCAGCGACGGACGCTTTGCAGGCGGAATGCTCGACCGCAACGGTCTGCGCCCTGCACGCTACCTCATCACCAACAACGACATGATGGTCGTAGCCAGCGAAGTGGGAGTGATGAACTTCAATCCTGCTGACATAAAGGAGAAAGGACGTTTGCAGCCAGGCAAGATTCTCATGATAGATACAGAGCAGGGCAAGATATACTACGACGGAGAACTCAAGGAGCAGCTTGCAACCGCCAAGCCATACAGACAGTGGCTCTCCACCAACCGCATAGAGCTCCACACTCTCAAGAGCGGACGCAAGGTAAGCAATGACGTGCCAGAGTATGACCGCATGCTGCGCGCCTTCGGATTCACACGCGAAGATATAGAACGCACACTCATGCCTATGGCCACCAACGGCGTGGAGCCTATTGCCTCCATGGGCAACGACACCCCTCTTGCCGTCCTGAGCGACAAGCCACAGCTCCTCTTCAACTATTTCCGCCAGCAGTTTGCCCAGGTGACAAACCCAGCCATCGACCCCATACGCGAGGAACTTGTCATGTCGCTCACCGAATATATCGGTGCCGTGGGCATGAACATCCTCACCCCGAGCGAGGGTCACTGCAAGATGGTGCGCCTGCCCCACCCCGTCCTCAACAACACCCAGCTCGACGTGCTATGCAACATCCGCTACAAGGGATTCAACACAGTCAAGCTCCCAATGGTCTTCGACGTCAACAAGGGCACAAGCGGACTGCATCAGGCACTGACAGCCCTCTGCAAGAAGGCAGAAGAGTCGGTAGACGAGGGTGTCAACTACATCATCCTATCCGACCGCGACATTGACAGCACACATGCCGCCATCCCGTCACTCCTCGCCGTCAGCGCCGTCCACCACCATCTCATATCTGTGCAGAAACGAGTGCAGACAGCCCTCATCGTGGAGAGCGGAGAGATAAGAGAAGTGATGCACGCAGCTCTACTCCTCGGCTATGGAGCCAGCGCCATCAACCCATACATGGTATTCGCCATCCTCAACGATCTCGTCAAGAAAGGCCGTCTGCAGCTCAACTACGAGACAGCAGAAAAGAACTACACCAAGGCTGTGTGCAAGGGTCTGTTTAAGATAATGAGCAAGATGGGCATCTCAACCATACGCTCATATCGCGGAGCAAAAATATTCGAAGCCATCGGCATAGGCGAAGACCTCCTGCGCAACTACTTCGGCACAGAGATATCCACCATCGGCGGCATCCGTCTCGAAGAGATAGCAAAAGATGCCACACGCATGCACGATGCAGGATATGAGCCCAAAGAAGTCAGCGACATACTTCCACACATAGGACAGTTCTCCTTCCGCAAAGACGGAGAGAAGCATGCCTGGAACCCTGAGAGCATATCCACCCTCCAGCTTGCCACACGCCTCGGCAGCTACAAGAAGTTCAAGGAGTTCACATCACTTGTAGACAACAAGCCTGCTCCAATCTTCCTGCGCGACTTCTTCGACTTCAAGCGAAACCCCATCGACATAGAGAAGGTGGAGCCCGTGGAGAATATCGTCAAGCATTTCGTCACAGGAGCCATGTCCTTCGGAGCTATCAGCAAAGAGGCGCACGAAGCACTTGCTCTCGCCATGAACAAGCTGGGAGCACGCTCCAACACAGGAGAAGGCGGTGAAGATTCTGAGAGGTTCACAGGCACATACGATGGCATCTCCCTCAACAGCAAGACAAAGCAGATAGCGTCAGGACGATTTGGTGTCACAGCCGAATATCTCGTCAACGCTGAAGAGATACAGATAAAGGTGGCACAGGGAGCAAAACCTGGAGAAGGCGGCCAGCTGCCAGGCTACAAGGTGGACAACATCATCGCACGCACACGCCACTCCATCCCAGGCATCTCCCTCATCTCACCTCCACCACATCACGACATCTACTCCATCGAAGACCTCGCCCAGCTCATCTTCGACTTGAAGAACATCAACCCTTCAGCCAAGATCAGCGTCAAGCTCGTAGCCGAAAGCGGAGTGGGAACCATCGCTGCAGGTGTCGCCAAGGCCAAAGCAGACCTCATCGTCATAAGCGGCGCAGAGGGCGGCACTGGAGCATCTCCTGCAAGCAGCATGCGCTACGCTGGCATATCACCAGAGATAGGTTTGAGCGAGACACAGCAGACCCTCGTGCTCAACGGTCTCCGCGGACAAGTACGCCTGCAAACCGACGGACAGATAAAGACTGGACGCGACATCATCAACATGGCTCTTCTCGGAGCTGACGAGTTTGGCTTCGGCACCACTGTGCTCATCGTCCTCGGATGTGTCATGATGCGCAAGTGCCATGCCAACACCTGTCCAGTGGGCGTAGCGACACAAGACCCAGTGCTCCGCGAGAGATTCAGAGGCCACTACGAGTATGTCGTCAACTACTTCACCTTCCTCGCACAGGAAGTGCGCGAGTATCTGGCAGAGATGGGCTTCACACGATTTGAAGACATTGTAGGCCGAACAGACCTCATCGTGACAAAGAAGTCTGCACCAGAAACAAAGGGAGCACTGCTCGACTTCTCACGCATGCTCCACAAGGTTGAAAACGGTTCTGCCATCCACGCTATCGAAGGCCACGAGAATCCAGTGGAGGCAGCTAAAGACCATGCCATCATAGATGCAGCCAAGGAGGCCATCGAAAATAAGAAAGACATCTCGCTCGAATACACCATATCAAATACAGACCGCTCTGTAGGCACCATGCTGGCAGGAACACTGGCAAAGAAATATGGCGAGGCAGGACTGCCAGACGACACCATCAACATCAAGTTCATCGGTTCGGCAGGACAGAGCTTCGGAGCTTTCCTTACTAAGGGCATCAGCTTCAAACTTGAAGGCGAAGCTAACGACTACCTCGGCAAGGGTCTCTCAGGAGGACGCATCTGTGTCATGCCTCCTATGCGCTCAAATTTTGCAGCAGAAAACAACATCATAGCCGGCAACACCCTGCTCTACGGAGCCACATCGGGAGAAGTGTACATCAACGGACGTGTAGGCGAACGCTTTGCAGTGCGCAACTCTGGAGCCACAGCCGTCGTTGAAGGAGCTGGCGACCACGCTTGCGAATACATGACAGGCGGACGCGTAGTCATCCTCGGCGAGACAGGACGCAACTTTGCTGCAGGTATGAGCGGCGGCGTGGCATACGTATGGGACAAGAACCACAACTTCGACTATTTCTGCAACATGGAGATGGTAGAACTCTCGCTCATTGAGGACTCAAGCAGCCGCAAGGAACTGCACGAACTCATCCGTCAGCACTACCTCTACACAGGATCAAAGCTGGCTCGCACAATGCTCGACGAGTGGAACCACTATGTCGACGAGTTCATCCAGGTAGTGCCTATTGAATACAAGCGCGTGCTTCAGGAAGAGCAGATGCGCAAGCTTCAGCAGAAGATAGCAGAGGTACAGAGAGACTATTGACCACTATTTTAAAGTTATAACTAAGAAAAAAA
>JAEDNQ010000104.1 GCA_016302435.1 Bacteroidaceae bacterium
CGCATCAGATGATGGTCTTGACAGCTTCGAGCATGCCTACCTCCTGTATGAGGTCGAGGTCTTTCTTGACGAGTGCTGTAAGACCAGGTACTGTCTCGTTGAGGTTTTCCTTCCAGATGTTTTCGGCTGCGAGAACGCCTTCTGCCACCTTCTGCGTGTCGCCCGTCTGCCACAGGTCGTGGAGGAGCTGCATGATTTCGGGAGCATCGTTGGGTTCGATGGGAGCTCCGTCGGCTCGTGTGCCTCCCTTGTAGTAGGTGATGATGGCAGCCAGTCCGAAGACAAGTCCTTGTGGGAGTTCGCCCTTGCGCTGGAGGTATACCTTGACTCCTGGGAGGTCGCGTGTCTCGTATTTGGGGAAGGAGTTGAGCATGATGCTTGTGACCTGATGGTCGACGTAGGGGTTGTTGAAGCGTTCGAGGACGTCGGAGGCAAACTGCTGGAGCTCTTCCATGGGGAGGTTGAGAGTCTGCATGAGTTCTTCAAACTGCACCTTGTGGATGTACTTGCCCACTACGGGGTCGTTGCAGGCGTCGCGGACTATATTTATGCCGCTGAGGTAGGCAACGGGAGAGAGTACTGTGTGGGGACCATTGAGGAGTGTGACCTTGCGCTCGTGGTATGGCTTCTCGCTTGGAGCGATGAGGACGTTGAGTCCTGCCTTGTCGGCTGGGAACTCGGCCTTGAGCGTGTCGATGTCCATGTTCTCGGGTTTTTCGATGACCCAGAGGTGGAAGGCTTCGCCCTGTACGACGAGATTGTCGGCATAGCGCACTTTCTCCTGTATCTCTGCTATCTCCTTGCGTGGGAATCCGGGGACGATGCGGTCGACGAGTGTGGCGCAGACATAGTTGTAGTTGGTGAACCAGTCTTTAAAGGCCTCGTAGTCGGGTCCGAAGTCATCTTTCCAGAGTTCGATGTACTGGTAGATGCACTCCTTGAGGTGGTGGCCATTGAGGAAGATGAGTTCGCACGGCATGATGATGAGTCCCTTGTCGGCAGCTCCGCCGAAGGTCTTGAAGCGACGGTAGAGGAGCTGTGTGAGCTTGCCTGGATAGGATGATGCTGGAGCGTCGGCGAGACGGCAAGAGGGGTCGAAGGCTATGCCAGCCTCTGTGGTGTTGGATATGACGAATCGTATCTCTGGTTGGTCGGCTAAGGCGAGGAAGGCTGCATTCTGGCTGTAGGGGTTGAGTGCTCGCGAGATGACGTCTATGCGTGTGAGGGAGTTGATAGTCTCTCCGTTGAGTCGTCCTTGTAGGTTGACGTGGTAGAGGCAGTCTTGGCCGTTGAGCCAGTCTACCATGCCTCGTTCGATAGGCTGCACGACAACCACGCTGGAGTTGAAGTCAGTCTTCTGATTCATGTTGTAGATGATCCAGTCGATGAAGCAGCGGAGGAAGTTTCCTTCGCCAAACTGGATGATTCTCTCAGGCGCATGGCTTTTGGGGGCTGTGCGCGCGTTAAGTGCTTTGAGTGACATATTGGTTAATTTAGTTATATAAAGTTATATATTTGTGTGATGAATATGTGCGCTTCATGTGCCTTGCCTTCTTCGGGAGTCGGGAAAGGACGGCTTTGAAGAGAGGGGGCAAGGGTGCTTAGGCATTGCAAAGATACGCTCATTTGGTGAAAGGAAAAAGCGTTTAGGTGAAAAAGATGAGTTGAAAGTCGTGATTTTTTTGTTTTTTGAACAAACAGATGAAAAAATAGTGCTACATTTGCACAACATTAGAGCCAAGGGACTGTCTGGCCTGCTGCATGCGGGTGCTCGGGCGGAACCATGCGAATGAAGATTTTTTTTAAATTGTATAACTTTTAAAATTCTTGACTGACCAATGAAACCATTTATGGACGATGACTTCTTGTTGCAGAGCGAGACTGCCAAGACGTTGTATCACGAGCATGCGGCTAAGATGCCCATCATAGACTACCACTGCCATCTCGTGCCTCAGCAGGTGGCGGAGAACAAACGATTTGAGTCCATCACTCAGATATGGCTCGGGGGTGACCACTACAAGTGGCGCGCCATGAGAAGCAACGGAGTGGAAGAGCGCTTCTGCACTGGCAAGGACACGAGCGACTGGGAGAAGTTTGAGAAGTGGGCTGCTACTGTTCCCTACACTTTCCGCAATCCTCTCTACCACTGGACTCACCTTGAGCTCAAGACGGCCTTCGGCATCAACGAGACGCTCAATCCTGAGAATGCTCGCGCCATCTTCGACGCTTGCAACGAGCAGATAAAGAATGACCCTAAGTTCACTCCTCGCGGTCTGATGAAGCACTACAACGTGAAGGTGGTCTGCACTACAGACGATCCTGTGGACAGCCTCGAATATCACAAGGCAGTGGCTGCTGACCCAACCATGGAGACTCGCATGCTGCCTGCCTGGCGACCAGACAAGGCTATGGCTGTAGAGGTGCCTGCCAACTTCAAGGCTTATGTGGACAAGCTTGCGGAAGTGAGCGGTGTGAGCATCAACGGCTTCAACGACTATGTCGACGCTCTCCAGAACCGTCATGACTTCTTCGCCTCCATGGGCTGCAAACTGTCTGACCACGGCATAGAGGAGTTCTATGCCGAGGACTATACCGACGCGGAGATAAGCGCCATCTTCAATAAGGTCTACAACGGTGGCGTGCCTACGGAGGAGGAAGTGCTGAAGTTCAAGTCGGCTATGATGTACATCTTTGCTGTCCAGGATGCTGAGGCAGGATGGGCACAGCAGTTCCACTATGGTGCTATCCGTGACAATAACAGCAAGATGTTCAAGCTCTTGGGTCCAGACACTGGATTTGATTCTATAGGTGAGTTCAATACGGCAAAGAAGTGCAGCAAGTTCCTTGACCGTCTCAACGCTGAGGGCAAGTTGGCCAAGACCATCCTCTACAACCTCAACCCATGTGCCAACGAAGTGCTCGCCACAATGCTTGGCAACTTCCAGGACGGTTCGTGTCCGGGCAAGATACAGTGGGGCTCTGGCTGGTGGTTCCTCGACCAGAAGGACGGCATGACAAAGCAGATGAATGCCCTCTCGCTCTTAGGTCTGCTCAGCCGCTTCGTCGGCATGCTTACCGACTCTCGCTCTTTCCTCTCTTATCCACGCCACGAATACTTCCGCCGCATCCTCTGCAACCTTGTCGCCACCGACATTGAGAACGGTGAGATACCTTACGTGGGCTATGAGGCTGAGAGAGTGAACCAGATGATAGAGGACATCTCGTACAACAACGCAAAGGACTACTTCCAGTTTTAGTAACGTAATAGGCTGTAAAAAGGTCTAATTACCCATCTGAAACGCATAAAACAGCAGTTATTCCATCTGAAATATGCCAAATCCGTATTTCAACTTCAAGCGATTCACCATCTGTCACGACCGCAGCAGCATGAAGGTCGGGACGGATGGTGTCTTGTTGGGGGCGTGGGCTGGCAAAGGCTTGAGAGAAGACGGCTCGCCCATGGCCATCCTCGATGTCGGCACGGGGTCTGGGCTGATAGCGCTCATGCTCGCCCAGAGATTTGAGGGCAGCCATGTGGATGCTATCGACATCCACGACGATTCGGTGGCTCAGGCTGCTTGCAATGCTCAGGCATCGGTCTTTGCCGACCGCATCCATGTCTGCAAACAGGACTTCTGCCTTATGGGAGAGGACTTCAATGGACATGACAAGAATCTCAAGAGTTCAGACAAGGACTTCAAGAGTTTAAACAAGGACTTCAAGAGATATGATTTAATAGTCTCAAATCCACCTTTTTACATTGAAGACACTCTGAGTGGGAACTCAGCAAGGGACAATGCCCGACACACGAGCTCTTTGCCCTTTGAGGTTCTGATAGGTGGAGCCAGCAAGCTGCTCAATGAGGATGGTCTATTTGCAGTCATCATTCCCTACTCGTCCTCGGCGGCATTCGTAGGATCATGCGCTCTCCACGGACTCTATCTGTTGAGACGTACAGACGTGAGGTCGACGGAGAGGAAGCCTTTCAAGCGAAGCCTGCTTGAGTTCGGGCGTCATGCGGCAGCCTCCGATGCCAGTGTGCTCACTCTTTATTCCGCGGGCTGCCAACGCTCAGATGAGTATGCTGAGCTCACCCAGGACTTCTACCTGTGAGCTTTTCATACCGACGAGTCTGCCAGTTTCCTCATCAACCAATAATATTCCTGGTGTGTTTTTCTGCTTCATAAACATTCTTAACCCACCACCAACATCACAACATGGACTACCAGAGCATCATAGACAAATATTACCCAGAAGACAACAAACTGAAACATATCCTCTGCCAACACAGCAGAGAAGTCGCCGACAAGGCTTTGAGAATCGTTGATGCGCATCCCGAACTGGGCGCGGACAGACAGTTTGTAGAAGAAGCTGCCATGATTCACGACATCGGCATCTTCCGATGTGATGCTGACGGCATCATGTGCTTCGGAACCGAACCCTACATCCGCCACGGAGTGGAAGGGGCTGACATAATGAGAAAAGAAGGCTTCCCACGCCATGCACGAGTGTGTGAGCGCCATACTGGTGCCGGCATCACTCTGGCTCAGATAGAGGAACGCCATCTGCCTCTGCCCCATCAGGACTTTCTGCCTGAGACCATAGAGGAAATGATCATCTGCTATGCCGACAAGTTCTTCTCAAAAACGAAGCTCGGCCAGGAAAAGACCATGGAGAAAGCTCTGCGCTCAATTGCCAAGTTTGGTGACGATGGAGCGGCTCGTTTTGTTAAATGGTCTGAAATATTCGATTAAAATCATCTTTTGAATAAATTCAAGGCCAAAAATTGACGTGTGTTTGGCAAAAAATGACTAACTTTGCACTGATATATGAGAATGCAAAGAATCATAGCGTCGTTTTCTGTCATTGCGACAGTCCTTTCAATGACGGCTTTTAATAATACGATGGTCGGCAAATCACCAAGAATTGCCGACCACATTGATGTTGTGTCTGTAAGGACGGACAGCACATCGGAAGACTCTGTGAAGGTGAAGGTCGAGGCCACGGCTGCCGACACTCTGCTCAGCCAGCTTGACTCGCTGAAGAAATCGTTTGACAAAGAGCATGGCATAAGCCAGGGCGGAAACCCAAAGGCCACACAGTGGAACGACTCCATAGCTGCCGCTGAAGACTCCATACGAAAGCACCAGAAGAAAAGCGCGCTCGAAGCTCCCGTGGTGTACCAGGCTAAGGACTCCATGCTCATGTACATGGGTAGCAAGAATGCCTTCCTCTTTGGCGATGCCAACGTCAAGTATCAGAAGATAGAGCTGACGTCGGAAAACATCAAGATGAACATAGACAGCTCAACCGTACATGCTATCTACGGACTGGACTCTCTCGGCAACAAGTTTGGTCTGCCTATCTTCAAGGACGGAGGAGAGGAGTATAAGTCGGAGAACATGTCTTACAACTTTGAGACGAAAAAGGGCTTCATACGCAATGTGTACACGGCTCAGGAGGACGGATTCCTCACCTCCGAAGACTCCAAGAAGGGTGCTGACAACGAGATGTACCTGCGCCACGGTCGCTACACGACCTGCGACGAAGAGCACCCCCACTTCTACATAGCCCTCTCTCGCGCAAAGGCACGGCCTGGCAAGGATGTCTTCTCCGGACCTGCATGGCTCGTGGTGGAGGACGTTCCGCTCCCCATAGCCATACCGTTTGCCTATTTCCCCATGACAAGCTCCTACTCCAGCGGCTTCATCATGCCTACCTACGGAGACGAGTCCACCCGAGGCTTCTACCTGAGAGACGGTGGCTACTATTTCGCCCTTAGCGACATGATGGACCTCAAGCTGACAGGAGAGATATTCACTAAGGGCTCCTGGGGTATAGGAGCGCAGACGACGTACAAGAAGAGATATAAGTACAACGGCAACTTCTACTTCAACTACCAGGTGACGAAGGAGGGGGAGAAAAACATGCCCGACTACTCCGTGACGAAGAACTTCAAGGTGCAATGGAGCCACAGGACGGACTCTAAGGCTTCGCCCAACAGCTCCTTCTCCGCAAGCGTCAACTTTGCCACACAGTCGTATGAGAAGAATAACCTCTCTTCTCTCTACAACCCCACTTCCTACGCCCAGAGCACACGCACATCGTCCGTCAGCTACTCCCACACATTCCGCAAAATAGGATTGTCGCTCTCCAGCTCGTTCAACATCTCGCAGAACATGAGGGACTCCACCATAGCTCTCACGCTCCCCTCTCTCTCCATCTCGCTCTCACGCTTCTACCCCTTCAAACGAAAGCATGCGGTAGGCAAGGAGAGATGGTATGAGAAGATAAGCATGAACTATACGGGAACGCTCTCCAACAGCATAAGCACCAAGGAGGACAAGCTCATGCACTCGTCGCTCATCAAGGACTGGCGAAACGGCATGAAGCACAGCATACCTGTGTCGGCATCGTTCAATGTGCTCAAATACGTCAACGTGACCCCTACTTTCAACTATACTGAGAGATGGTACACCAACAAAGTGGTGCAGTCGTGGGACACTGAGAGGCAGACAGCCGTCAAAGACACCATCTACGGTTTCAACCGTGTCTTCGACTTCAATCTTTCGCTCTCGGCCAACACGAAGCTCTACGGCTTCTACAAGCCCAACCCGAAAGTGTTCGGAAAGAAGCTCAACATGGTGCGACACGTCTTCACGCCTACTGTCAGCTTCAGCTATGCTCCCGACTTCGGGGACAGCAAGTGGGGATATTGGGACACGTATACAAAGACTGACCTCGAGGGCAACGTGAGTCTCGTCTCCTACTCTCCTTATGCAGGTTCGCTTTATGGATCGCCATCGAAGGGCAAGACGGGTATGGTCAGCTTCGACATGTCTAACAACATTGAAGCTAAGATTCTCAACAAGGACGACAGCCTGAAGAAGATAAGCATCATCGACGAACTTGGCGCCTCTCTCTCCTACAATATGGCTGCCAAGAGACAGCCATGGTCTAACCTGTCTACTCGACTCCGCCTCAAGTGGGGCAAGACGACCTTCAACATGAATGCTGTCTTTGCCACCTACGCCTACGAGTTTGACAAGAACGGCAACGTCGTCGTGGGCAACAGGACAGAATGGTCGTATGGCAGATTTGGACGATTCCAGGGCATGTCGAAGAACCTCTCCTACACCTTCAACAACCAAAGCTTCAAGAAAATCCGCACGTCCATACTGAAACTCTTCGGCAAGAATGTGGAAGAGACGGAGGACACCACTGCCGACGCGGACATGGACGACATGGAAGAGGAGGATGAGGAGCTGTCGCTTGAGACGAACGAGGACTCTGAGGCTAAGCCGAAGGACTCGAAATATAACGAGGATGGCTTGGACAAGGACGGATACATGAAGTTTGACATGCCTTGGTCGTTCTCCATTTCCTACGGCATAACAATGGCAGAGGACCGCTCGAAGGACATCAACGTGAAGAGCATGAGATACCCATACAAGTTCACACAAAACATGAACTTCTCAGGAAGCCTCCGACTGTCGACCAACTGGAACTGCAGCTTCTCCTCAGGATGGGACTTCACCACAAGCAAGATTTCCATGACGACGGTCAGCATCTCGCGCGACATGCATTGCTTCAATGTAAACTGCGGACTCGTCTTCGGCACTTACACCAGCTACCACATCTCGCTCCGGGCTAATGCCAGCACGCTGACTGACGCTCTCAAGTATGACAAGAAGTCCAGCTACTCAGGCTCTGTCAAGTGGTATTAGGACTCTCAAAAAAGCTTATTCATCATTTTTACCCCCTTTCCTCCTCATGGCACGAATACTCGCTATAGACTACGGACAGAAACGCACAGGACTGGCTGTCACGGACAGCATGCAGCTCATAGCAGGAGCTCTCGACACGGTCGACACCAAGGATCTGGAGAGATACATTCTGGACTATGTGTCCCGGGAAGATGTGTCAACCATCGTCGTAGGCAAACCCACACAGCTCAACGGAGAGAACAGCGAAAACATGAAGCGTGTAGAGCCCTTCTTCTTCCGCCTCAAAAAACTCTTTCCCGACAAGGAAGTGACCTACTACGACGAACGCTTCACGTCTGTGCTGGCTCACCAGGCCATGCTGCAAAGCGGCATTGGCAAAAAGGCAAGGCAGAACAAGGCTCTCGTCGACAAGATAAGTGCCACCATCATACTCGAAGACTTCATGCAGAGCAGAATGCTACAGAGGTAG
>JAEDNQ010000105.1 GCA_016302435.1 Bacteroidaceae bacterium
AGTCCCGCAGACACATGTTACTACTGGCAAATGGCAGGTCTTCTGACTTATCCTCACCGACACGGTCTTCCCAGACATCTGCAAACTCGTGTGTTTTGCTATCCAGTGACACTATTGGTCGGCCTAAAAAAGGATTTACAGCATCGGGTAATGTCGCAGATTTGCACTGCGTTCCCATCTTAGCTCCGTTTCCTCATGGTATTATCTATAAGGGGGAGAACCAAATGCGAATGCAAAGTTATATGTTTTTTTTGAAAGAGATACAAAAGGAAGAGAAAACAGCAGTATTTTTACTTTTTTTAATACTAAGTGGGCGCGCAGTATTATTTTTGTAAGGATTGTGTGATACCTTGATGCATGAGAAGGTAGGTGTTACGCTTTTGCCCTTTTCGTTCCGACAAGTTCGGCTGCGCTCGGCATAGCATTCAAGGCAAGCTTGATGCTCTGCTCTCACTTGCACGAACAGTCAGGGCGAATGCGAAACCCCGGGCGCACAGATAATGCACCCCTCGGATAGTCGTATACCCCTAAAATAAAAAGAAGAGGCGTAGGTGCCTCTTCTTTACTGTTTGTGCATGTGCTCTCGGAAGTGGAGTGTGATGGTATTCTATTCGGAGAACTTCCCTAAACGGGGGAAGAATACTATCTGAACTTAGAGTACAGAACTTCCATAGTCACCTTGTCGTCCTTTCCTCCTACCAGCTTCGTGTAGCCCATGTCGAAGTCGTGGTTGAGCTTGACGATGTTGCCGCTGGAGTCCTTGGTCGTCTTGACGGGAATGAGGAGCACCTTGTTCCAGTTGGCCGATGCTTTGCCTTCTTTGCGTTCATTGACCATGGTGGTGAGGAGGCGGGCTATGTTGTTGAAAGTGTATGTGTTGGTGGAACTGTTGAAGGAGGTGAGGTAGGAATCTCGGCTGTTGTTGACCTGGTAGTTTTCGAAGAATCCGTCGAGGTAGTCGTCTAAGCGCACAAGCAGCACGGTTTGGGGAATGTGGAGCTTGAATTTCTCATGAGTCGTGTCGTTGTAGCGCGTGAAGGTCAGCTTGGCAGAGTTGATAGTGTCTTGCGTGTTGATTTCTTCTGCAGGTATTGTTGCCATGGTGAAGATGCCAGCCGGTGTCTTCAGGTATGTGGCCTGTTCGTCGTCCATGAGGATATTGAGGTTGGTATTCTCAAATCGTGTTGCCTTGACAACGGCATCGGTGGAAGCGAAGGAGCAGACTCCGAGCGTGTCCTTCTGGTAGTCCTCGTCGAAATAGTTGAAGTAGATGTTGAACTGGACTATGTCGATGTATGCCATTGCTCCGTCGCCATAGTCGAGCTTGAAGTAGAGCCCCTTGCTGCAGGGGTTGCCGCTCTGGAGCCATGTGGCTGTGCTGGCGAAGTGCTCTGGGTGGGAGCGGTAGTCGCGCAGGATCTTGGTGCCTATCTCGGTGGGGAGGCTGATGCGTATGTTGTTGCTGTAGTCGGAGGACCATCGGGCGGAGTCGGTGATGGTGCGGTCGCTGATGGTGTACCACTTGGTGGCTATCGGTTCGGCCGACAAGTCACAGAACTTCGAGGGGTCGATGTTGGTGTAGTAGTCCTCGTTGGGGTCGAGCTGCTTGTTGAGCTCGTAGACGCTGAGCTTGAAGGAAGCGAGCGAGTCGCCCACAAACTCTGGGATGAAGAGGCGCAGGTCGAGCCTCGTGCAGGAGTCATTTTCTATCTTGGCTGGCAGGGCGAAGTTTTCGCCGCAGTAGAGCTGGCAGAGGAAGTCGCTCTTGACGGTGGTGCCTGTCTCGGCATCGGTGTATCGGCCTATGTAGGAACGTTCGGTACGTGCCAGGACGGCATCGCCTACGGCATAGGACGAGGTGGACACGGAGTAGTTCTTGTATTCGTTGGAGACAAGGTCGCCTATGGGCATCATGTCCACACCGAGCGAATCTGTATTGTCGTCGCAGGAGAGGAGGCACAGGGCCACGGCTGCCGTTGTAAGTAGTTGCTTTATCTTCATTGTGGATGTATTGTTAACCCATTAACCCGTTAACCCTTTACTCATACAGTGACTCGTAAAATTCGCTATACTCCTTGTTGAACGAATCTCCCTGTACGGGGTCAAGCACTGGGCGTCCGAGCGACTTTGCATACTCGATTATGGAAGGGTCGACATCGGTATCTTCGACAATGACGGCATCGGCGAACTTGACTCCCACTTTTTCGAGTTCAGTGTGGGTGTAGGCTTCTGAGCAGATGTCTTTGATGTCGTCGTAGTGAGTTTCCTTGTACTCAACGTATTTGGCGCATTCGACTCCCATGTCGGCATTAAACTCTTTTGCTGACACTTCCATGACGACTTTGGCATTTTTGAATGATGGTTCGTCCTGGTATGTCGTCTTGATGTAGAGCGGAGCCAGTGCTGCAGCCCATCCGTGGCAGTGGATGATGTCTGGTGCCCACTTGAGTTTCTTTACTGTCTCGAGTACTCCGCGGGCATAGAAGATGGCTCTTTCGCCGTTGTCTTCGTATTCTTTGCCTTCTTTGTCGGCTATGATGCCTCGCTTGTTGAAGTAGTCATCGTTGTCGATGAAGTATATCTGCATGCGTGCAGAGGCCAGCGATGCTACCTTGATGATGAGTGGGTGGTCGGTGTCATCGATGATGAGGTTCATGCCTGAGAGTCTGATGACCTCGTGCAACTGGTTGCGGCGTTCGTTGATAGTTCCCCACTTTGGAGTGAAGGTACGTATCTCGTGGCCATACTCTTGGATGGTCTGTGGCAAAATGCGTCCCTTGAGTGAAGTCTTCTCTTCCTGTACGAAGGGAGCTATTCCCGTTGTGATAAATAGTACTTTCTTGGCTTTCATTCTTTGTGTGTACTTTCCGTGAATGTCGAAAAGATATGCAAAGGTACTAAAAAAATCCGAATAATCAGATTTTATTTATAGTTTATTATGAATTTGCTTTGATAAATAGGGGCGTATAAATCCCTTTTGCTACTTTCTGAGGTCGTTTGGAGAAGTTACTTGCGCCCCTGTTCAGAGGCGGAAAGGACCTGTAGGGATAGTGCGTCTCAACACGTCGACCTTGACTTCTTCTTCGCCTGCTTTTTCTCTCTGCTTGAGAGCTGTTGCAGTCGTTTCGAGGGCTATCTCGGGGAGATTGTTCTCTTCGCTCAGATGGCAGAGCCAGACGTGGCGCAGGCGGTCGGACATGTTGTCGGCGAGGGCTTGTGCTGCCTTGGCGTTGGAGAGGTGGCCGTGACCGCTGGCGATGCGTGTCTTGAGCACAGCGGGGTATCGTCCCTGCTGGAGCATGGTGTCGTCGTAGTTGGACTCAAAGACGAGGTGGGAGCTGAGGGCTATGTAGCGCTTGACGGTGTCGGTGGCTTCGCCCACATCGGTCATGATGGTGAAGGTCTCTCCGCCCACTTCGATGCTGTAGCCCGTGTTTTCCGATGCGTCGTGAGGTACGGGGAAGGGTGTGACAGAGAAGGGTCCTATCTCAAAAGTCTCTCCGAAGGCTATTGTCCGCTTCAGTTCCTGTGGCACCTTGACTGAGTTTTGCCAGCTGTTGTCCATGCCTTGATGGACAAGCGGTGTGGCGTAGACGGGCAGATGGTATTCCTTGCTTATCTTGCCTGCCGCCTTGATGTGGTCGGAGTGGTCGTGGGTGATGAGCAGGGCCTTGATGTAGCCGAGCTTCATGCCGTACTCGGAGAGGTGTTTCTTAAAACGACGGATACCGACGCCGCAATCGATGATTATGGCGTCGGTTCCTGTGGATAGATAGTAGCAGTTGCCGCAGCTTCCGCTGCCGAGGCTGAAGAAAGTGATGTCCATCCTCTCTTAGTCCTCCTTGGGCAGATTGAGTGCTATGTAGTCTTCGTCAAGCTGCTTCTGGTCGACGAATGATGGTGCGTCGAGCATGACGTCGCGTCCGCTGTTGTTCTTTGGGAAGGCTATGCAGTCGCGGATGGAGTCGAGTCCGGCGAAGATGCTCACCCAGCGGTCGAGTCCGTAGGCGAGTCCGCCATGTGGTGGGGCGCCGTACTTGAAGGCGTTCATGAGGAAGCCGAACTGCTCCTGAGCCTTCTCGGGAGTGAAGCCGAGAATCTCAAACATCTTGGCTTGCAGTTTGGGGTCGTGGATGCGGATAGAGCCGCCGCCCACCTCGATGCCGTTGCACACCATGTCGTAGGCGTCGGCGCGCACAGCGGCTGGGTTGGTGTCGAGAAGGTGGATGTCTTCGTCCATGGGGTGGGTGAAGGGGTGGTGCATGGCCATGAGGCGCTGCTCCTCGTCGCTCCATTCGAACATAGGGAACTCTGTGACCCAGAGGAGGGCGAACTTATTCTTGTCACGCAGTCCTAAGCGGTCTCCCATCTCCAGACGCAATTCGCAAAGCTGCTTGCGTGTCTTCATGGCGTCGTCGCCAGAGAGGATGAGGATGAGGTCGCCTGGGGCTGCCTGCATCTTTTCCTTGAGAGCCTGAAGGTCTTCCTGAGAGTAGAACTTGTCGACGGATGACTTTACTGTGCCGTCTTCCTGCACACGTGCGTAGACGAGTCCCTTGGCTCCTATCTGTGGGCGCTTCACCCATTCGGTCAGCTTGTCTATGTCCTTGCGAGTGTAGGTGGCGCAGCCTGGGGCGCAGATACCGCCGATGTATGCCGCGCTGTCAAAGACGGCGAATGTGCCTTTCTTCAGCACGTCGTCGAGCTCGACAAACTCCATGCCGAAGCGCATGTCGGGCTTGTCGGATCCGAAGCGCTTCATGCACTCTATCCATGGGAGGCGGAGGAAGTCACCTTCGATGTCCACGCCGCGCAGTTCTTTGAAGAGGTGCTTGGCCATGCCTTCGAAGGTCTGGATGATGTCTTCCTGGGTGACGAACGACATCTCGCAGTCTATCTGTGTGAACTCTGGCTGGCGGTCGGCGCGGAGGTCTTCATCGCGGAAGCACTTCACTATCTGGAAGTAGCGGTCGAAGCCTGCTACCATGAGCAGCTGCTTGAGTGTCTGAGGCGACTGTGGAAGGGCGTAGAACTGTCCGGGGTTCATGCGTGAAGGCACGATGAAGTCGCGTGCGCCCTCAGGTGTGGAACCGATGAGCATAGGTGTCTCCACCTCGAGGAAGCCGAGACGGGAGAGGTAGTTGCGCACGGCTATGCAGAAGTGGTGGCGCAACTCGAGGTTCTTGCGCACGGCTGAGCGGCGAAGGTCGAGGTAGCGGTACTTCATGCGCAGGTCGTCGCCGCCGTCAGTGTTGTCCTCGATGGTGAAGGGTGGTGTGACAGACTCGTTGAGGACGGTCAGTTCCTTCACTTCTATCTCTATGTCGCCCGTGGGCAGATTCTGGTTTTTGCTGTAGCGTTCAGCCACGATGCCTGTCACCTGAATGACATATTCGCGTCCGAGCTTGTTGGCCTTCTCGCAGAGGTCCTTGTTGGTGTCTTCGTTGAAGACGAGCTGGGTGATGCCGTAGCGGTCGCGCAGGTCGATGAAGGTGAGAGCGCCCATCTTGCGTGAACGCTGTACCCATCCTGCCAGCGTCACCTCTTTGCCTGTGTCGGAGAGACGGAGTTCTCCATTGGTGTGTGTTCTGTACATGAGTGTATGTTGTTGTTTTTATTGTTTTATTGCTGTTTGTTGGCGGCTGCTCGTGTCTGCCCTTTTTCAACAAACTACTGCTATGTGAGCCGTGGTTTGTCTTAGCTTTTTGACAGAAGGAAGCACATGATGCCAAATGCAAAGTTAATAGAAATATTTCAGATTTGTGGCCATAGTGTGGCACCAATGTGGATATTGGCACGCATATTGTCCTCTTGACAGTCGAATAGCGTCATCAGAATGGCAATCCGACGGCAAAATGGAAGGCGAAGTCGCGGTCGAAGTTAGGGTGGGTGATGGGGAACTGCTCTCTTCCATTGAAGGCCGGATTCACTGCTTTCATGCCCGCATCGAAGCGGACGATGAAGAAGTTGGCGTCCATGCGGAGTCCCACTCCGTAGCTGGCAGCAATCTGTTTCCAGAAGGTGTCGAACTGAAATTCTCCTCCTGGCTGGTCGTCGTAGCGGCGGATAGTCCAGATGTTGCCGGCGTCGATGAAGGCGGCTCCGCTCAGTTTCCAGAAGAGTTTGGCTCGATATTCGATGCAGAGGTCGAGCTTTATGTCGCCAGACTGATTGAGGAAGTTGATGCCCTTGTCCTGTCCGTTGTATGTGCCGGGGCCTAACGAGCGCACGGACCATCCTCTGACGCTGTTGGCTCCGCCGGCGAAGTAGCGTTTCTCAAAGGGCAGCTGGTCGGAGTTGCCGTAGGGGTAGGCTATGCCGAGAGCGGCGTGGAAGGCTACGGAGGAGTTTTGTCCTATTCTCTTGCTTTTGGCCAAATCGAGATCTCCTCTGACGTACTGTGCATAGGCTATGCCGCAGAAGGTGTATTGGCCGATGTCGTTGCGCTTGCCGCGTACCATGTGGGTGGCGAGGTTGAGCAGGTTGCCTGATGTCTCTATGTTGAAGCGCACGGTGTAGGCATTCTTTCCGTAGGTCTGTTCGCGCACACCGAGGGAGTTGTATGTATAGGTGTATCCCATCTTGGTGATGAGCAGATTCTCGTAGTTGTAGCGGAGGATGGCGTTCGTCTTGCCTAAGGAGTCGAGGTACTGCTCCTTGAAGGTGGACGAAATCCAGGGCATGTAGACATAGCTTATCTCTGCCAGGTCAAAACGGTGCTGGGTCTTCTGGTTGCGGCTCTGCCACTTGTAGCGCCATGCGGCAGTGAGCACACGGCGGTGGAATTCGGGGCGGTTTTGCAGATTGTACTGCAGGTTTATTTCCGACGAGGCATTGTGTCTCATGCTCCAGTCGCGCGAGATGTAGGGGAAAAGGAGTTCAGGGAAGGTGATGGACGACTCAGCTCCGAACTCCGTGTAGTTGTCGCCCTCATAGCCTTCTAACCCTGTGATGGCCTCATAGGCGCCGCGCAGCTTGAAGGTGAAGGTCTCTGAGCCGCGGAAGAGGTTTTTGTTTTGATATGATACGGATAGAGCTGCTCCGAGGTCGCCTGCAGTGTTGGTAGCCTCCACCTCGCAGCCTATGACGTGTGGCTTGGCATGTGTCAGAGTCACTCGGCAGTCGAGTGTGTCTGTGCCTGTGCGCTCGTCAAGGTTTATGGCCGAATAGAGGATGGCTGGCAGACGGGTGAAGTTGGTGTAGGAGCGGCGCATCATGTTGTCGTTGTAGATGGTGCGTGGCTTTATCATAAGGTGGCTCATCAGCATTTTGTCGCGGAAGTGCTTTTCTCCGCTGCTGATGAAGAAGTAGCCATCGTGTGCCACTGTGTCGAGTTTGCCCTCAAGCGATGGCACATCGGTGTAGAAGTACACGTTGCCCACTTTATAGCGAGTGTGGTTGCGTGCCTGTGAACGTCCGTCCTTCTGGTGGAGCTTGAGCGTCATGCGCACATCCACCTCTGCTGAGCCGCGTGCCGTGTCGGCGTCGAAGCGTATGTCCTCTTTGTTGAACTTATAGTAACCGTTGCTGCGCAGCATGTTGGCTATCCTGTTTCGCTCGCCGTTGAGAGTGTTGACATCGAAGGGTGCTCCTCGCTTGAGCAGCGAAAGGAGTGTGTCTCTGCCCATGATGTGGGCTCTCAAGCTGTCGTCTTCCACTCTGCGGCTTATGTGGCGAATGGTGTAGCGCACGCCTGGTTCTACGTCGAAGCGCACATTCATCTTTTTTCCTTTGACGCTGTTATGCTCCGTCACGCCTGCCTTCATGTAGCCGGCATTGTTGAGCACACGGGTGATGTCGTCCATTGTTCTGCCTGCCTTCGCACTGTCATAGAGCACAGGCGCTTGTCCTAACTTACGCATGAAGCGGCAAGCTGACTTGGATGTGTCGGTGCCTCCGAGTTTGTAGATCATCAAGGGTACTTTCACTCCAAACCACTTAGTGTTCGTGCGCTGAGTGATGTAGTCGCCCAGATGAAACTCCTTCATCACCTCCTCGTCCTGGCAGTCGACCTCCATGCCCTTGAGCATATATCGGTCTTCGGGTATGAATCTTTCTACCGAGCACGATACTGCTACCATGCAGATTATGAAGAGGACGAATATATATAATAATGTATGTTTCACGCTTCTTTCTTTGGACTTTGTTCAGTTTTATGTTTTCAGTTTGTATG
>JAEDNQ010000106.1 GCA_016302435.1 Bacteroidaceae bacterium
GCGCATGGGATAAAACACAAAAGAATGACAATAATTACGAGAGAAGGACTCAGAATAGAACACATACCCCCACGTCAACATGAACGTGTGAGGTTGATTAAAATCAACGAACATAGAGGGTGCGTTGATAGTGTTGTTCAAAACCTTTATTTTTCTCATTTCTTTGTCGTTATTTAGTTGAGGGCAAATTTACACATTTATTTCATTCCCCACAAATATATCATCATAAAAAAGTGATATAAACACAAAATTTTATCATAAAGAAAGAAATACCCCCCTATTTTGTTACTTGGCATCCGATTTTTGGGCAACATAATGGGTAATGGAATTACAAGAACGGATGTATTGCGAGAAAAAGAATCACGAATGCCAATATTGCGCCATTCACCATCGTCTTCATGTGGCAAAAACTATTGGCGGCAGATTAATTTGTCATCCTGATATGAACACCGCGAACGCACAGGATGGCAAGCCCTTTCGTTCCGACAAGTAAGGGTGAAGATGGCTGCTATTCCGACCATGAAAACAGGGGCACGTCATGCGACGTGCCCCTGAATGGCTTATGATATTACCTTTAGGTAGATTCTATCAATTACAATTCTTCTTTGAACCCACCTTTATTCCTTCTTGGCCTTTGGCTTGCGGCCTGGTTTCTTGGCAACCTTCTTTGGTTCAGCCTCTTCAGATGATTCTTCTTCAAACTCTGTTGGGTTGTACTTCTCCAACTTCTTGCGAAGACGCTCTATCTCCTTGTCCTTGGCTTCAAGTTCGTCACCCTGATTCTTGATGAGAGTGATGAGACCGTCGATTTCTTCGTTGTCAGCTCCGCCGTAGAGGTTGTTGACACGAGCGATGAAGTCGCCGAGTATATTCATGTAGTTAGTGAAGGCATCGTATGGGCTGTCGTATATGCCACGATACTGGTAACCAGGCTTTGTGGTCATGAAGCGGAAGTTGTTGGATGCCTGAAGAGAGTCCCAGTCTATCTGGATGCGGCGATCTCCGCAGACGCGCACGCGGTCGGCTATGCTATAGAGTTTGTTGAAGGCTTCGCGCTGCATGACATTGCCAAGCCAGCAAGAAGTGTCTCTCTCTTCGTCTACCCATGAGATGCTGTATGGCACGTCGAGGGTGCCTACGCTCTCCTGCTCGCAGATCTCGCTTGGGAGGGCGAAGCCGATGCCGCGCTCCTTGGCGAGGGCTGGGATGGCCTTGAGGAAGTCGAGGATGTTGGATGAGAGAGGCTGGAGGATGCCGAAGGTGACGAGTTCGCCGAAGATGTTGATGATGTCTTCTCCTTCAGGTGTGCTGGCAATCCAGTCAAGCCACTTGTCGGCAAATAGTGGGAACTCTGACCAGTCCTGGCGAGAGAAACGCTCTGTGATGTCTTCTGAAAGCTTGATGTCGCGGAGGAGGAGTTTGAGTCGTGGATCGGCTGCGCAGCTGTAGATATAGTGTGGTGACTTCCATCCGAGGACTTGCTTCGCACCTTCTGTTATCATGCCCTTGAAGCCCATTGCTGCCACCTGTGCGCCTATGTCATCGTTGTAGATGAGGGATGAGTTGCGGAAGATGGTTGGGCGCTTGCCAAACTTCTCATAGATGGTGTCGCTCATGTGCTTAACCTCAGCGGCGAAGCTCTCTTCGTTGGCGAGAGAGGCGAGACCGTGGCTGTATGGCTCGCAGAGGAACTCCACCTGTCCTGTAGCATTAAGTTCCTGAAGGAGGTCGAGGACCTGAGGAGCGTGGAACTCGAGCTGCTCGAGACCGCAGCCTGAGAGGGAGAATGCCACACGGAACTCAGGATAGTCCTTGCACATCTGTATGAGTGTCTGCAGGGCTGGCACGTAACTGCGCTCTGCTATATCGTTGATAGAACGTTCATTCTCGTAGTCATCGTAGTAGTAGTGGTCGCGGCCGATGTCGAAGAAACGATAACGCTTGAGATGGATGATCTGGTGAATCTCAAAATAAAGACAAATCTTTTTCATGATTCTATGTTTATTCTATTTTATATGTTTGCGATATTAGGTATGAATAATCTCTCTGTGAGGGGAAGGCGATGGCTATCTGCCTTTCATTGGGTCGATGTCGCGGCGGATGGCTTCAACTTCTTCCCAAGAGCGGTCGCAGAATGCTTTGCCCCAGATGCACTCGTCGTAGAGTCGGCGTATGCGCAGGCTGACGTTGACCCATGTGATCTTGTCGACTTCCTTGAGGCCTTCTTCTGCCAAGTACTGGTGCAAGCCCTCGTTGGTGCAGAGTGAGTAGATGGCGTCTGCCATGGCGTTGATGTCCCAATAGTCAACCTTGATGACCTTGTCGAGAATCTCGCCGCAGCCAGACTGCTTGGAGATGATGCACGGTGTGCCGCACTGCATGGCCTCAAGAGGGGCGATGCCGAAGGGCTCGGAGACGGAAGGCATGACAAAGACGTCGCTCGCCTTGTAGCATTCGTAAACTTCCTTGCCTCGCTGGAATCCCGGGAAGTGGCAGCGGTCGGCTATGCCCTTGGCGGCAGCGAGGTCTACCATCTCCCAGTATTTGTCGCCTGAGCCTGCAAAGCAGAAGCGTATGTTCTTAGAGCGCTGGCACACGAGGTCGGCAGCTTCGATGAAGTATTCTGGTCCTTTCTGCATGGTGATGCGTCCGAGGAAGGTGACGACCTTCTCCTTGCCGTGGTCGACGCGTGGTATGTCGAGGTAGTCTTTGGGGAGTGGGTAGACGGCATTGTGTATGGCGAAGCACTTGCGTGGGTCCTGATGGTACTCGCGTATGACTGTCTGGCGTGTGAGCTCAGAGACGCACATGATGCAGTCGGCATGGTCCATTCCGTTCTTCTCTATTGAGTAGACTGTGGGGTTGACCTTGCCTCTGGAGCGGTCGAAGTCAGTGGCGTGGACGTGAATGCAGAGAGGCTTTCCGCTGACCATCTTGGCGTGAACGCCTGCGGGATAGGTGAGCCAGTCGTGGGCATGTATGATGTCAAACTGTTCTGAGCGTGCGATGACACCAGCTATGATAGAGAAGTTGTTTATCTCGTCGTGCAGATTGCCAGGATAGCCGCCAGCGAACTCCATGCATCCCATGTCGTTGACGTTCATGTAGGAGAAGTCGGCATAGATATGGTTGCGGAAGTTGTAGTACTCCTCTGGGGTCATGTAGTCGGGGAGGCGGTTTTTGACATAGTCGTAGTCGTGGTCTCGATAGACGATGGGGACTTGGTTCATGCCGATGATGCGCAGGAACTTTTCCTCCTGTCCTGTGGGTTTAGGGAGGCAGAAGGTTACCTCAGCGTCGGGCTGGCCGTCGACCATGCCTTTTGTTATGCCGTATGAGGCGACAGCGAGTCCGCCGTATATCTTGGGAGGGAATTCCCAGCCAAACATTAAAACTTTCATATTCCTTTTTCCTCCTTTTATTAATAATTATAGAATTTTGACAGCACCTTGTTGACTCGCAGCACGGCTGCCACGTTCATGGCGAACGAGATGGCTCCTCGTCCCGAGAATGGCGGGTTACCGTCGAAGAGTTCGGGCAGTGTGCCTATGCAGTGGTAGAACATCTCCTCTTCGAGTCCTGCAAAGCAGCGGTCGACCCATGAGAGTCCGCTTCGCTTGTAGACCTTGAGCGATGTCTCGAGATAGAAGCCTGAGAGCCATGGCCACACTGTGCCCTGGTGGTAGGCTGCGTCGCGCTGCATCTGACCTCCTGCATAGATGGGGTTGTAGCCTCCCGACTTTGGAGAGAGGGAGCGTATGCCCTTTGGAGTGAGGAGTTCCTTGGTGCAGATGTCGAGTATCTTCTTGCGCTCAGGAGTGGTGAGCGGACTGTATTCGAGTGATGAGGCGATGAGCATGTTGGGGCGCACAGACCATGAGATGTAGCCTTCGTCGACATAGTCGAGGAGGTAGCCATGCTGATTGAGGAATGTTTCCTTGAAGGATGTGCCTGTGAGCTGAGCCATCTGTGTGTATCTGTCGGCGTCAGCCTCTCGGCCTGCAGCACGGAGGAGTTCGGCGTTGAAGAGGAGGGCGTTGTACCAGAGAGCGTTTATCTCTACGATGTAGCCTGAGCGTGGCACTACGGGATGTCCGTTGACCTCAGAGTTCATCCATGTTACTGCATGCTCGCGTCCGTCGGTGAAGAGGAGTCCGTTTTCCTTTGGTTCCAGATTCTCGTGCTCTCCCTCTGCTATGAAGTTGACGATGCGGTCAACAAGCTCGCCGTACTTGTCCTTGGCGGCTTCAGGGCTGACGAGGCGTGCATACTGCTGGATGCACCATACGGCCCATAGGAGCACATCAGGCTTGTCCATCTCAAACATCTCGATGGTGGACTTCTTACCAGCCATGAAGTCGTTGATGGCCTTCTCGGCTGTGGCCATTGCCTGCTCATAGTAGTCAATCTCGTCTATGGCGAGGGTAAGGCCTGGGAGAGCAACGAACATGTCACGTGCTCTGCACTTGAACCAAGGGTAGCCTGCTATGATGTAGTGTTCCCCACCCTTCTCGTAGTGGAACTGGTGGGCAGCATTGACGAGGCACGACTGGAAGTTGGTGCGTGGTACATGGACTTCATACTCATGGTCGAAGATTTTCTTGAGCTGTGAGGCCTTGAGTTCGCTGACTCCTGCGGCGAAGACGACGCTCTCGCCCTTCTTGATGTTGAACTCGAAGTAGCCTGGCACATATAGGTCTTCCTTGTACTCGTAGCCTAACTCTTGCTCCTTCTGGTATTCTATGCCGCGATACCAGTTGGGCTCGAAGACGAAGTTGTTGGTCTTGCTGAGCTGCATCATGAGCTCAGGATAGCCAGGGTACATGCGTGTCTTTATTCCGTGGTCGATGGCGGAATAGTCTCGGCTGGCTCCTGCGTTTTCATGTGTACACTCTGCCGCATTGCGGAAGGCGAGGAAGGGACGGAGGCGGAGGGTTGTGACAGAATGGGCGTCTTCGAGGGTGTAGCGTATCAAGATACGGTTTTCGAAATGCTGGAAGACCTTCTCTTTTTTCAATATCACTCCGCCCACACGGTAGTATGTTGTAGGCAGCTTTTCCCACTCGCACGCGCGTATGTACTTGTGGCCATTGGGACTGTACACGTTTCCCGAATACTTATGTAGTCCGAGATTGAACTGTGCACCATGCTGTATGACTGTCTCGTCAAGAGATGACAGGAGGACGTGGTTCTCGCCGTCAAGTTCGGGCACGGGCACAACGAGCAGTCCGTGGTACTTGCGGGTGTTGCAGTCGACTATGGACGAGCAAGAATAAGCACCAGACTTGTTGGTCCTGAGAATCTCCTTGGGCAGTGACTCCTGAAGATTTGTCATCAGAGCTTTGTCAAATCGTAGATAACTCATAGTTGTATTTTAAGGTATAGTTATACTGTATTTAGGTTTATCCACTTCAAATTTAGATGTTTTTTTTCATTCACACAATTAAAAGGGATTTTTTTTTAAAAAAAAGGTCAATAATAACAGGTTTGAAACGAAAAACATGTTCAATAGCAGATTTTCGGGGTAAAATCTTGGTCATTTAACGAGATGTGCGTAACTTTGCATCAGAAAAGAATTTTTAGGTAATGAAGATTAAGGAATCGACCATATTTACAGAAACCATAAGTTGTCTGAAAGGCATCATCAGCATGCTCACTCCCGAGCAGGAGGATGAGCTGAAGGACAGCATGACCATCCAGCAGTTCAAGAAGAATGAGGTCATCTATGCTGACGGGGAGGTGCCTCAGATGCTGCACTGTCTCATCACTGGCAAGGTGAAGATATTTAAGGACGGTGTGGGCGGCCGCACTCAGATCATACGAGTCATCAAGCCAGTGGAGTACTTTGGTTACCGAGCTTATTTTGCCAACCAGAACTACGTGACATCGGCTGCAGCCTTTGAGCAGAGCACTGTATGCCTCATACCTGTTGACCTTATAGAGAAATGGATTAAGGAGAACAGCAAGCTGGCGATGTTTTTCATCAAGCAGCTTGCGGTGGAGGTTGGCATGTCTGACCAGCGAACAGTCAACCTGACACAGAAGCACATCAGAGGCCGTCTGGCAGAGTCGCTTCTCTTCTTGCGCGACAACTACGGACTGGAGGAGGATGGTGCCACATTGTCTATATACCTATCTCGAGAGGATTTGGCCAACATGTCGAACATGACGACCTCCAATGCCATTCGCACACTTTCCGCCTTTGCCCAGGAGAAGATAATCGCTATCGACGGAAAGAAAATAAAAATCATCGACAACGCAAATCTGGAGAAGATAAACAATATCGGATAATAAGTAGGTGCGCAAAAGTTCGAAATAAGGGGCTTCAACATCAGAGAGCCACTAAGACTGCAAGCGCAGGAGCACATAGCTATAGGCCGTATGCTTCTGCGCTTACTGTTTCACCTTGTGCTCAACGCTTCTGTCTCTCACTTCACCAATGGCACAACAAAGTTGATGGCTTCTTTTTGCACGCTGACCTTTATCGGCTCTGGCGACTTGGCTTGTAGCATACGTCCGTCGAGAGAGACGAGTGCCTTGTCCACATTGTTGACGACGACGTAGTCTGAGCGGTAAGGGTGGACATTCTTGTAGTTGAGGAAACGGCCCTTGCCGAGCAGCCAGAAGCCCTCGAAGAGCTGCCACCACTGTGGTCGGGTGATGAGAGAGATGTCGAGCATGCCGTTGTATGGGACAGAGTTGGGAGTCTGACCATATCCGTGGCAGTTGCCTATGCAGACGGACATGTAGGTGTCTTCTATCTCCTCTGTGTCTATCTTCATAGACAGGTCGAACTGCTGTCGCTCGAATATCTGGCTGATGAGAGCGGGGATGAGGGACAGTTTGGTAGAGCCGATGATATGGGCCGCATCGTTGGTGGTCTTTATGAGTCGCGCCCCGAGTCCAATATTGATGCAGTTGAGGAAATAGCGGACTTGCGGGATGCCTTCGTCCATATACACACACCGTCCGACATCGACCTTGCGCACATGGCGCGCCATGATGCTGTCCACCGCCAGTTTGTAGTCTTCGACGGAGAGTCCCCAAAAACGGGCGAAGTCGTTGGCTGACCCATTGGGCAAGACAGCTAAAGCAAAATCGGGAGGCAAAGTGTCACGGCAAGACATGACAGCATTGACAGCACTGTTGAGAGAGCCGTCGCCACCCACCACCGCTATGGTGGAGTAGCCATTGCCGCACATCATCTTGGTGAGACGCTCTACAGAGCTGAACTCTTCTGACTGCACAAAGTCGAACTTCACACCTTTCTGCTCCATGTATTTGCGCATCAGTCCCCAACGCTTCTGCGACTGGTCGAGTCCGAGATGCGGACTGTATATGATACCTATCCTTCCTTCTTCTGCCATAATTCTTTTACTTGTTGTATGCGTTCTTCAAACGGCACCGACACGTCTATCCAGTGTATCTTGATGCCTCTCCTCTCTTCCATTCCTCTGAACCATGTCATCTGCCTCTTGGCGAACTGGTGGATGGCTATCTCAAGCAGACTCACCATCTCGTCGTAGCCGAGTCGGCCGAGGAGGTAGAGGGTCAGATATTTGTATTCGAGACCATAGCGTATGAGCTGGTCAGTCGACACTCCCCTATCTATCAGCCCTCTCACTTCGTCCACCATGCCTTCTTCAAGCCTGGCTCGCAGGCGCTTGCTTATCTTCTCTCTGCGCAGGTCACGGCTGATTGACAGGCCTATGATGAGTGAGTCGAAGGGCGGAAACTGGCGCCCGTCGAACTCGTACCCCTTGATGACACTCTCTATGTACATGCCTGTGCCGCCACAGAGAATAGGAGTGCTGCCGCGGCTTGTGATATCTTGGTAGGCGTCGAGAAAGCCTTGCTGCCACTCATAGACGTTATATCGGGTGCCTGCTTCGGCTATGTCTATGAGGTGGTAGGGAATGGGAGTGCCGTTGACTTGGTAGTCGGCCAGGTCCTTGCCCGTGCCGATGTCCATGCCCCGGTATACCTGACGACTGTCGGCACTGATGATTTCTCCGCCCATGTCATAGGCAAGGTGTGCGGCAAAGGCTGTCTTGCCGCACGCCGTTGGGCCGAGTATGGTGAGTATCTTGTTCAAAGCAGAGTGGTTTTGAGGGTGAGAGGATATAGAGACGTTATTAACGTCAGTTACGT
>JAEDNQ010000003.1 GCA_016302435.1 Bacteroidaceae bacterium
ATTGAAATGCCAGGATTAATTGGAAAAAAAATCGGAATGACATCCGTTTTCAGTGCCGATGGTAAGAATCTTCCATGCACTGTTATCGAAGTAGGTCCTTGTGTTGTAACTCAGCTCAAAACTGTTGAGAAGGATGGCTACGCTGCTGTTCAGGTTGGCTTCATGGACAAGAAGGAGAAGCACACCACTAAGCAGATGATGGGTCACTTCAAGAAGGCTGGTACAACTCCTAAGAGACACTTGGCCGAGTTCACTTATGACGAGGAGCACAACCTCGGTGATGTAATCACAGTGGAAATCTTCAACGACACTAATTACGTTGACGTTACAGGCACATCAAAGGGTAAGGGATTCCAGGGCGTCGTTAAGCGCCACGGTTTCGGCGGTGTAGGTCAGGCTACACACGGTCAGGATGACCGCCTCCGCAAGCCAGGTTCTATCGGTGCTTGCGCCACTCCTTCTCGCGTGTTCAAGAATGTCCCAATGGGCGGCCAGATGGGCAACGAGCAGGTTACCACTCACAACCTTCAGGTGATTAAAGTAGTTCCAGAGCACAACCTCCTTCTTCTCAAGGGCAGCGTGCCAGGATGCAAAGGTTCAATCGTAATTATCAAGAAGTAAGCAATGGAAGTTTCTGTATTAAATATCAAAGGTGAGGACACTGGTAAGAAGGTCGTTCTGAAAGACGAAATCTTCGGAATCGAACCTAACGACCACGTTATCTACCTCGCAGTAAACCAGTATCTCGCCGCTCAGCGACAGGGTACTCACAAATCAAAGGAAAGAAGCGAAATCACAGGCTCTACTCGCAAGCTCATCCGTCAGAAGGGTGGCGGCGGCGCACGCCGTGGTGACATCAAGTCTCCACTCCTACGCGGAGGTGGTCGCGTCTTCGGCCCACGTCCACGTGACTACTGGTTCAAACTCAACAAGAAGGTTAAGGCTCTCGCTCGCAAGAGCGCTCTCACTTACAAGGCTCAGCAGAACGCCATCATTGTCGTTGAAGACTTCGATTTCGAGGCTCCAAAGACAAAACAGGGCATTAAGCTGTTAAATAATCTTAAAGTTGAAGGTAAGAAGACCCTGATTGTTTTGTCAGAAGTAAAAAAGAACGTAAATTTGTCAGTCCGTAACATACAGCGCGTTGACGTGATGACTGCTTGCAACCTAAACACTTACCGTGTGATGAACGCAAATGTGCTCGTTGTCACTGAAAGCGCACTCAACCAGATTGACGAAACTTTTAACAAATAAGGAGGTTCACAATGGCATATATCGTAAAACCACTCGTCACAGAGAAAATGACAGCTCTCACTGAGAAGGAGAACAAGTACGGCTTTATTGTGCTTCCTTCTGCCAACAAGGTAGAGATCAAGAAAGAAATAGAAGCTAAGTATAACGTAAATGTAGTTTCAGTCAACACCATGAACTACGCTGGCAAGCGTAAGAGCCGCTACACTAAGGCTGGTGTGATCAAGGGACGCACAAACGCCTTCAAGAAGGCTATCGTGACTCTCAAGGAAGGCGAAACTATCGATTTCTATAGTAACATTTAATAATAATGGGTATTCGTAAATTCAGACCTGTAACTCCAGGTCAAAGGCACAAGGCTATTGGTACGTTCGATGATGTTACTACATCAGTACCAGAGAAAACTCTTGTTTTCGGTAAGCGCAGCACAGGCGGCCGCAACAACTCAGGCCGCATCACAGTACGCTACAGAGGTGGCGGTCACAAGCGCTTGATTCGTATCGTCGATTTCAAGAGAGAAAAGGACGGAATTCCAGCAACAGTGAAGACCATCGAGTACGATCCAAACCGCTCTGCGCGCATCGCCCTCGTCTTCTACGCTGATGGTGAAAAACGTTACATCGTCGCTCCTAACGGTTTGCAGGTTGGAGCTACTATCATGTCAGGCCCAGAGGCTACTCCTGACCTCGGCAACACTCTCCCTCTGGAGAACATACCAGTCGGTACTGTAATCCACAATATCGAGCTGCGTCCAGGACAGGGTGCCAAGATGGTACGCTCAGCAGGCAACTTCGCTCAGTTAACTTCACGTGAGGGTAAGTACTGCGTCATCAAGCTTCCTTCAGGCGAAATACGCAAGGTCCTCTCTGTTTGCCGCGCTACAATCGGAAGCGTCAGCAACTCAGACCACGCTCTCGAATCTTCAGGTAAGGCAGGTCGCAGCCGCTGGCTCGGACGCCGTCCACACAACCGCGGTGTTGTAATGAACCCAATCGATCACCCAATGGGTGGTGGTGAAGGACGTCACACCGGTGGACACCCACGTTCACGCAACGGCCTCTACGCTAAGGGCCTCAAGACTCGCGCGCCTAAGAAGCAGTCAAACAAGTACATTATCGAAAGACGTAACAAGTAATAAAGTTAACTGAATATGAGTCGTTCATTAAAAAAAGGTCCATACATCAACGTTAAGCTCGAAAAGAAAGTCCTCGCCATGAACGAGAGCGGAAAGAAGAGCGTTATCAAGTCATGGGCTCGCGCTTCAATGATATCTCCCGACTTCGTCGGACATACCATTGCGGTGCACAACGGTAACAAATTCATCCCTGTCTATATCACTGAGAACATGGTAGGACACAAGCTCGGCGAGTTTGCGCTTACTCGTACTTTCCGCGGCCACTCAGGCAACAGAAAGAAGTAATAATGTAACAGGGTAAAACCAAGTTAAATAGAACAATACATAATGGGAGCAAGAAAAAGACTAATGGCCGAGAAAATCAAAGAGGCCAAAAAGAATATCTACTTCGCTATTCTTCGCGATGTTCCTTCTTCACCACGAAAGATGCGCTACGTGGCTGACCTCGTACGCGGTATGGAAGTGAACAAAGCTCTCGCAACGCTCAAGTTCAACAGCAAGAGCGCTGCAAGAGACATCGAGAAGGCCCTTCACTCTGCAATCGCAAACTGGGAGCAGAAGAATGACCGCAAGGCTGAAAGCGGAGAACTATATATCTCAAAGATCACTGTTGACGAAGGCGCTACTCTCAAGCGCATGAGACCCGCACCTCAGGGACGTGGATACAGAATACGCAAGCGTTCTAACCACATCACCATCTTCGTGGACGCTAAAACTAATGAAGAAAACTAAGTTATGGGACAAAAGTGTAATCCAATAAGCAACCGCCTCGGCATAGTAAGAGGCTGGGATTCTAACTGGTTCGGCGGAAATGATTTTGGTGACAACCTCCTCGAGGACAGCAAAATCCGCAAGTACCTCAACGCACGCCTCGCTAAGGCAAGCGTTTCTAAGATCGTCATCGAGCGCACACTCAAGCTCGTCACTATCACTATCTGCACATCTCGCCCAGGATTCATCATCGGCAAGGGCGGAGAGCAGGTGGAGGCTCTCAAGAAGGAGCTCAAGAAGGTGACTGACAAGGACGTGCAGATAAATATCTACGAAGTGAAGCGCCCTGACCTCGATGCTGTCATCGTGGCAAACAATATCGCTCGCCAGATTGAAGGTAAGATAGCTTACCGCCGTGCAGTGAAGACTGCCATCACCAACACAATGCGCTCTGGAGCTGAGGGTATCAAGATTCAGATTTCCGGACGTCTCAACGGAGCTGAAATGAGCCGCTCTGAGATGTACAAGGAAGGACGCACTCCTCTCCACACTCTCCGAGCTGACATCGACTACTGCCTCGCAGAGGCTCTCACTAAGGTTGGTCTCCTCGGTATCAAGGTGTGGATCTGCCGCGGCGAGAAGTTCGGCAAGCAGGACCTCACTCCTAACTTCTCTCAGCAGAAGGAGGCTGCACGCCCAAACAACAACGGTGGCGGACGTCGTTTCAGAAACAGAAAGTCTAATAACCGCAAATAAATAATCTGGACAGAGCTCCGGAGCTTTAGCGCCGGACTCTGAACATCGAAGATATTAACTATGTTACAGCCAAAAAGACAAAAATATAGAAGACCGCAGAAAGGTCGCGGTCGTTGGAAGGGTGTCTCTCACAGAGGTACTGAGCTAGCCTTCGGCAGCTTCGGCATAAAGGCCCTCGAGACTAAGTGGATCTCTGCTCGACAGATTGAGGCTGCCCGTGTGGCCATCACACGTTACATGCAGCGTCAAGGACAGGTGTGGATCCGCATCTTCCCTGACAAGCCTATCACTAAGAAGCCTGCAGACGTCCGAATGGGTAAAGGTAAGGGAGACCCATACATGTATGTCTTCCCTGCTAAGCCAGGACGCATCCTTTTCGAGATTGAAGGCGTTTCTTACGACATCGCCAAGGAGGCTCTCCGACTCGGCGCGCAGAAACTGCCAACTACTACAAAATTTGTTGTACGTCGTGATTACGACAAAAACGCTTAATTATGAAAATTTCAGAAATTAGAGAACTTACTACAGAAGAGCTCGCTGACCGCATCAAGCAGGAGGTTGCCAACCTGGAAAACATGAAGTTCAACCACAACATCTCTCCGCTTGCAGACAATTCTCAAATTAAGAAGTTGCGTCACGACATCGCACGCATGAAGGGCGAGCTTACTCAGCGTAATAAATAAACATACGAGAATGGAAGCAAGAAATTTAAGAAAGCAAAGACAGGGTGTCGTTACAAGCGACAAGATGGACAAGACTATCGTCGTTTCATCTAAGTTCAAGGAGAAGCACCCTATATATGGTAAGTTTGTCCAGAAGACAAAGAAGTACCACGCTCACGACGAGAACAATGACGCTCACATCGGCGACACTGTACTCATCATGGAAACTCGTCCACTGAGCAAGACAAAGAGATGGAGATTAGTACAAATCGTAGAAAGAGCTAAGTAAAGTATGATACAGGTAGAATCAAGATTACAGGTCGCTGACAACAGCGGTGCTCGCGAAGTCCTCTGCATCCGTGTGCTCGGAGGTACAAGACGTCGCTATGCTACTGTAGGAGACATCATCGTCGTAGCAGTGAAGAGCGCTATTCCTACAAGTGAAGTGAAGAAGGGTTCTGTATCAAAGGCGCTTATCGTCCGCACTAAGAAGGAAGTGAGACGCGCTGACGGTTCATACATCCGTTTCGACGACAACGCATGCGTTCTCCTGAACAATGCAGGCGAAATGAGAGGTAGCCGCATCTTTGGCCCTGTAGCCCGCGAGCTCCGTGCTGCAAACATGAAGGTAGTCTCTTTGGCTACTGAAGTACTTTAATCATTTATTGTAAAACAGCAATGAGTAAATTACATATCAAGAAAGGCGACATGGTATACGTGAATGCCGGAGACGAGAAGGGTAAGACCGGCAAGGTCACTAAGGTTCTCGTCGAGAAGAAGCGTGCCATCGTCGAGGGTGTAAACATGGTCAAGAAGAGCACTAAGCCAAGTGCTGCGCACCCACAGGGAGGCATCATTGAGACTGAGGCTCCAATCCACATCTCAAACCTCAATGTCATTGACCCAAAGACTGGAAAGCCAACACGCATCGGCAGAAGGTTGGGAGAGAATGGTAAGTTAGTCCGTTACGCTAAAAAGTCAGGGGAGGAAATCTAATGAGCAATACAGCACAACTTAAGAACGTCTACGCTGAGCAGATTGCTCCAGCACTCATGAAGCAGTTCAACTACTCTTCTCCTATGCAGATTCCTGTACTGAAGAAGATTGTGGTTAACCAGGGTCTCGGTATGGCAACTGCTGACAAGAAGGTCATCGAGGTTGCTATGAACGAGCTCGCTGCCATCACAGGTCAGAAGCCTGTTGCAACAAAGTCAAAGAAGGACATCTCTAACTTCCGACTTCGCAAGAACATGCCTATCGGCGTTATGGTCACTCTCCGACGCGAGCGCATGTACGAGTTCCTTGAGAGACTTATCCGCGTTTCTCTCCCTCGTATCCGAGACTTCAAGGGCATCGACTCTAAGTTCGACGGACGTGGTAACTACACTCTCGGTATCACTGAGCAGATCATCTTCCCTGAAATCAACATCGACCAGGTCGACAAGATCACAGGTATGAACATCACTTTCGTGACATCTGCTAAGACTGACGAAGAGGGTTACGCTCTCCTCAAGGCTTTCGGACTCCCATTTAAGGACGCTAAAAAGTAATACAGACTATGGCAAAGGAATCAATGAAGGCACGCGAGGTGAAGCGTGCAAAGCTCGTCGCAAAGTACGCAGCTAAGCGTGCAGCGCTGAAGAAGGTTATCGCCACTGCTGAGGATCCAATGGAGGCTTACGAGGCTGCTCGCGCTCTCCAGGCTATCCCAGCCAACGCTAACCCTATCCGTCTCCACAACCGCTGCAAGATAACAGGAAGACCAAGAGGCTACATGCGCCAGTTCGGTCTCTCTCGTATACAGTTCCGCGAGATGGCTTCTGCTGGACTCATCCCAGGAGTGAAGAAGGCAAGCTGGTAAATTGCGGCTACCGGCATACCTCAATCATATTAGCAAACAAAAATCTGACGGTTACCAGTTCGGGGGTAACCCGAAGATACTTTGTTTCTAATGAAACGGCGGAGGAAAACAGCCCAAGAGGGACTAAGCTCCTCCACTGGTCAAAGCTAAATAAAGAAAGTTTTAATTCATCTTTAAATATTGTCGGGATTAACCCAAACAATTCCCGATTAATTTAATTCTATTATGACAGATCCAATAGCTGATTTTCTCACGAGACTGAGAAACGCAATCATGGCAAAGCACAAGATTGTTGAAGTTCCAGCCTCAAACCTCAAGAAGGAGATTACTAAGATTCTCTTCGACAAAGGTTACATTCTGAACTACAAGTTCATCGAGGAAGGTCCTCAGGGCACTATCAAGATAGCTCTGAAGTACGACCCTCAGACAAAGGTAAGCGCTATTCAGTGCTTGAAGCGCGTGTCACGTCCAGGTCTTCGTCGTTACACTGGATACAAGGACATGCCACGTGTTATTAACGGATTAGGTATCGCTGTGGTATCTACTTCCAAAGGAGTCATGACAGACAAGGAAGCTTCTGACCTCAAGATAGGTGGTGAAGTTCTTTGCTATGTTTATTAATTAAGGAGGATATATAATGTCTAGAATTGGTAAATTACCTATTAATATTCCTGCAGGAGTAACTGTTACTCATAAGGATGACATTGTAACTGTAAAAGGTCCTAAAGGCGAACTCAGCCAGTATGTTAATCCTGCTATAAAGGTGACAATCCAGGACGGTGTAGTGACAATGGAAGAGAACGAAGAACTGATGCAGGATAACACTAAGCAGCGTCACGCATTCCACGGATTGTACCGCGCTCTCGTCAGCAACATGGTCATCGGCGTATCTGAGGGATACAAGAAGACTCTACAGATCGTCGGCGTCGGCTACCGTGTGTCAAACCAGGGCAATCTGCTCGAGTTCGCTCTCGGCTATTCTCACGCCATCTTGTTCGAACTTCCAAAGGAAATCAAGGTGGAGACAAAGTCTGAGAGAAATCAGGATCCTCTCATCATGCTCGAGTCTGCAGACAAGCAGCTCCTCGGCCAGGTATGTGCCAAGATCCGCTCATTCCGCAAGCCTGAGCCTTACAAGGGCAAGGGTATCCGCTTCCAGGGCGAGGTTGTGAGAAGAAAGTCTGGTAAGTCTGCTAATGCAAAATAATTAAATTGACAAGAGTATGATTACAAAGATTGAAAGACGTATCAAAATCAAATATAGAGTACGCAACAAGATTTCTGGTACTGCTGCTCGTCCACGCATGAGCGTGTTCAGAAGCAACAAGCAGATTTATGTGCAGGTAATCGATGACGAAGCTCAGAAGACTCTCGTAGCTGCTTCTTCTCTCGGTTTCGAGAAGATGAACAAGAGCGAGCAGGCTGCTAAGGTAGGCGAACTCATCGCCAAGAAGGCTATAGAGGCTGGCATCTCAGCCGTTGTCTTCGACCGTAACGGTTACCTCTATCACGGAAGAGTTAAGGCGGTGGCTGATGCTGCCCGTAATGCTGGACTTAAATTTTAAAATGCGATTATGGTAAATAGAGTTAAAGTACAAAACGATACCGATCTTAAAGACCGCTTGGTCGCTATTAATCGTGTTACTAAGGTTACTAAGGGTGGTCGTACATTCACATTCGCTGCCATCGTTGTTGTAGGTGATGGTAACGGAGTTATTGGCTACGGTCTTGGTAAGGCTGGTGAAGTTACAGCTGCTATCGCAAAGGGCGTTGAGGCAGCTAAGAAAAATTTGGTTAAAGTCCCAGTGCTTAATGGCACAGTGCCTCACGAGGCATACGCCAAGTTCGGCGGAGCGCGCGTTCTCATCATGCCTGCTTCTGAAGGTACAGGAGTGGTTGCTGGTGGCGCCATGCGTGCTGTGCTCGAGAGCGTCGGCATAACTGACGTCCTCGCTAAGTCTAAGGGCTCATCTAACCCTCACAACCTCGTGAAGGCTACTATCGAGGCTCTCGCCAACATGCGCGATGCCAAGACTGTCGCTCAGAACCGTGGCGTGAGTCTCACAAAAGTATTCAAAGGATAAAGGAGAACATTCATCATGGCAACAATCAAGATTAAGCAAGTAAAGGGTCAGGCAGGTCGTCCTATCGACCAGAAGAGCACTCTCGAGTCTCTTGGCCTCGGAAAAATTAACAAGGTCGTTGAGCGTGAGGACACTCCTTCTCTCCGCGGTATGATCCGCAAGGTGGCTCACCTCGTTGAGGTTATTGACTAACGTTTCACACATTAAAATCAGATTAAAAAATGGAATTACATAATTTGAAGCCAGCTGCCGGAGCTACTCACAACGGCAAGCGTGTCGGACGTGGTTACGGTTCTGGTAAGGGACGCACATCTACACGCGGTCACAAGGGTGCCAAGGCTCGCTCTGGCTATAAGAAGAAGATTGGTTTCGAGGGTGGACAGATGCCACTCCAGCGCCGAGTTCCTAAGTTCGGTTTCAAGAACATCAACCGCATTGAGTACAAGGCCGTCAATCTTGACTTCATCCAGAAGCTGGCTGAGGAGAAGAACCTCACTAAGATCGGCATCAAGGAACTCATCGAGGCTGGCTGGGTAAACAAGAACCAGCTCGTGAAGATTCTCGCCAACGGTGAACTCACTGCTAAGGTTGACGTAGAGGCTCACGCATTCTCAGCCAAGGCAGAAGCCGCTATCACAGAAAAAGGTGGAAACGCTGTAAAACTCTAATATAATGGGCAAAGCAATCGAATCACTAAAAGATATCAAGATTGTTAAGACTTTCACAAACATCTGGCGTATTGAGGACTTGCGCACGCGCATCCTCATCACGCTGATGTTCGTCGCAATCTATCGTCTCGGATCCTACATCGTGCTTCCTGGTGTCGACACCGAAGCGCTTCAGGGACTCCGCAACCAGACAGAGGGCGGTCTTATGTCTCTCCTTGATATGTTTTCAGGCGGTGCTTTCTCTCAAGCGTCAATCTTTGCGCTTGGAATCATGCCATACATCTCTGCTTCCATCGTGATGCAGCTCCTTGGCTTAGCGGTTCCATACTTCCAAAAGATGCAGCGCGAAGGCGAAAGCGGACGTCGCAAGATGAATCAGTACACTCGTTACTTGACAGTGGCTATTCTTCTCTTCCAAGGTCCTATGTACCTCCTCAACCTTCGTTCTCAGACTGGAGGCACAGCCCTCTACTCATCTCTCGACTGGAATCTGTTCATCCTCACCTCTACTATCATCCTCGCTGCAGGTAGCATGTTCGTGCTCTGGCTCGGTGAACGAATAACCGACAGGGGTATCGGCAACGGTGTGTCAATCATCATCATGATTGGTATCATCGCACGCTTCCCAACAGCTGTCATACAGGAGTTCAGCTCAAGACTCACTACTGGTGGCGGTCTCGTCATGTTCCTCCTCGAGATAGTTCTCTTCGTGGGTGTCATCGCAGCTGCGATAATGCTTGTGCAGGGAGTAAGGCAGGTGCCTGTAAACTATGCCAAGAAGATAGCTGGAGCACGCCAGTTGGGCGGAGCAAGACAGTATATTCCTCTTAAACCTTACGCAGCCAATGTGATGCCAATCATCTTCGCTCAGGCAATCATGTTCATCCCAATCACTTTGGCTCAGTTCTCCGGCAGCAAACTCAATCCGGTTGTCACTCAGCTTGTTGATAACAACAGCTTCCTCTATAATTTCATCTTCGCCCTGCTGATAGTGCTGTTCACATATCTCTATACAGCTATCACCATCAACCCAGTGCAGATGGCAGAGGACATGAAGAGAAACAACGGATTCATTCCAGGAATAAAGCCAGGCAAGGACACTGCCGACTACATTGACAAAATCATGTCGCACATCACGCTCCCTGGCTCGCTCTTCCTCGCTGTCATCGCCATTCTGCCTGCTTTCGCAAGCTTGTTTGGCGTGCAGAGAGAGTTCGCCGCTTTCTTCGGAGGCACATCGCTCTTGATTCTTGTAGGTGTCGTTCTCGATACCCTCATGCAAATCGAGTCACATCTCATGATGCGTCATTATGATGGATTGCTCGACAAGGGACGTGTTCGAGGAGAACATTAAGCACTGTTCAGACAAATATGGTTTATCTAAAAACTGACGAGGAGGTCGAACTGCTCAGAAAAGCCAATCTTCTGGTGGGCGACACTCTGGCCGAGCTGGCAAAGGTAATAGAGCCCGGGGTCACGACAAAGCAGCTTGACGCTATAGCCGAGACTTTCATACGTGACCACGGGGCGATACCAACTTTCCTCGGATTCCCAAATCCCTATGGAGGTCCTTTCCCTGCCAGCATATGTACCTCTGTCAACTATCAGGTAGTTCACGGTATACCCAACGACACGCCATTGGAGAATGGAGACATCGTGTCAATAGACTGCGGCACTAAGCTCGAAGGTTTCTGCGGCGACTCCTGCTACACATTCGTAGTGGGAGAGACAACTCCAGAGATACAGCGACTGCTCGACACAACAAAGGAAGCTCTCTACAAGGGCATCGAGCAAGCCGTTGTAGGACGTCGCCTCGGTGACATCTCCAACGCTGTCCAGACCCACTGCGAGTCGCAAGGATATGGAGTCGTGAGGGAATTTGTCGGTCATGGCGTAGGCCGCGACATGCACGAAGATCCTCAAGTGCCTAACTACGGAAGAAAAGGCAACGGCATGCTCCTCAAAAGCGGACTCTGCATTGCCATCGAACCCATGATAACAATGGGCTCAAGGGAAATAAACATGCAAGCCGACAGATGGGGCATCGTCACTAAAGACAGAAAGCCTGCTGCCCATTACGAACACTCTATATGTGTAAGGAAAGGCAAGGCCGACATCCTATCGTCATTTGATAATATAGAAAAAGTATTAAGAGATAAATTCAATTAAGTATGGCTAAACAGTCTGCTATAGAACAAGATGGAACTATCGTCGAAGCATTGTCAAACGCAATGTTCAGAGTCGAGTTGGAAAATGGTCATGAGATAGTGGCTCACATCTCAGGAAAGATGAGAATGCACTACATCAAGATTCTCCCCGGAGACAAGATTCGAGTGGAAATGTCACCTTATGACCTGTCCAAAGGTCGAATAGTATTCAGATATAAATAAAACCACAATATGAAAACAAGAGCATCACTGAAGAAACGTACACCTGATTGCGTAATCGTAAGACGTAAAGGTCGTCTATTTGTTATTAACAAGAAGAATCCCAAGTACAAGATGCGCCAGGGATAATTCTATGCAATGAATTTGAAATTAAAGTAAGATATGGCAATAAGAATTGTAGGTGTAGACCTCCCACAGAACAAGAGAGGTGAAATCGCGCTCACATACATCTTTGGTATTGGACGCAGCAGCGCAGCTAAGATCCTTGAGAAGGCTGGCGTAGACAAAGACATCAAGGTAAAGGACTGGAATGACGAGCAGGCTGGTAAGATCCGCTCTATCATTGCAGCAGAATACAAGGTAGAGGGTGACCTCCGTTCAGAGATCCAGCTTAACATCAAGCGTCTCATGGACATCGGCTGCTACCGTGGTATTCGCCACCGTCTTGGCCTCCCAGTACGCGGTCAGAGCACTAAGAACAACGCCCGCACTCGCAAGGGAAAGAAGAAAACAGTTGCAAACAAGAAAAAGGCTACTAAATAATAAATAATATGGCAAAGAAAACTGCTTCTGCAAAGAAGAGAAACGTAAAGGTAACCGCTGAAGGACAGCTTCATGTTCACTCTTCTTTCAACAACATCATTGTTACTATCGCAAACAGTGAAGGTAATGTTATCTCTTGGTCAGCAGCCGGCAAGATGGGCTTCCGCGGCTCAAAGAAGAACACTCCTTATGCAGCTCAGATGGCTGCTCAGGACTGCGCAAAGGTTGCTTTCGACCTCGGTCTCCGCAAGGTTAAGGCCTACATCAAGGGTCCAGGCAATGGACGCGAGGCCGCTGTTCGCGGTTGCCATGCAGTAGGTATTGAAGTGACTGAAATCATCGATGTCACTCCACTCCCACACAATGGATGCCGTCCTCCAAAGAGAAGAAGAGTTTAATCATTACACATTATGTCACATGCCAAAGAGCTCGTTTATACCGCATCTTTCCTTTCTGCGGCTGCTGCTGAGAGCTGTATGGCATAAATAAAGATAATAGAATAATCTATGGCTAGATATATTGGACCAAAATCAAGAATCTCTCGTCGTTTCGGCGAGGCTATCTTTGGACCAGACAAAGTTTTGTCTAAGAAGAATTATGCTCCAGGCCAGCATGGCAACAACCGTCGCAAGAAGTCTTCAGAGTACGGTCTCATGCTCGCTGAGAAGCAGAAGGCAAAGTATACTTACGGTGTTCTCGAGCGTCAGTTCCGCAACCTCTTCGAGAAGGCTGAGCGCAAGTCAGGCGTAACAGGTGAAATTCTTCTCCAGCTCCTTGAGTGCCGCCTTGACAATGTTGTATACCGTCTTGGTATCGCTCCTACTCGCGCTGCAGCACGTCAGCTTGTTAGCCACAAGCACATCACTGTTGACGGCAAGGTTGTCAACATCCCATCATTCTCTGTACAGCCAGGCATGGTAGTGGCAGTGCGCGAGAAGTCTAAGAGCCTTGAGGTAATCGATGCTGCTCTTGCAGGCTTCAACCACAGCAAGTACCCATGGATTGAGTGGGACGATAACGCAAAGGGTGGAAAATTCCTCCACGTGCCAGAGCGTGCTGACATTCCTGAGAATATCAAGGAGCAGATGATTGTCGAGTTGTACTCTAAATAATAAATAATCAAATGGCGATATTAGCATTTCAAAAACCAGAGAAAGTAGTAATGTTGGAAGCTGACGACAAGTTCGGAAAGTTTGAGTTCCGTCCTTTGGAGCCAGGTTACGGTATCACTATCGGAAACCCCCTGCGCCGCATTCTCCTTTCATCACTTGAGGGCTTTGCAATCAACACGATTCGCATAGCAGGTGTAGACCATGAGTTCTCAACCATCCCAGGTGTGAAGGAAGATGTAACCAACATTATCTTGAATCTGAAGCAAGTTCGATTCAAGCAAATAGCAGATGGTACTGAGTCTGAAAAGGTCTCAATTTCCATTGAAAATTCAACCGAGTTTAAGGCTGGAGATATCAACAAGTACCTTAGTGGATTTGGAGTGTTAAATCCAGATTTGGTAATTTGTCATTTGGATCCTCAGGCAACGTTGGATATAGAGCTCAACATCAATAAGGGTCGCGGATACGTTCCTGCTGACGAGAACCGCGAGTTCTGCCAGGAAATCAACGAAATTCCCATTGACTCCATCTATACTCCAATCCGCAACGTCAAGTTCGCAGTAGAGAACTATCGTGTGGCTCAGAAAACCGACTACGAGAAACTCGTCCTCGAAATCACCACAGATGGATCTATTCATCCAAAGGATGCTCTCCGCGAAGCGTCAAAAATCCTCATCTATCACCTCATGCTGTTCTCTGACGAGAAGATCACTTTAGAGAATGCAGACTTCGATGGCAACGAGGAGTTCGACGAGGAGGTATTGCGTATGCGCCAGTTGCTTAAGACCAAACTTGTCGATATGAATCTCTCTGTCCGCGCCCTCAACTGCTTAAAGGCAGCTGACGTTGAGACTCTCGGCGACCTCGTACAATTTAACAAAACAGACTTGCTTAAGTTCCGCAACTTTGGTAAGAAGTCACTCACAGAGCTTGACGACTTGCTTGAGAGCTTGAACCTTTCGTTCGGAACAGATATTTCCAAGTATAAATTAGACAAAGACTAATCAAAAATGAGACACAATAAGAAATTCAATCACCTTGGCCGTACACATTCTCACCGTGCTGCTATGCTTGCCAATATGGCAATCTCTCTTATCATGCACAAGAGAATCACTACAACACTGCCAAAGGCAAAGGCTCTCCGTGTATATGTAGAGCCACTGATTACTAAGTCAAAGGAAGACACTACAGCTTCTCGTCGCGTAGTATTCAGCTACCTCCAGAACAAATATGCCATCACTGAGCTCTTCGGCGAGATAGCCAAGGCTGTTGCTGAGCGTCCAGGTGGTTATACACGCATCATCAAGCTTGGCCGTCGTGCATCCGACGATGCTGAAATGGCATTCATCGAACTCGTTGACTTCGACGAGAACATGGCTAAGGCTGAGGTTAAGAAGACTCGCACACGCCGCTCACGCAAGTCAGGAGCTAAGGCTGAGGCACCAGCAGAAGCTGCCGAGGCTACAGCTACTGAAGCTACAGAGGCTGAGGCTACAGAAGCACCTGCTGAGACACCTGCAGAGTAATTCATTGCCAAATATCATATCTTGCAGACTGCACACATGCCGTGTGCAGTCTTTTTTTTGTTCAAATCCGCTGATTTTGCCTCAAAAACGATTCTATATAAATAGAAATCACTAACTTTGCAAATCCTAACTGATTTTGCTAACGAAATAAAATATCGACAACATGAGAAAATTATTGCTAACTTTATCCTTATCAGTTCTTGCAGCCTCCTCCGCGATGGCGCAGACAGAAATGACTTCATCCGAAGAAGCTTCGACAGAACTGACTTCATCCGAGCTTACTTCGTCCGAAGAAGCTTCGACAGAACTGACTTCATCCGAACTGACATCTCTCTATAAGACCCAGTCGAGAAGTTTTGTAAGCATTCACGACCCATCCGTCGTTTGGGATGCTTCTTCAGAGACCTTCTATATCTACGGTTCACACTATGCAGGTGCCAAGACAAAGAATTTCCAGTCATACACCTCCATCTTCAATTACTATAAGGGCGGATATAACTCTGCCGATGCATACAAAGCCTTCAAGTCCAATCCTACACGCAAGGTCATGCGCTGCTTGCCAGGCAGCACAACAGCCGAAGAAGTCGACTTTCCAAGCTTCGATGCCTCAGCCTTCTGTGCCACATACGCTGGCATAAAGGTAGGAGACCGTGAGCCTGTCACCGAAGCGCAGTGGGTAAGCGGTGACCAGTGGGCTCCCGACATCGTCTACAATCCCGAAATGAAGAAGTGGTGCTACTACCTCAGCCTCAATGGTGACCATTGGGCTTCTGTCGTCGTGCTCATGACTTCTGACAGCCCCGAAGGTCCTTTCACATATCAAGGTCCCGTTGTGTTCGGCGGTTTCGACGGACAGACACGTTCGGGCAAGAAAGTCAACTACAAGGCCACAGACCTTGAGATAGTCCTCGGTCCACAGTCCTCCATTCCATCTCGCTATGTCACCAACAGATGGGGTTCATACTACCCCAACTGCATTGACCCATGCGCCTTCTTTGATGAGGACGGAGACTTGTGGCTTGCCTATGGTTCGTGGTCAGGTGGCATATATATGCTCAAGCTCGATAAGACAACAGGTCTCCGCGACTACACATATACATATACAGGAACATCCACCTCTCCGTCAGAGTCTGCATCTTCCGACGCATACTTCGGCAAGAAGATTGCAGGAGGAGCCTACGTCAGCGGCGAAGGTCCATACATCCAGCATATCGGAGATTACTATTATCTCTTCATGAGCTACGGCTTCTTCTCTCCCGATGGCGGTTACGAGATGCGAGTCTTCCGCTCAAGCACACCAACTGGACCATATAAGGATGCAGCAGGCAACAGTGCCCTTTATCCTTCATACCTGCTCAACTATGGTCCCAATGCCGCTACCAACAAGGGCATGAAGCTCATAGGATCTATGAACAAGTGGGGACTCATGAACGTGGGCGAATGCGCGCAGGGACATAACTCAGCATGCCAAGACACTAAGGGACGCTCATTCCTCGTATGCCACACCAAGTTCAACAATGGCACGGCAGGACATCAGGTGAGAGCCTATCAGATGTTCCTCAACAAGTCTGGCTGGTTATGCACAGCTCCTTTCCAGTTCAAGGATGAAACAACCACCGATGCAGACATTGCCTCTTCTCAACCATTCACAGCCGAAGACATAGAGGGCGACTACCATTTCATCATCCATCCTTATAAGCTCGACTATGCCAATTTTGCAGAAGCCGAACCGCAAATCATTCATCTGTCTTCAGACGGAGTCATATCCGGTGCCTATACGGGCTCATGGAAGTACACCGATGAGGGCAAATCTTATATCCAGATAAAGATAGGCACGACATACTACAATGGCGTTGTCGTCGAGCAGACACTTGAAGGCAGCACAGCCAAGACACTCTGCTTCACAGCCGTGTGTGACAAGTCAGGCACAAACTGCGGAGTGCCATGTTGGGGATATAAGCTGCAGCCCCAATATGCCCTCTCATACAATTATAATAAGTATGCCAACAGCTACTTCAAGCTGAGCAAGTACCTCTCCATATCCAAGAACGTAGACATCAGGTTCGACCCAGAGGAGAATGTCTCTCTCACTTGGACTTCATCCGAGCCAGACGTGTTCAGTCCCACAGGTAAGTACAATGCCCCAGCAGAAGATACCCCATTCGAGCTTACCGCACGTCTCGATTGCGGAAACTACTATTGGCAGACCACCTTCAATGCCAAGGCAAAGGCAGGCTCCGAGATTACAGGCGACCAGACAACAGCACTTGAAGCATACTACAACTTCGACGCTAAGCCCGTGGTCAACGTCCTCAACAAAAACCAGACCGCCGCTTTAGGCAAATCCTCAACAAGCGCCAAAGCGCCAACACTTGAGGAAGACTACTCACGCTTCGGCTCATATATCCATCAGACATTCGGAGCGCAGGGCGCAAACAGCTATGCTCGCATGGACAACCCTCTCTTTGGCAATGCCGACATGGACGGATTCACCGTCAGCATGTGGGTAAAGCGCACGGATGACAACGTGTGGGACGCCCTCTGGAGCTTCTTCGGCTCCACATCAGCATCCGCAGCAGCCCCTCGCCTCTACTTCACCGGCAACAGTTATGTCGGATTCAACGACAATGCCGGCAACTGGTTTGACATCAACCATCCGGACACCAAGCTCGTCTCTAAGATTGGAGTAGGGGAGTGGCATCTTGTCACCTTCACCTATTCATTGCAGGACGGGTATATGATATACGTTGACGGCAACCGATACCTCTCCATCTACCTCGCCTATACAGGAAGCGCAGAGTCTGAAGCCTTCGACCGCTCACTTGTCCTCGACTTCGTCAAATCAGCCCAGTACTTCTATTTAGGCCTCGGTTCTTTCTGGGGGTCAGCCGACGCAGCCTTTGACGACCTGATGATATATAGCCGAGCTCTCTCTTCCGATGATGTCAAGGGCCTGTACACACGCCTCACTCGTGTCAGCATCTTCTCCGATGGAACCATTACGGGTGTGGACGAGCTTCCAGCTCCAAACCTTGCTCCTCAGTCAGGCGCAGACGCGATATACAGTATTGGAGGATTTGCGACACCCGCACCGAATGGACGTATCATCGTCAAGGACGGTAAGAAGGTGTTGAGCCGATAGTATTTCTGATATACATTAGATATAGTATTTCTGATATACATTAGATATAGTATTTCTGATATACATTAGATGGCTTGCCATGGGCATATCACCCGATGGCAAGCCATCTTTTTTCACTTGTCCCACTCAAGATAGAGTCTCTGTATACTTGACTATTCCAATCACATAAAAGGGCTGTGTTTAACAGATAAGAATGCTTTTAGCGTGAATAATGTTTATTGGTTGTTATTTTGTTAATTATAGGCATGCCAAGCTGTCCTAAAGGTCGTTCTTTATTAGCTACATGCCTTTTTCTTCAGAGTAACCCATGCTTTTGACAAAATCTTTAAACTACCTTGGCTTTCGATTCAAAATTCGTCTTCGCAATGAAAAAACATGTTCTTTGAAAAATTATTTTAATCAAAATTTTGCCCATGTGCCAGATTTTTCTTTTCTTTGCAAAAGCAATTCTCACCCAAAGCGGCGATTTGGCCAAATGTTGCTGCTGTGGCTGTTAATACTTAAATATTACTTTTACTAAATCATTTAGAAAGAAAACAAACAAATCTATTCTAATATTATGTTGTATAACTTTCAGAAGAAAAAAATGTGCAGGCATCTCCTTTTTGGGGGAGCACTGTTAGCTGCAGGTCTGAGCATGTATTCTTGTTCTGATGATTATACCCTTGGAGAAGACCAGCCAACAGGGCTAAGTACCATCTACGGGTATATGGAAGAACAAGGAAAATTCTCCAATTACCTGCATCTGATTGACGATCTCGGATTGAAGGAAGTTCTCTCCCAGACCGGTAGTAAAACCATGTTTATCGCTGATGATGATGCATTTGCAGAATTCTATGCGACGAATTCCTGGGGCGTCAAGAAGTATGACGACCTAACGCTCGCTCAGAAAAAGCTCTTGCTCAACTCATCCATGATCGACAACCCTTACTCTACCCACATGCTCTCTTCAGCAGAGTCACAGGGTAGCTCAGGTCGTCCAGTCAAGGGTGAGGTGTGCCGTCGTTCTTCTTCACAGTCACTCTATGACTCTGTGACAGTCGTAACTGCTGCAAATGCCAGTGCCATCTTGCCAAACAACCCGCTCTTCAACGAGGTGAAGGCAAACCACGACTCCATCGTCCTCTTCACCGACGCTTCCAATGCGGCACCAATGGTACACTTTACAGGTAAATTCATAGTTACCAACAAGCTTGCCAATACCGATGTTGACTTCATCTACAATCAGCCTGAAGGCACATTCAAGACTGATGACATCTATGTCAACCAGTCACGCGTCATCAACTCAAACATCTTCTGTCTTAACGGATTCATCCATCAGGTAGACAAGGTCATCACCCCACTCGAAAACATGGCTGAGATAATCCGTACAACACCAGAGGCTTCCATCTATAGCTCCATCATCGAACGCTTTGCTGCCCCAGATGACTCCATCTCTCTTACAAATACTTACAATGGAGTATTCGGGACAACCTACGATACAGTCTTCGTGAAGCGTTACTTCTCCGACCGCTCAGCAGGTTCCACAATGTCAACCAACAAGCCTTTCAACCTCGACAAGAACGGCAAGCCATTCGACGATGGTAACACAGCCCTCAAGTACGATCCAGGATGGAACGGCTACCTTCCATATATCAGTAACGACCGCCAGCCAATGATGGAAGACTTGGCTGTCATGCTCGTTCCAACAGACGAGGCCATCAATGATTGGTGGAACAACGGTGGCGGTGCTGTGGTCAAGAACTACTATGGCACAATCGAGAACACACCAAACTCTGTGCTCGACAAGCTTGTTCGCGTCAATCAGCTTGAGTCATTCGTCAGCTCAGCTCCTTCACGCTTCGCAGACATCATGGACGACGCCAACGAGAAGCTCGGCATCAAGATAGAAGATGTTGACCGCAGTATCATTGGATGCAATGGTATAGTCTTCCTTACCAATAAGGTCTTCACCCCATCTTCTTACTCTTCAGTCCTCTTCCCCGCCGTCATCGACACAACACAGTTTAAGATACTGTCCAATGTAATTACAAACCTCAACTACGACAAGTACCTCAACTCACCAGTGTCAAGCTACGTGTTCCTTCTCCCTACCAACAAGGGTATGCTCACCTACATAGACCCTGTATCTTACGGACAGACAACAGAAGCTGTTACAAACAAGACAAACCTCTGGGAGTTCCACCTCGACCTTACTCAGAAGGCTTCAAAGCAGCTCTATGCAGATGTCTACGAGTGTGAGATTCTTGCAGATGGATCCGTCATCGTAGGCGATAAGAAGAATTCAGTCAAGGGCGGTACGGACAATTCCATCCTCAAAAACCGTATAGAGGACCTCCTCGACAACCATATTGTCGTACTTGACGAGAATGAGGTCTACGACCCATCCAAGAAGTACTACAAGACAAAGGCACGCACATTCGTGAAGCTTGAGAGCGATGGCAGCCAGTATAAGGTCTATGGCTCTTATCAGGACGAAGTCAACCAACCAATCGTTGCCGAAGCCCCTGCCACATACAACATGAAGAATGGTCTCACCATTCCTATCGAAGGCGTAGCAATGGGAGCACGCCGCTCTGTGCTTGCTACTCTTAAGAACGCCACAGACGAGAACGGAGACTTCATTTTCAAAGAGTTCGCAAGCATCGTTGAAGCTTGCGCTGTATCAAAGAACAATAGCAAGGACGGATGGCAGGCAGCTGACCAGATATATGGTAACCTATTCAACCTCAAGGCAAAGGGCTCTGTAGGTGCAGAGGATGTGACGTCCAACTCGGGAAAGGCTACATACCTCCTCAACAACTACAACTATACTGTATACGCTCCAACCAACGATGCAATGCAGAAGGCATACGACGCAGGACTCCCAACCCTTGATGATTTGGAAGCTGCCGAACAATATGATGACGAGAACGACATCGACCCCAACGACACACTTTCCCATGCAGCCCGGGTTCGTGAAGTCATGCTCGACTTCGTCAAGTACCACATCCAGGACAACTCCATCTTTGTCGACAAGGGCTTCGCAGGTGGCTATTATGAGTCAGGCAAGACAGAGCTCATCAAGGCTACATACGTAGACGAGGAGACAGGCGAGACTTCATGGAATGGCAAGTATTCTCCGGGACGTCCATACAAGCTCAAGGTAGAGGTCTCAGCTGATGCCATGACCATTACCGACTGCCGCAACGGCTATGACAGCAATGGCAATTCTCTCGGAGGCGTCACAGCCAATGTCGTTACCAAGCCAGGTTGCTACAACCTGATGGCACGTGAATACTGGATAGATAGTAAGAATCCTGTAACATCTCCACAGTCCTGCAGCCTGAACAACTCTTCATCAGTAGTTATCCAGGGCATTGACTCCCCACTCATCTATGCAGACGGCAAGCACAACGATTCCAACGGTCTGCTGATACCAACTCAGTTCGAGTATACTTATAAGCCACTTTCAACAGATAAATAAACAGTATCATGAAAAAGATATTATCCATAATAATGCTATTAGCGTGCTTCTGCATCAACGCAGTAGCGCAGGTGAAAGCGGGCGATGTCATCAGCGGTCAGATCTGGGATGATTTTGACCCTCTGATGATGTGTAACGTGGTCGAGATTGATAAGAACAATCGTATCGTCGCACACGGCGTGACTGACATCAACGGTAACTTCTCCTTCAAGATAGTCAGCCCCAAGAACAAGATCCGCATCTCATATATCGGTTGCCAGACTCTCACACTCCCCATCACAAAGAAGGCATTCGGCAAGATTGTCCTCAAGAGTCAGAACACCATCCAGGAGGTGACCATCAAGGCTACACGCAAGAGCCAGAACACAGGTCTCTCCATCCCAATGACCGAAATCTCCACAGCCAGCCAGACCATCGACATGAAAGAGTTCGAGGGTATCGGTATGACAACAGTCGACGAAGCCCTTCAGGGACGTATCGCCGGTCTCGACATCGTGGCAAACTCAGGTAACCTCGGTGCCGGAACCACAATGCGCCTCCGTGGTGTGTCAACCATCAACGGTAACCAGAACCCCCTCGTTGTTGTCAACGGCAATATCCTCTCCAACGACGACCTCTCCGAGGGCTTTGACTTCTCCAATGCCAACGAAGAGCGCTTCGCCGAGCTCCTCAACGTCAACCCAGAGGACATCGAGTCCATCACTGTCCTCAAGGACGCAGCAGCCTGCGCCATCTGGGGTTCACGCGGTGCTAACGGTGTCATCGAAATCAAGACAAAGCGCGGTGCGCGTGGCAAGACAAAGGTCACATACTCATACCGTTTCACTGGCTCATGGCAGCCCGAGGGCTATAAGCTCCTCAATGGTGATGAGTATACCATGTACTTGAAGGAAGCATACTTCAACCCACGCCAGCAGTCTGGCTTCGCCGACAAGAACTCCAGCTCCTTCATCCCAGAAATAGCCTACGCTACCGACTGGTCAGAGTATAATATGTATAACGACAATACTGACTGGGTCGATGCCGTTCAGCAGTTCGGTACCAACCAGCAGCACTACGTTTCACTCCAGGGTGGTGGTGAGAAGGCCAACTTCCGCATCTCCGGTGGTTATGACCATGCCACAGGTACTATCATCACACAGGTTATGGACCGCTTCTCCACACGTGTAGCCCTCGACTACTTCGTGTCAGACCGCATCAAGATCACAACCAACTTCGACCTCACCTACACCAACAACGACCGCAACAACACTCAGGGCGCTCTTGGCGATGCACAGAGGAAGATGCCAAACCTCTCCATCTATCGTGAGGATGCCGATGGCAACGACCTTGACGAGTACTACACCATGAACCAGTGGATTACAAAGGAAACTGGAACCTATGCAGCAGCAAGAACATATCTTGACGACCAGTACGGCATCATGAACCCAGTGGCTGTGGCACACAACTCACGCCAGAACGAGCGCAACCTCCAGCTCGCTCCAGAGTTCATCATGAAGTACGACATCCTCGGCACTCAGCAGGATCAGAGCCGACTCACATACGACGGACAGATTCGTTTCGACATCCGCAGCAATGACAACGACTCCTTCATGCCAGGATGGCTCACATCCAACAACCAGTTCTTCTCAGCCCCTAATGGTGGAACCGAGTACAACAAGTCGTCAGCTTCAAACTACAAGTCTCACACACTCTCTACTCGCCATTCTCTCACCTACACCCCACACTTCAAGGCAGAGGGACATCAGCTCATGCTTATGGGTCGCTACGAGTACTCAGAGGGTAACTCTTCCAGTCAGAACACCATGACATACATGCTCCCAACAACTGCAAACCTCGAGTTGCCACTTGCCGGTGGTCTTATCAAGAACTTCGGTTCAGGAGCAGGTGAGTGGCGCCGTCAGAATGTGACATTCCAGGGCCACTATTCATATAAGGGCAAGTACAGCTTGACAGCCACCCTCCGTGGCGACTGCTCTACAGCCTTCGGTCCAGACCGCCGTTGGGGTTTCTTCCCAGGTGTATCTGCCCGTTGGAACATCTCTGACGAGAAGTTCATGGAACCAGTACGCTGGCTCTCTATGCTCTCTATCCGCCCATCATTCGGTATCGTAGGTAATGCTCCACAGGCTGAAGGTCTCTTCCGCTCTAAATATTCTACTGCCGGCAACTATATGGGACAGACAGCTGTCGTGCCAAACAATATCCGTCTTGCAGACCTTCGTTGGGAGAAGAAGACATCATACCAGATTGGTTTCGACTTCGGATTCTTCGACAACAAACTCAACGGTAACGTCGACTTCTACACTCAGACAACAAAAGACCTCCTCAACGCCAACTTCCGCATTCCTTCATCATCTGGTTATTCTTCACTGTCAAATACCAATGTGGGTTCTATGCGCAACAACGGATGGGAGTTCAACATCAACGGAAACCAGATTATCAAGGCTGGCAAGTTCTCTATGGACTTCAACGTCTCCTTCTCAAACAACCGCAACAAGATTCTTGAGATGGACGAGACACTCCTTGAGGCATGGAACGGCGACTTCAATTACCAGAACGGCTCATACCTCTCACGCGTGCAGATCAACAATCCTCTCGGCTCAATCTACGGATTCCGCTATCTCGGCGTATACCAGTATTCTGAGTTTTCTGAGACAGAGGTTCCAGGCATCAGCGGTCCTAACGCACCAGTCGTTCGCAATGCCAACGGAGATGTAGTCTACGATGCTAAGGGAGCTCCAAAGTACATGATGTTTGACTACGGAGGCTCCAGAGAGTACTCATTCGTCGGTGGCGACGCCATCTATGAGGATGTCAACAATGACGGTCAGATCAACGAACTCGACATCGTTTACCTCGGCTCTTCACTTCCAAAGGTTACTGGTGGATTCGGTACCAAGTTCAACTATGGCAACTGGTCACTCAACCTCCAGTTCAACTTCCGTGCAGGTGTCAAGTGTATCAACGGCGCACGCATGGCTCTTGAGAACATGGCAACCAACAACAACCAGTCTATAGCAATCAACTGGCGTTGGCACAACGAGGGAGACATAACTCCTATCCCACGCGCTGCCACAAACAAGACCGACTTCAAGACATATAACTACCTCGGCTCAGACCGCTTCGTGGAGGACTGCTCATTCCTGCGTCTCAACTACGCTCAGCTGTCATATTCCTTCAAGTCAGCTCAGCTCAAGACGCTTGGTCTCAGTTCGCTTCGTCTGAACCTCACAATGAACAACCTCTTCTGCCTGACAAAATACTCAGGTGTGGATCCTGAAATTGCTCAGGCCGGTATACATCCAGCCCGAGACAATTCTCAGACACCACGTTCACGCTCATTCACTTTCGGTCTGAATGTTTCATTCTAATTTAATTGATAATAAGTCATGAAAACAATAAAGAATATAATAATGACAGCCGCCGCCATCGCAGCTACTGGCATTAGCGTCACATCCTGCGACATCGACCTCCTCCCTCTCAATGAGGTGGTCTATGAGAACTTCTGGACAAACAAGGACGATGTCGAGAGTGTTGTCGCTTCATGCTACGACGGTATGAGGAGCGCTGACTATCAGAAAAGGGTGATAGTCTGGGGTGAGCTCAGAAGTGACAACGTTGCTCCCGGTCCCAATGTCAATACTGATGGCAATGCCAGCAATCTCATGAAGGGTAGTCTCAAGACCACCAACTCATATTGCGATTGGGCACCAATCTATACAACCATCAACCGATGCAATGTCGTTTTGGAAGAGGCTCCAAAAGTAGCCGAAAAGGACCCGAACTATACAAGTTCAGACCTCCGCACCAATCTGGCAGAGTGCCGTTTCATCCGTGCCTACTCTTACTTCTTGCTTGTCAAGACCTTCAAGCAGGTGCCTTTCACTTTCCAGCCTTCTCTTGACGACAATCAGGTATACCGTATCAAGCAGACCCCAGGAGAAGCTATCATTGACACTCTCATAGCAGACATTGAGGAATGCAAGAACTACGCTCCAAATAGATATTCTGACGTGGAGCTCACACTCGGCCGCATCACGCGCCCAGCTATGTACGCACTCCTGGCAGACATGTATCTCTGGAGAGCATCAGATGTCAACTTGCCAAAAGACAAGCAGAATGAACTTTATCGCAAGTGCATTGACTGCTGCGACTGGATCATCGAGTACAAGATGAAGCAGTATGACAACAACGATTACTTCGATATGCCAGACCTTCGTGGCTACATTGACAAGGAAGTCTTTGATGCTTACGGCTATCCACTCCTTGCCGAAGAAAAGACTCCTGGCGATCCCAGCAGCAACAAGAATGGCCCAGAAGCTACAAGATGGATATTTGGTCTAGGCAGTAATACTTTGACAGGATATTCTTACTCTTATGAGTCAATATTTGAATTGGCATATTACTCAAATAGCTCTACTATGCAGAATAAAGCAGTAATAGAATTGTATGGTGAAGGAACCAGCCAGAAACAGGTGGCAGTAACTGCTGAAAAAGTTTTCGAGTCAGTTCCTAAGTCTTCAGATTCTTATTCTGACAGCAAGTTGTTCTCTGTTCCTTCCGACTACCGCTCCATAGCATCATTCTACTTCAATGAGAATTCTGGTGGTTATAACATTTATAAATATACCATCATGAGCAATTATGCTGGTTCAGATGATAAATACGGAAGAGTTGGTGCTTCTTATAAGGCCGCTACGGAGACACAGTCATATAGCTCAGGATGGTCCAACTGGGTTGTTTATCGTCTGACAGAGATAATGCTTTTCCGCGCAGAAGCTGAAATCGAGCTTGCCAACAACATGGCTGCAGCTCCAGGTGATGCTGAGGAAGATAACACCGAAGGTGGTGAGAACGCAGGCGAGGGCGACAATACAGAGGAGACTCCTGAAGCCCCTGCCGCAGCTCGCAAGCGCACACGTGCTACCGACTTCACTCATGGCAATATTCTCGCAACAGCTGAAGAACTCTACGAAGATGCCTTCAACCTGATATCTGCCGTATACCGCAGGTCAAATCCATACGTCAAGAAGGAACCCAAGTTCGCTCCAAAGCAGCCAGACACATACGACGGCTTCCACACACTCCTCATGAACGAGCGTCGTCGCGAGTTCCTCTTCGAGGCAAAGCGTTATTTCGACCTTGTGCGCTCAGCTCGCCGCGTAGGCAACACACAGGAGTTCCGCAAGGCCATGGCCTCCAAGTATGTTGATGCCAGCCCTGCAGTCTCAGCCAAGATGGTGCAGATGGACTTCCTCTACATGCCAGTCCTCAAGAGCGAGAAGAAAGCTAATCCAGAGCTCGAACAGAACTCTTGCTATCTCGACGAAGAAGAAAACCTCAAAAACTAAAGCAATATGAAAAAGATAAAGATAAATTTTCTTGTTCTCGCACTGTTCATGATAGCAGCCCTACAGGTTGGATTCGTCAGCTGCTCTGATGACCCAGGCGTAGAAAACTATTATACTCAGGTCAAGGAGTATGCCTCTGACTATCTGAAGAACAGAGACCAGTTCTCCAAGTATGTCAGAATCCTTGAACGTGCCACAGGTGAGCGCGGTGACCTCCGCCTCGTCGACATGCTCGGCACCTACGGCACATACACAGTCTTCGCTCCAACCAACGAGGCTGTAGACGCATTCCTCGCCTCCAAAGGCGTGTCATCTGTAGACTCTCTCTCAAAGGAAGACTGCGACACCATCGCTCTCAACTCCATCATCGAAAGAGCTTACTTCACTACCGACAAGGACATAGCAGACCTTCAGGCCAACATGCTCGAGCGCAAGCTCGCCTTCAACTTCGCCACTGAGTATGACGAGGAGCTTGGCGACTCTGTACCTGTTACTTATATCGGTACAGCCATTGTCACTCACGAGAATGACTCAGTCAGCAATGGTGTAGTACACACAGTGTCATCTCTTGTAGACTCCTATAACGGACGCATCGCAACTCTGTTTTGCAATGACTCAACATGCCTCCTGTATGGAGAAGCATTCATGGTCACAGGTGTGAACGAACTTCTTGAGGTCGATGTTGATGAGGACTACGGTTGGGCTTCAGACCGTGACCGCATCGACTCATGTACATGGACTAACGACAAACTCTGTATACCTACGGCTAAAGATGCGAATGGTGGCGGCGGTGAGTATGACAACGTGGCATACCCAGAGAAGCGCTACTTCAACTTCACAGTCTTCATGTGTCCAGACTCTGTCCTTGAGCAGAAGTACGGTGTGACAAAAGTCCTTGGCCGCGACGATGCGACATCACTCGAATACTTGGCACATAGCCTCTATGACCCAATGTATCCAGAAGATGCAGACAACAACGACTTGAAAAGCCGCAACAACGCCCTCAACCGTTTCATCTCCTACCATGTGCTCAACCGCTATGGCACATACTACACTCTGACATCAATGGACAACGACGCTCTGCCAAACAACTTCAACCGCCGCAAGTACGACATCGTTGACTACTACGAGACACTCATGCCACACTCTCTCATGAAGTTCTCCTTCCCTTCAGGCTCACAGGTGGGACTCTACATCAACCGTCGTGGCGTGCAGTCACGTGCTGACGAGTTTGGAGTCTTCGTGCGTGGAACAAAGGTGCTCAAGAGCAGTGACTTCCCAGACGTGCAGTTCAACGGAACCAATGGTGTCTACCACTACATCGATGATATCGTGTCATACAATCAGACTACTCAAGAAGTCGTCCTCAACGAGAACATCCGTACAGACTGCTCTACTCTGTCTCCTGACTTCATGACACTCCTCACCGATGGTCAGACAGCTCGCGGTCACTACTGGCGTGACGGACAGCGCTATTCTTCAGCTGTCAACTCTTCTGTAGCTGCCAACAACCCTAACCGAAGTGTTGGTTTCAAGCCTGGCAAGGTTCGCAACTTCTCTTATGGCAACGAGACACACATGCACGTGCGCGGTCGTTCACTCTACTTCTGGTCATACGAGGGTGATGAGATCATCTTCAAGGGACGCTACGACGTTACAGTCAAGCTTCCACCTGTGCCAGCAGGAACATACGAGCTCCGCATGATGACTTGCGTCGGCTTCGCCACACGAGGAATCATCCAGTACTACATCGACGGACGTCCACAGGGCATCCCATTCGACATGCGCCCAGGCGGACGTACACTCTTCGGCTTCAAGTCTGACACCGACCTCGGCGACGAAGATGCCATCACTGCCTTCGACAAGTCAATCCACAACATCGGATGGATGAAGGGACCTAAGTGCTACATGTGCGGCCATCGCTCAAGCTTCGATGCCTCTGCTACAACGATGCGTAATCAGGACAACACAATCCGCAAGGTTGTCGGCACATTCTACACCGACGGTAAGAGCGACCACTACCTGCGCATCCAGCAGAAGATGGAATCAGAAAACAACGAGCTCAACTTCGACTTCATCGAACTCTGCCCAAGCTCTGTCTACAACAACGAGTACTACGCAGAGCCACAGTGGTAATATAATAACGTTTTCGTAAAGCCATAATGGCAGACTTCAAGAAAACTTGGATATACTGCCTTGGCTACAAAACGTCCGTATTCATTCAAACATTTCTTCTCTCGCCTTTTCCCTGCAAGGGTAGGCGAGAGAGGATAAAAAGAAAGACAAATATATATGAATAATATAAATAAAACATTCCGTGCAGGACTGACGCTTGTTGCAGGTCTCGCAGCCATGTACTCTTGTACTGACACATGGGACGAGCACTATAGCGACTTTGCTGCCAATGAAAACAGCTATGCCGGCACGCTCATGCAGGCCATAGAAGACGAAGCCCCTGACTTCGCCAAGGTGGTCAAGGCATACGGATATGACCGTGAGTTGGGCTCAGACAACTTCTATACAGTGTGGGCACCAGTAGACGGCTCTTTCAACCTGTCAGACTATGTTGACGAAGCTGGCAACCGTGTGGCAGACTCTACAGAGGTTGTCAAGCAGTTCCTCAAGAGCCACATCTCTCGCTATGCTTACTCCCTCGGCAAGAATGACCAGAAGTTCACTCTCCTGAATGAGAAGACTATCACTCTCTTCGCAGACGGCAAGTTCGGAGATACTCAGATAGACAAGAAAAACATCTCCACCAACAACGGTGTGCTCTACACTATTGCTAAGCCTAATCCATACGCATTCAATCTCTTTGAGATTATTGCTCGTGAGTATAAGGCTGATCAGACAGAAGGCAAGGACACCATGTCGCTCTACTCATACCTCTACGATCCGAAGGTAAACAAGGACTCCCTCATTGAAGAAAAGTCTGTATACCGTGGCATGGACGAGAACGGAGAGAAGATATGGGTGGACTCTTTCCTCCTCCGCAACAATACCATTCTGAAGAATGTAGACGCTACTGTCTACGAAGAAGACTCCAACTTCATAGCTATCATACCTTCAGTTAAGGCTTGGCAGGAGAGATACAGAATAGCTGAGCGTCTGCTCAACTTCAACCCATCAGAAGACACACGCACTCCTGGCACATGTGACTCACTCAAGCGTCACTATGCCAACCAGTTCGCCATGTCTGACCTCTTCTTCAACAAGAACGCCAACGAACACTGGCAGGACTCTCTCATGTCAACTATCTACCGTACCGGTGCATGGTATAACCATAAGTACTACAGCAAAATGCCAAAGGATATGCCAGAGGATAAGTTCATCAACGACATTCTCGCAAAGGCAGGTACACCAGAAGAGTGCTCTAACGGAGACGCTTATCTTGTTGACGAATATCCAATGGGAGTAGATGAGCAGTTCTTCTATCGCCTGAAAGTTTCAGGACGTTATGGTATCAATGACGACCTTGACAATAAGGGAACAGGCAAATTCACAAAGAATGTGAATACCGCGTTCAAAACGACAAACGGCACATATAGTTATAAGTGGCGTGATCAACAGCAGAAGACTTATAAGTACAGCTTCGTCAATATCGAACCTTCTTCAGGTAGTGCCAATCCTATTGTCGGATTCGACGTCGATAATAACCTCTCAGGTTTGTACGATATTTATCTCGTTACCTGTCCTATCTGGATGGCTACACCGCCTACAGGAGACTTAACTCCTGAGGTGATAGAACTACAGGACACCCGTCCATACCGTTTCTACGTAAACGTCTTCGAGCGCGATGACAAAGGTGAATACCCTAACAGCGGTGTGCGTCTGAAGAACCCTAACATTGACGCTGTAGATGTTGAAGGTAAGCAACTTTATAACACAAACTATTTTATAACTCATGGAGGTTCTATCTTCAAGAACCCAGAGGACTCTACCGAACTCGCAATCAACGATACACTCTACATCGGAGAGTATGAGTTCAAGAATGCTTATTATGGCCGTAACGACAATGGCGTAGTCATCCAGCTTCAGGTGCAGATTACATCTAAGCAGACAAAGGAATACTCTCGCCAGATGCTCATAAGCTCCCTCATCCTCAAGCCACGCGGCTATAAGAATGACGAGGGCGATACAGTTCTCTTCCCCCATGCTTATCAGCAGCCGAGCACAGACGAGAGTGGTGAAGGCACCGAAGACAAGCCTGCAGAGTCTGCGGCAAAAGCAATGAGATTTAGTAATGTAATCAATAAAATCGAGAAATAGATATGCAGCACTTCAATAAATACGGAATAGCAGCACTGATGTTCTTCATGGGAACAACCCTTCCAGCCGTTGCGCAGGATGAGGCTCAGGACGAAGTGGCAACAGAGGTGCCTGCTGAAAAAGCTAAGAAAGCAAAGAAGGCTAAGTCTTACCCAACAGAAGAAGTGAAGGGCAAGGTCGTTGACGCTGCCACAGGCGAACCTCTCGCAGGTGCTCAGATTCAGGCTTTCAACAATAAATACTACACAGCCATGGCCGACGAGAATGGTGAGTTCACTATCAAGCTCCCTAAGTTCGTCACTGCCATCACTGTCCACCTCGATGGCTACAATGTCAACAACGTAGCCCTCGGAGGACGCACCACTGGAGTCAATGTGGCTCTTTTGTCCAACCTCTTCAAAGGGGAGTACAAGATGTCTGAGACAGCAAATCAGACAGTGGGCGTGGGAGAGCTTGACAACAACACTGCCATCACTGCCGACCAGGGATTCCAGAACACACTTGGAGCCGAGATAAGAACCATCCAGCGCTCTTCCAATCCAGGACAGGGAGTAGCCATGTTCATCAACGGTATCAACTCTCTCAACTCCAACGCACAGCCTCTCGTCATCCTCGACGGCGTCATCTTCGACCAGATGTATGACTCACAGATGCTCCATACAGGCTACTTCAACAACCTCCTTCAGGGCATCAACCCAGACGATATTGAGAGTGTAGAGGTGCTGAAGAATGGAACAGCCATTTATGGCGCCAAGGCTGCCAACGGTGTCATAGTTATCAAGACCAAGCGATGCCGCTCTATGGCCACTCGCATTGATGTCAACATCAGCGGCGGAGTGGAACTCACACCAAAGACTTACGACCTCATGGACGCAAGGGAATACCGCGCTCTTGCTTCTCAGATGCTCAAGACTACAGACACCAAGCTCACAGAGTTCAAGTTCCTCAACAACGATCCAAACTATTATTATTATAATATGTACCATAATAATACAGATTGGAACGATGAGGTATCTCGTGAGGCATGGACTCAGAACTACGGCATCGCCATCCAGGGTGGTGACGACATAGCCAAGTACAACCTCTCTGTAGGATTCACAGACTCCAAGTCAACACTTGATTGCAATGACATGCAGCGCTTCGCTGTTCGCTTCAACACTGACATCATCCTCAACAAGTGGTTCAATACTCGTTTTGACGCCAGCTACACCAATGTGGTGCGCAACCTTCGCAGTGACGGATGGGGAGAAGCGCAGAACTTCCAAGCGCTCGCATCACCAGGCGCACTTGCCAATATCAAGGCTCCATTCCTCTCTCCATACGACTTCTCTACCGATGGAAAGGTGTCAAGCTACATAGCCGATGCTGACGACTACATGTATGAAGTGCTCGGCACAAAAGGCTCTATAGCCAATCCAAAGGCTATCAACTACTATGGAGAAGCCAAGAACAAGAACCGCACAGACTGCACAATGATAAATGTGGCTATCTCTCCTTCATGGGAACCCACAAAGAACTTCTCCCTGACTGAGCAGTTTGCCTACACTATGCAGAGCTTTGACGAGCACTACTTCACCCCAATAGTCGGTATGCCAGAATTCAAGCTCGAAGAGAACCCTACTACAACAAGAAACTCTAAGTACACTTACTTCTCAAAGCACAACTCTATCTATTCAGATACACGCGCTAAGTGGGATGTACTTTACAATGGCCCACACAAGCTCGATGTCTTTGGCGGTATCCGCTTCATGAACGACACTTACTCTGCAAACTACATGACAGCCGACAACACCGGTAACGACAAGACACCAAACGTAGGCTCAGCTTCCAGGCGACTCACAGGTTCTGATACCAACTGGCGCTCACTCTCTTACTATGCCAATGTAGACTACAACTACCTGGAGAAGTACTACCTGACAGGTCAGCTCTCTATGGAGACTTCTTCACGCTTCGGTAAGGACGTAGATGCTGGTCTTAAGATGTTCGGAGTGGCATGGGGACTCTTCCCATCCATCCAGGGCTCTTGGGTACTTTCCAACGAGAAGTGGTTCAAGCCAACACGTGGTGTCAACATGCTCAAGCTCACAGCTGGCTTCGAATCTGTCGGTAACGATGCTATAGACAACACTGCCACTCTGACCTACCTCTCTGCAGGTCTTATGCTCGGCAACACTACTTCGTCTATGGGACTCGGCCAGATTGGTAACTCTTCTCTCCGTTGGGAGACAACCAACCGCTTCAATGTGGGCATAGAGGGTAACTTCCTCAACAACCGCTTGAACGTACGCGCCAACTATTTCAACTCTAAGACATCCAACCTCATCGCACTCGGCACTCTCGCCTACGTGGCTGGTCTCACCGACTACTACACCAACGACGGTGAACTCGAGAACCAGGGCTTCGACGCTGCTTTCACTGCTAAGCTCATCAACGAGAAGAACTTCAAGTTCGAACTCGGCGCAAGCGTTGGTCACTACAAGAACAAGCTCACAAAGCTTCCTCAGGGCAAGCAGTCATTCGAGACAGAAATGTTCGGAGGCACAATCCTCACAGAGGTCGGTCGTCCAGTAGGAGTGTTCTACGGCTACAAGACAGACGGAGTCTATGCTTCATCTGATGCCGCAGAGGCTGATGGCAAGTACATCATTGGCAAGTCAAACGAGAAGGTTTACTTCAAGGCCGGCGACATGAAGTTCGTAGACCGCAATGGCGACGATGTGATAGACGAAAACGACCGTTTTGTTATTGGTGACCCAAATCCAGACATCTTCGGAAATATCAACCTCAAGTTCCACTTCGGTCAGAACTGGACTCTCGGCGCAGACTTCAAGTATTCTCTCGGCAACGATGTATACAACTACGAGCGTTCTGTGCTCGAGTCTGGCTCAATGTTCATCAACCAGACTACAGCCATGAATCGCCACTGGATAGCAGAAGGTCAGGTGACAGACATCCCACAGGTCACTTATCAGGACCCAATGGGCAACAGCCGCTTCTCTGACCGCTGGATAGAGGATGGCTCATACCTCAAGCTCAAGAACGTGACCCTCTCTTATCGTCTCCCAATCCAGAACGAGTATCTGCAGGGCATCACTGTTTGGGCTGCTGCCAACAACCTCTTCACCCTCACCAAGTACCTCGGTCCAGACCCAGAAGTGTCATGCGGTAATGGTGTGCTCTATCAAGGTATCGATGCTGGCTACCGTGCCTTCGGCCGCAGCTTCCACCTCGGTGTAAAGATTAACCTCTAATTCGATTGTATCATGAAATTTAAATCAATATTAATGTATGGCATGTTCCTGCTCGGAGTGGGAACTGCCACCACATCCTGCGAGGACATGTTCACAGCGGATAACAACCTTGTGACTACAGACCTCGCTCCAAAGGATACCCTCTACCAGATGATGGGTATCTTGAAGAGCATGCAGAAGCTCGGCGACCGCACTGTACTCCTCGGAGAGATACGTGCCGACCTGATTGACATTGACCCTAATCACTCTTCAAAGGATCTTCAGGAACTGGCTAACAATACAGTTTCTTTCGACAATGTCTACAATAAGCCAGCAGACTACTATGCAGTCATCAACAACTGTAATGTCTACCTCGCCAACGTAGACTCTATGCGCAACTCTCAAGGTACAGAGAAGTATTACATGAAAGAAATATGCGCAGCCAAGTGCTTCCGCGCATGGGCATACCTCGAACTGCTCAAGAACTACGGCAAGGTACCTTTTGTCACAGAGCCAGTTCTCACTTCAGACGCAGCTGAAGACATTGTAGCCAATGAAGGTAGCTATGCCGATATGCAAACCATCCTCGACTTCTGCATTGAGGACCTGAAGGGCTATGCATACCTGAACAAGAATCAAGAACTCCGTCAGGCATACGGAAATCAGACATATTATGGTATGCAGTATAAGAGTTTCTTCCTTCCTGTTCGCGTAGTGCTTGCCGAACTTTATCTCTGGCGCGGTTCATACACTGGCGACCAGAATGACTACATCAATGCAGCGCGCATGTACCATGACTACTTCACTTTCACCAATGAGGAAGTTGCGGTCGATGCTACAGGTACAGCGGAATGGCTGGATTATGAATTCAGATCGATGTCGGTTAACTACTATTTAGGTTTCAACGATGATGATTACGAGGCAGTAATTCCAATGGATACTACTACTTATTATGGTGTAACATCAGGAATCAGAGCTGTGTTTAACTCCTCTTATGGCAATGATTATTATCCTGCTGCTATTCCTTCAAAGCAGCTTGAGGCTGTGTCTAAGTCTCAGAGATATTGCTTACACGAGAGTACAGAACAGGGAGATACTTGCTATTACAATCCAACAGATGTAAACCACTACGGTACAGCAAAGGCACGAATGGGCGACCTCCGCTACTATTGTGTTTATGGTCTTAACACTCGCAGCAACTTCGCAGAGAGTAAGTACAACTCCAACTTTAGCCCAACTATCTATGCTGTAGCCAAGTATGGAACAAATACGACGGATTTGAAGAAGCCATACATAGGTCTATATCGCAAGAACATTCTCTACCTGCACATGGCAGAGGCTCTTAACAGAGCCGGATTCCCAGAGACAGCGTTCGCAGTCTTGAAGTATGGTCTTACTCGTTATGTGATGGACAACTACATCTCAGAGGATGAGTTCAACCGCCTTTGTGAGATCAAATCATGGGGATTCGGTTTGGAAGAGCGTTACTATAGGGATAAGCCTGAGTTGTCTGGCAAGGCGAATGGTTCATTCGTTATCTGGCCCTCAACAGTGTTCGGAACAAAAATTATGAAAAAGGGTACACCTGTTGTGGAAGGTAACCAAAGAAATATTCAGATTGGTATACACGCTTTCGGCTCAGGCAATGTAGAGGTTGACAATCTCTATTATCTCGACGATGCGGCTACATTAGCCAACTTGCAGGATACTACCGTGTGCACAGCGCCAACTCCTCCTAATGAAACATTGGCAACAGAAGAGGAAATAGCACAGTATAAGGAAGACTCGGTTGCCTACGAATCTACACTTGTCGAGAATGCTAAGATAGTTGCTGACAACAAGGCATATCTCGCTTCTCCTGAGGTACGTGCAAAGCGTCAGGCTCGTGTGTCTCAGCTTCTCCTCGAAGAGGAAATCCTCGAGGGCATGTTCGAAGGTTACCGTTTCTATGACCTCTTGCGCTACCAGATGCAGGAGCAGGGTGGAACAGGCATAGGTACTGTTATCTCTCTGCCAGCTCACTACATTGGCAACGAGCTCTATCAGGGTACAGTGGACAAGCTCCAGGGCAAGCCATGGTATCTGCCTCTCCCAAAGCGTTAGACTCTTGTGTAATAATAATGCGGCAATGCCCCACAGTACGGGAAATACCGCAGATATGAATAAGGGATGCTCCATCAAGGAGCATCCCTTTGTTGATTATTAAGTAGGTGTGGAAATAT
>JAEDNQ010000107.1 GCA_016302435.1 Bacteroidaceae bacterium
TGATGCCTGCCATGACTGTGGCGCGAGGCATGGGATAACCTTGATTTATCTCATATTTCTGCGCGAGGAGATTCTCTCCGCGTGTCCATAGGGTCACGAGGTCGGTGAGTCGGTAGGAGACGGAAAGGTCGACGAGGCAGAAGGATTCGGTAGACGCTGTAGCTCCTGTAGCTGTGCAGAGATGGTTGATGTATTGTGCGGAGACATTGGCATGGAGGCGGTCACGGCGATAGCCTATTCCAAGGTAGCCCTTGTACTCTGGAGTGGCCACTATGTCGTGTTTGGTGTGCAGCCAAGAGTGGTTGGTCGTGGCTGTCCAGTGGCTGTTGATAGTGTAGCTGAGGTCAGCCTCTACTCCATAGTTTTCTATCTCGCCTGTGTTGACGTTCTTCTTGTTGATGGTCTGTATCAGGTTGTCTCCCTTTAAATAAAAGAGGTTGACGCCATATTTAAGCTGGGGAGTGCGATGACGCCAGGAGAGCTCGTAGTTCCAGATGCGTTCGGGCTCCAGGTCTTCGTTTGATGGGGGATAGAGATAGAGTTCGCGCATGGTGGGGTTGCGGTAACCTTTGCTTGCCATGAGCTTCACCTCTCCCGTCTCTATGGGTCGGACGACGATGCCAGCCTGTGGTATCCACTCTGTGCCCGTGACGCTGTGGTGGTCAAGACGGATACCTGCGTCGGCGGTGAGCCATGGAGTGATGTCTTGGCGTATGTCGGTGTAGGCCGCTATCTCATTGCGGTGGGAGCGTCCGCTTTGCTTGTTGGGGGTGTCGAGCGTCTCGCCAGTAGTCTTGGACGTGTAGTAGGCATGTCCGTAGATGTGCTGGTAGTCTACACCGAGAGTGATGCGGCTGCCGTCCCAAGCCTGTGCGCTCTGGTAAATGGATATGCCTGTGAGAGCATCTTTAGAGCGGAAGAAACGTTCGGTGGGCTGTGCTGCATTCTTTGTGCCGTCATCTATCTTGTGCCTGCCGAAGTTGGTGAAGACGCTCAGTGCTCCCGAGGTGCGCTCGAAGTGGTTTTGCAGAGCTGCGGAGACGACACCTCGTGTTATCCATTGTTCTGCTCCGTAGACAGGCTCAAGGGTGCTGCCTGGATATTGGGAGTCGAAATGGGTGATGTCGGCATCGAGGTATGTGTCCCAGTGGGAGGACAGTTCGTAGGCTGCTTTGGCATAGCCAGAATACTGCTCGAACGACATGTCCTGGCGGTGGTTGTCCGACCTGGCATATTGAGCTGACACTGTGCTGCTGAAACGTCCCGAGCGGAGTCTGTTGGTGGCTTCAGCCTCTATGGTGCCGTAGCTGCCGCCGCTAAGGTTGATGTCCGTCTTCATGCCGTCCTGCTTCATCTGCCGCGTGACGATATTGATGACGCCTCCCATGGCACTACTTCCATAGAGCATGGAGGCGGGGCCGCGCAGCACCTCCACCCTTTCAGCCATCAGAGTCTGATAGCTGTCAGATATGGGGTGGCTGTATATGCCGTTGTATTGTGGATGACCGTCGATGAGAACGAGCATCTGTCCTGTGCCACCAGCAAGACCTCTCATGCTTATGTTGCCCGATGCGCCTGTCGATACTCCGTAGCCCTTCATGGCGCGCGAGGTGACGAAGAGTCCTGGTACTTCTTCCATGACGGTGGGGAGGAGGGACGACTCGTGCTTCTCTGTCAGGCGGTCACGTCCGATGATGGTCACTGTCATGGGCAGGTGGCGGATGTCGGTCACGTTGCGAGTGCCTGTGACGACAACTTCTTGTATGTTTGCCGAGTCGCTGACTTCCTCGGCATGGATAGGAAGGATGGCAGCTGCCGTGAGGGCTAAAGGCAATAATGTGTTGCTTCTCATTCAGCAGCAGCGTTATTTGAGTTCAACAATCTTGTACTTCGTCGAGCCGAGACCAATCTTGGCAGCATGCTCCACGGTAAGTGTGCCGTGCATTTCCTTGATGCGGTTCTGCAGCGGAATGGCAGTGTCGCCCTCCTTGGAGTCATAGTTGAAGACCACGTCGAGGCAGGCCTTGTCGAGAGCCACAGGGTCGGTGCTGGCCATGATGCCGTAGTCCTTAATCATCGGGTGCTGAGGGTTTCCGTTGCAGTCGCAGTCGATGCTCATGTTGTTCATCACATTGATATAGACGATGTCTTTGCCTTCCTGCTTGAAGTAGTCGTGGACAGAAGCAGCAGCCGATGCCATTGATTCGAGGAAGCCATCCTGATTGCCCACATGTTTCCACATGCCCTCTACCGTCTTCTGCTTGCCTGCGGTGTGGATGTATGCCTTGCCGTCGGCGGAAGCTATGCCGATGCTCTGATTTTTGAGCACACCACCGAATCCGCCCATCTGGTGGCCCTTGAAGTGTGCGAGGTTGATCATGAAGTCATAGTTGGCGAGGTGAGAGCCGACGAGGTTGGTCTTTATCCATGTAGTGTCCCTCACGGGCAGTTCCATAGATCCGTCAGCATCCATGATGTCCACCTTGGCTATCTTGTCATAACCTCTCTCGCTGATGGCCTTCATGTGTGCTTCTGTCGTGGAGCGCGAACCGCCATAGGCAGTGTTGCACTCCACGAGAGTGCCGTTGACCTCATTGACGAGTGGGCTGATGAAGTCGGGGCGCAGATGGTTTGTCTTGTTCGATTCGCCAGTGGAGATCTTTATTGCCACGCGTCCTTTAGCCTTGACGCCGAGAGCCTTGTAGATTCTCACGAGCGACTCTGGCGAGATGTCGCGTGTCATGTATACGGTAGCTACAGTGTCAATCTGCTGGTATGTCTCTTGCTTAGGCTGCTGCGCTGTGCAGTTGAGTGCTGTGGCAGCAAGGAGGAGGAGGGGAAAGATGATTTGTTTCATTGCTTTTGATGGGTTAAGTGCGATAATGTGTTAGTTTGTCGATACAAAGTTACGTTTTTTTGTTTGGAAAGATAGCATTTTATAGATAATCTTGCAGCGAAAAGCACTTTTTGCATTGATTGACGAGATGTTTTTACTTCTGCTTCATAAATATTGCGTATCTTTGTCTCATCAACTCCTACTGTGGAGATTGTCATTGTGATAGATTGCCGAATAGTGCCTGCATGCCCCTACTTACATACTATGTGTGGACATCATTAGCCACAATCGGTGCATTCAAAACATGGAAAAGTCAGGAATATGAATACAAAGAATCATCGTGCTATCGTCGTCGGAGCCACTTCAGGCATAGGTCTTGAGGTGGCGCGTCTGTTGGCAGAGAGAGGTTGGACCGTAGGTGTCGCAGGAAGGCGCGGAGAAGTGCTTGAGGCTCTTGTCGCCAATAGCCCCAACATTGTCCATTGGCGTGAGATAGATGTGACAAAGGCAGATGCCGGCTCTCGCCTGATGGAACTCGTGGAGACAATGGGCGGCATGGACCTCTATTTCCATTCTTCGGGCATTGGCTATCAGAATGCGTCGCTCGACGAGACCAAAGAACTGTCGACCATAGAGACCAACTGTATGGGGATGAGCCGGATGGTGGGCGAGGCGTTCCGCTATTTTGCAGAGCGTCCTGACCACGAAGGACATATCGCTGTCATCAGTTCGATAGCATGCACCAAGGGTTTGGGCGCAGCTCCTGCCTATTCATCTTCCAAACGTTTTACGAGCCATTATCTCGAATGCCTCACCCAGTTGGCTGCCATCCGTGGACTGCACCATCTGACCGTCACCGATATCCGTCCAGGCTTTGTGCGCACCCCACTGATTGCAGGCAGCCCCTTTCCCTATCAGCTCGATGTGCGCTCCGTGGCGCATGGCATAGTCAGAGCCATAGAGCGTAAAAAGAAGGTGGTGACCATCAATTGGGTATACCGCCTCCTTGTCTTCTTCTGGCAGATGATACCGAGGTGGGTGTGGGTGAGGATGAAGATAGGAAGGTGAATAATTTTGCTGTTTCGGTTGAGTGACCATAACTCCCTTTTCTGCTATGTGTACATTGAGAAAAATACTGGGGGCAGGTCTATGTTCATCGATGAATGAAAAAGTTCAGTGGAAAACGATAAAAAATTATACAATTATTTTGCTGTGAAAAATAAATAGTGTACCTTTGCAGCGAATTTGGTAACAGAAGAATCGCGTGTGGCACTATATGCAGCGCGACACGACACGTTCTGATGTGAAAGGGAATCAGGTGAAAGACCTGAGCTGTACCTGCAGCTGTAATCCGCTTTTTGAGCGTCTACACGACGCTTCGGACCAATAACACGCCACTGTCTGCTTTGGATCATATCCAAGGACATTTACGATGGGAAGGCATTGGATTCGCGGAAAGCCAGAATACCTGCCAATATTCATACAGATTGATAACAATATTCCCAGGAACAGGAATTAATCATCTTATGTATAAAAGTAATATTGTATTAGCCTTATCGGCTATTCTGTGCTGTGGCGTTTCTGCAGCACAGGAGGTAGGTGACACACTCGCTGAGGTCGTCGTCACTGCCACGGGCACGGAGCGTCTGCTGCGCGATGTGCCTGTGCAGACAGAGGTCATCTCTCGCAAGATGCTGGAGAGCTATGGTGGCAGGAGCATTGAGGACATCCTCGGTGGTCTCACTGCTTCGTTTGCCTTTGCCGAGGGAGACATGGGGTCGCAGATGCAGTTGGGCGGTCTCGGCAACTCCTACATCCTCATATTGATAGATGGCAAACGCATACATGGCGACGTGGGCGGAGAGAACGACCTCGGACTTATTGATCCGCAGAATATAGAGCGCATAGAGATTGTCAAGGGAGCGCAGTCGGCCCTGTATGGCAGCGACGCCATGGCAGGTGTCATCAATATCATCACCCGTAAACATGAGGAGCACCCATGCTACGCTGAGAGCACAACACGCTATGGCAGCCACAACGATGTGCGCCAGCATGCCAGTGTGGGCTTCAAGGCTGGACGGTGGACAAGCAGCACCAACTTCCAGCTGCAGCACAATGACGGATGGCAGAACACGGCTCGACAGTTGGCAGAGGGAAAAGTCCTCACCGACACTAAGACGAAGACCACCAATGAGTTCACCAACTGGCAGCTGGGGCAGCGACTGACCTATAGCCTCGGCAGGTCGTCGGAACTCTATGCCGAGGGCACCTACTACACCAAGCGCATCTATCGCCCCACCGACGGACTCTATCCCAGTTGTGACGTCTACACCTACGACCTCATGTATCGCAATGCCAGTGCATCGGCAGGAGGCAAGTGGTGGGTCAACGCGCAGAAGAAAGACGTGGTCACTGTCGATGTAGACTGGAATCTCCACAATTATTATTATAAGTACACGGCGCGCACGTATGAGTATGTCAAACTCGTGGGCGCACAGTATGGCGACATGGACGGAGAGTGGTATTCTGTGCCATACTATCCAGGACAGACCAATCTGCAGAGCGGTCAGCAGCGCCTCATGGCACAAGCCAAGGGAGTGTTCCATCTGCCCCATGCCCACACGCTTCAGGGCGGAGCGGAGTATCGCTACGACTATCTCGATGCCCCCCATCGCACCGACAGTGGAACGGCAAGCGACTGGACAGCGGCGGCATACGTGCAGGACGAATATGACCTGCAAGACTGGCTCAATGTCACTGCAGGCCTGCGCTTGGTGGGCAATCAGGGCTTCGGTGTCAGGCTCACGCCCAAGGTCAGCACCATGATGTCCTTCGGCGACTTCAGGTTGCGCGTGGGCTGGAGCCAGGGCTTCAAGACACCGCAGGTGAAGGAGATGCACTACCGCTACCTTCACGTCATGGGCAGCAGCACATTCTTCAATATGGGCAACTCAAGCCTTCGTCCGCAGACGAGCGACTATTTCAGTGGGGGAGCAGAATATCGTGGCAAGAACTTCACCATGTCCCTCACCGGCTACCTCAACAAGCTCCGCAACATGATAGCCTTGGTCAATGTGGCTGTGGACGAGATACCCCCTGGCATCACCCAAGCCTACTTCGGCGACGGCAGCGACAAGGTGCAGGCACGCATGTACAAGAACATGGACGATGCCACCACATGGGGCATCGATGCCAATGTGTCATGGACACCAGTGAAGTCGTTGACGCTCAATGCCTCATATAGCTATCTCGACACCGAGGCACATCTCTACGATGCCGACAAAGACAGGATGAAGACCGTCACCCTCGACGGCATGGCTCACCACAAGTGGAGCGCATCGGCCGTGTGGCATTGCCGCTTCTGCCCAGCATATAAGATGGGGCTCAACCTCAGCACACGAGGCAGCAGCAAGCGCATGTATGAGAACAATGGCGACGGCAAGGCCTTCCAGCTTTGGCGACTCAACACTACCCACGACATCGGGCGAGAAGGCAGGAAGACCGCATTCAGGGTGGAAATAGGTGTGGACAATATCTTCAACTACGTAGACCGCACCATGCATCCCTTCCATCGAGGCACCAACAGCCCTGGCACCACCGTCTTTGCTGCCCTGAGCCTCCGATTCAACCAGGGCAAGACCTTGGCCTTCAAGAAGAAGAGTGGAGGCGGTAGCGCGAGAGGTGAGGAAGCCGACAGCGAATGAAAAAGCTACGGTGGGAAGAATCCACTATGGTAAGAAACTGCAGTGGGAAGAATCCACTATGGTAAGAAACTGCAGTGGGAAGAATCCACTATGGGACGAAGCTGTAGCGGGAAGACCCCCATCATACCCAAACACGTGATTTATGAATTTGGTTAATCATGATTATCAAACTTTTATACAAACACTTTCTATCTTATTCTTCACAACACATGAAACAGAAAATCAAATCTTACATGTTGGCAGCCATAGCCGCCACATGTGCCTTTTCGTTCACCGCATGCAGCGATGACGACGATGACAACACAACCAACATCATCTCCGAGTTCTCATATAACGATACCAGAGTGGCACAGCAGAAGGCCCAGTCGGGCAAGGACGAAGCCATCCTCCTCGTTGCTTTCGGTTCTACCTGGAGCAATGCCTTCAGTGCCTTCGACCATACGGTGGCAGAGTATCAGAAGGCCTTCCCCGAAGCCGACGTGTACCTCTGCTTCTCGTCCGACATCTGCATCAACCGTGCCAGTGCGGGCGAAAACGGTGAGGCTCGCGACTACTACGAGCCACGCTACCTCCTCCATGCCATTGGCGCTGCCCGATACAGCAAGGTGCGCGTGCAGTCGCTTCAGGTCATTCCGGGCGAAGAGTTTGCCAATGTGGTGGCAAGCGTGAAGAAGTTCATGAACAACGGCTACATAGCCTCCGCTCGCCTCGACGACGCTTATCTCAAGTCGCTCAACGACAATGAGGCCATCTTCCTCGGCATGCCGCTGCTCAACAGCTATGAGGGCGAAGGCAACGACGTGGACAGAGTGGCAAGCATCCTCAACCAGGAGTGCAAGGCAGAGCTCGCCGACGGCGTGGTAGCCTTCATGGGACATGGCAACCCCGACTCCTACGACACCTTCAAGGCCAATGTGCGCTACACCCAGCTTGAGGATGCTCTCCAGCGCATCAGCCCCAACTACTTCGTAGGCACTGTAGACGCTGCCGGCACATACAAGCAGGATGTACACAGCAACATGGTGGCAGCAGGAAAGACATCGGGCAATATATACCTCCATTGTCTCATGTCCATAGCAGGCGACCATGCCCACAACGACATGGCAGGTGAGGGCAGCGACTATTGGGATGCTGACGAACCAGCGTCGGAAGACAACTCTTGGTACGAATATTTCAACCACAATGGCTACAAGTCAATAGTGCCCACTGTCAATGGCGACCCACAGGGACTGCTGGAGATTCCAGGCATACTCAACGTGTGGATTGACCACACGAGAGAGGCTGAGTTTCTCGAAGATGCCTACCACTCCATGTATCCTGAAGAATAGGGTGGGGGCGAAGAGTGAATCGCTATTTATGGAAAATAACTAAAGGGGTGTTCTATAAATTAGCTTGAGGCGATTTTGAGGCTATCATGCAGC
>JAEDNQ010000108.1 GCA_016302435.1 Bacteroidaceae bacterium
CAGAAATTTCTACTGCTGAAGATGAAGACATTGCATCTGACACAGAGGAGCTATCTGTAGAAGATGATGTCTCAGAAGAAGAGGAGTTCATGGCCCGAATCAATAGTGTAGATGTCGACATGCAGGTGGAACAAGCCCAAGATGAGTTTTCTGCTATAGACATGCTCATCTCTACCCCCGAGAGCATAGATAACGTGCGCCTTCTGGCAGAAGAAGCTCGCGCAAAAGCTGAAGCAGCCATAGAGGAGGCTCGAAAAGCCAATGCAGAGATGATAAGACTGCAGACCCTCCTTTCGCGACTCGAAAACAATGAGATGCCCGAGGCATATAGTCACTCTGAGGCAGGTGAATCAGCTCCTATTGTCGTTCCAGCTCCTCTTTCTTCGCTTGCCGATTCGTCCTCTCTTCCATCATCTTCGCAGCTATCTTCTGGCGATGCACCCTCCGACGAACCTGATTCTTCATTATATCTCGCCGAATCATCCTCAGAAAGTTGCGATGCCTCTTTGTCTTCAGCCGAATTGTCCTCAGAAAGTTATGCTTCTTCTTTGTCGTCCGCAGAATCCACCTCGGAGGATGCTCCTCTTTCGTCATCCAATGCCGATGCCCTTGATAGAGTGTTGAGCCGTCATGCTGAAGACGAGGAACGCCCAAGACGCAGAGTCAGCGGATGGGCAATCTTCGGGTATGTCACGGCCGCATCTGTCCTCATTGGAGTCATAGCCTATTTCTTGTATGGCACATTCAAGTCCATAGAAGCTGTGGAACACGTGGCAGGTGTCCAGACCGTCAAGCACCAGCACGTCAAGCTGCAGTCTGTCAAACATCCAAAGCCTGACAAGAAGAAACCTGTCAAGCAGCAACAGCCAGTGAACCCTCATAAGGTCTCAGAAGCTGACTCTTTGAAATCTGCTCCCGACTCATCGCGTCAGTCGGAATCTGCAGCGTCGTCCCCCACAGCCGTTGCAACCCAGCCTAAGCAGACTCCGTCACGCCCCAAGACCTACGTTATCAAGAAGGGAGAGACCCTTACTCTAATCTCGCGCCGTTTCTACGGAACCAAAGATTCTGTACGAGCCATCATCAGGGCAAACACATTCGCCAATCCTGATAATGTGCCCGTGGGAGCTGTCATCAAACTTCCTTAAATAGTATCTTTGATACTCATGATGGTTGCAATATGATTTAATTACTCTTAAAAATGCGCATTCAGTTATTCTTTTTACAATCTTTAAGATAAAAAATCAACTGAATATTGTAATTTTGTGCTCGATAAGTTGACAACAGCTTCCTCTGCCCTACAGCCACATAGATGCGCTACCCCCGCACCTGTAGCTTGTTCGTGGAGAGTCAAAGCACACTGTCATGCAGAAATCAACCATACAAACATATACATTTGAGACACCATAACGATTAAACATCACACATACATTATTAATATATATGGCAGAATCAGTAGATATCCGCGCACTGAATGAGCGGATAGAGCGACACAGCTCGTTTGTGACAAACATCATTGCTGGTATGGATCAGGCAATCATCGGTCAGAAGCATCTTGTCGAGTCTTTGCTTCTCGGCTTGCTCTCCGATGGTCATGTGCTCCTTGAGGGAGTGCCTGGTCTTGCCAAGACAAAAGCTATCAAGACCCTTGCATCGCTCATCGATGCACAGTTCAGCCGCATACAGTTCACCCCCGACCTCCTTCCAGCCGATGTCATAGGTACAATGATATACAGCCAGAAGGACGGAGAGTTCAAGTCAAAGAAAGGTCCTATCTTTGCCAACTTCATCTTGGCTGACGAAATCAACCGCGCCCCTGCCAAGGTGCAGTCAGCCCTTCTCGAGGCCATGCAGGAGCGCCAAGTGACCATCTCTACCAACACCTTCGAGCTCCCAAAGCCATTCCTCGTCCTCGCTACCCAGAACCCCATAGAGCAGGAAGGCACATACCCACTGCCAGAGGCACAGGTGGACCGTTTCATGCTCAAGGTCGTCATAGACTATCCTAAGCTCGATGAGGAGAAGCGCATCATCCGCCAAAACATATCAGGCGAAAAGCAAGTCATTCGCCCCATCATGACCACTGCCGAGATAGAAGAAGCTCGTCAAGTGGTAAGAGAGGTATATCTCGACGAGAAAATCGAACAGTACATCGCTGACATCGTCTTCGCAACACGTTACCCCGAGAAGTATAACCTCAAAGACCTCAAAGGTCTCGTAGGCTTCGGAGGCTCACCACGTGCCTCCATCAATCTTGCTCTCGCGGCCCGTTCGTATGCCTTCATCAAACACCGCGGCTATGTCATCCCCGAAGACGTGAGAGCCGTAGCTCAGGATGTCATGCGTCATCGCATAGGACTCACCTACGAGGCAGAGGCAAGCAACGTCACAGCAGAAGAAATCATCAGCAAGATACTCAATAAGGTGGAAGTGCCATAAGGCATCTCCACCTCCTTGCCATGTAGCCATCGGCATGAAAAGAACCGACGTTTTCTCCCCCATCAAAGCTGATATATAGAACCTATCCTTAAAGAAAACGTCTGCATTTATTCTAACAAACAATACCACAATCATCCCCTTCCTCTCGATGGAAACAGAAGAGCTAATACAGAAAGTACGAAAGATTGAGATAAAGACCAAGGGACTCTCCAGCAACATCTTCGCCGGCGAATACCACTCAGCCTTCAAGGGCCGAGGCATGGCATTCAGCGAAGTCAGGGAGTACCAGTATGGCGACGACGTGCGCGACATCGACTGGAATGTCACAGCCCGTTTGGGCAAGCCATACGTCAAGGTCTTTGAAGAGGAGCGCGAACTGACCGTCATGCTCCTCGTGGACGTATCGGGCTCACTCGACTTTGGTACACAGACTCAGACAAAGAGGCAGCTGCTCACAGAGATAGCCGCCACCCTCGCTTTCTCCGCCATCCAAAACAACGACAAGATAGGCGTCATCTTCTTCTCCGACAAGATAGAGAAGTTCATACCACCCAAGAAAGGTCGCAAGCACATATTGTTCATCATCCGCGAACTCCTCGGCTTCACTCCCGAGAGCAACAGCACAGATATAGGCCAAGCTGTAGAGTTCATGACCAATGCCATCAAGAAGCGCTGCACCGTCTTCCTGCTCAGCGACTTCATCGACAGCCGCGACTACACAAACCAGCTGACCGTGGCGAACCGCCGCCACGACCTTGTGGCTCTGCAGATATACGACCGCCGCATGGTCGAGCTGCCCGACGTGGGCATCATCAACATGCTCGACGCCGAGACAGGCCGCACCACCTTCATCGACACATCCTCACGCTCTGTGCGCCAAGCGCACCACGAATGGTGGATACATCATCAGTCCCTCCTCCGCGACGCTTTCACCAAGTCCAATGTCGACAACGCATCCATCCGGACCGACGAAGACTATGTTCGCGCGCTGATGAACCTCTTCCGACGCAGGTCATAGCCCCTGCATCCCCCTACCCACATCCACTCGCCACACAGAGCAACAACCCATCATGCCATTATGATCAAACACACAACCATCAAGACACTCATAACCCTCATCCTGACAGTCCTCACCCTCACAGCTGCTAAAGCCCAAGTCACCGTCGATGCCCGACTCGACTCAGCTGCCATCTTCATCGGACAGCGCATAGGCATGACCCTCGAGGTGAGTGCCGACCGCAGCAAAGATGTCATCCTGCCACAGTGGGACTCCCTGCAGCAGGTGGCTCCAGGACTCGAATTTGTCAGAGCCGAAAAGACCGACACCAGTTCCCTCGACGACGACAAGCGAATGCTGCTCCGTCGCCGCTACTATTTCACGGCCTTCGACTCTGCTCTCATACTCATACCCGAATTGGAAGTCAAGGTGGACAGCAAGGCCTACAGATCCAAACCTCTCGCCCTCAAGGTCGTCACCTTCGACATCGACACCCTCCACACCGACAGCATCTATCCCATAAAGCCAGAACTCGCTCCTCCCTTCGAGTGGGCAGAGTGGAACGTCGTCATTTGCTTCTCCCTCATCTCCCTGGCCATCATCGGCCTGCTCATTTACGTCATCTACCGACTCAAGACCAACAAACCCATCATCCGCCGCATCCGCAACAAGAAGCCTGTAGCCCCCCACAAGGCGGCCATGGAAAAGATAGAGCACATAAAGGAAGAGAAGATATGGCAGAGCGAAGACTCCAAGGAGTACTACACCATGCTCACTGACACTCTCCGCCAGTATATCAAGGAGCGCTATGGTTTCAATGCTCTTGAGATGACATCGTACGAGATAATCCAAAAACTGCAGGAAGTGAACGACGAAGATGCCATCTCCGAGCTTCGCGAACTCTTCCAGACAGCCGACCTCGTCAAGTTTGCCAAATACGTCACCCTCATCAACGAAAACGACCGCAACCTCGTCAGTGCTATAGAGTACATCAACCAGACCAAACAAGAGGAACCCGAGCAGAAGCCACAGCCGGAAGTCATCATCGTCGAAGAACACCGCTCCAAGGTCGCCAAGCGAGTGCTTCTTATCAGCGTCGTTGTCACCAGCATGGTGCTCCTCGCCATCCTCGCTTATGTGGGCTACAGAGTCTACATGCTGACGCTGTAGAGTCTATAGCCATTTAGGAACGTTAAGAACGAGAAGGACGTTAATAACGTTAGGAACGATAATAACGCAAATAACGTTAAGAACGATAATAACGCCAATAACGTTAAGAACGCCAATAACGTTAATAACGCAAACACCGTTAATAACGCAAATAACGCTATAGCCCCAATCAAAAACCAACATCACTAAAATTTCTCTCTCAATGGAATTCAAGAACCCCTTGTTCTTTCTTTTGCTCATCGGCCTCGTCCCCTACATTGTATGGTACGTGATGAAATACAAGCAGAGCTTGCCTTCGCTAAAGGTGCCCGACGCCACCAAATATGCCTGTGTGCCTAAGAGCTTCAGGATCTATCTGCTCCATGTGCCCTTTGCGCTGAGGCTACTCCTGCTTGCGCTCGTCGTTTGTGTGCTCGCACGTCCTCAGAGCAAACATTCGTGGAATGACACAGATGTTGAAGGCATCGACATCATGCTGGCTGTTGACGTCTCCACCTCCATGCTCGCCCAGGACTTCAAACCCAACCGAGTAGAGGCCCTGAAGTCGATAGCACAGAAGTTCATAGAGAAACGCCCCAACGACAATATCGGCCTCTCCATGTTTGCAGGCGAAGCCTACACCCAGTGCCCCCTCACTACCGACCATGCCGTCCTCATGAGCCTCTACAACAACGCTGACTGCAACATGGCCATGCGCGGCATCATTGACGACGGCACAGCCATAGGCGACGGCATAATGAACGCTATCCTTCGCCTCAAAGACAGCGAGGCAAAGTCAAAGGTCATCATCCTTCTTACCGATGGAGTTAACAACAGCGGAAACATCTCTCCCCTCACAGCAGCCGAGATAGCGCGCAAATACGGCATACGCATCTATACCATAGGCATCGGTCGCAACGGCATGGCACCATATCCCCTCCCTACAGGCGGCACAGCCATGATGCCAGTGGAGATAGACGAGGGCACCATGACACAAATCTCCTCCAAGACAGGCGGACGCTACTTCCGCGCCCAGAAAAACGAAGAGCTCGATGCCGTCTATCAGGACATCGACAAGATGGAGCGCACAAAGTTCAATGTCAAGCAATACAGCCGTCGCAACGAACTCTACGCCCCCTTTGCCCTTGCCGCCATGCTCATCCTCCTGCTGGAGATAATCCTCCGCACTGTAGTGCTCAAGCGACTGCCATGACATAAAGGCAAGTTAGACAGAATTGTAATTAATAGCCCCCTACCTTATGCTTATCCACACTTCGCCCCACACAGATTCTTCCACCCACATACATATACACCATGTTTAGATTTGCCAGCCCCATATATCTCTATCTGCTCACCCTCGTCCCCCTGATGACAGCAGTGTACCTCTACATGCAGTACCGCACAAGGCAGCAGTTGAAGAAGTTTGGCGACATCGACCTGATGCGCAGCCTCATGCCCGATGTCTCACCACTTCGCCGCCATGTCAAGTTCGGCCTCCTCATGTTCGCCCTCGCTATGCTATGCTTCGTCCTTGCCCGTCCTCAGTACGGCACACGCAATGAGGAAGTCAAGCGCTCAGGCATTGAGGTTGCCATAGCGGTCGACGTGTCCAACTCCATGCTATGTGCTGACGTGAGCCCAAACCGATTGGAGAAGTCAAAGATGATAGTCAGCAAGCTCGTTGAGCAGTTCGACCAGGACAAGGTAGGCCTCGTAGCCTTCGCCGGCAGCGCCATCACCCTGCTGCCCATGACCAGCGACTACGTCTCAGCTAAGATGTTCCTTGACCAGCTCAATCCCGCCACCGTGTCCATGCAGGGCACCAACATGTCAGAGGCCATCCTTCGAGCTACAGCAGGCTTCTCACAGAAGGATGCCGTAGGCAAAGCTCTCATCCTCATCACCGACGCTGAGGACAATGAGCCCGGAGCTGTCGAGGCCGCCAAGCAAGCCCGAGACGCAGGCATACAGATCTTCGTCCTTTCCGTCGGCACACCTCAGGGAGGTCCCATACCCATGGGAGGAGGCGAGTTCAAGAAAGATCTCTCGGGCAATGTCGTCACCACCAAGCTCAATGAGCAGATAGGTCAGGAGATAGCCCGTGCAGGCGGAGGCATGTACATCCACGTCGACCAGACAGACTTGGCACAGTCCCTCCTCGGCAAGGAGATAGAGAAGATGCAGAAGGCTGACATCTCCGCCTCCATGTATTCAGCCTACGACGAACAGTTTGTGGCAGTAGCCATACTCCTGCTCCTTGCCCTCGTGGCAGAGATGTGCATCATGGAGCGTCAGAATCACTGGTTCAACAAGTTCAAGCTGTTCGGGTGAGACATTGCAACACACACACTCATCACTCGACATGCCAATTCCGCACCACTATCCACCTGCAATCAATCGTAAATAATAAAATATGCACACATACTTATGAGAAAGTTCATCTTTAGCATCATGATGTTAATCGTCGCCAGCGTAGCCACGGCACAGAGCGCGCGCGACCTCATCCGCATGGGCAACAGAGCCTATCGCGCCGGGCAGTATGGCGATGCTGAGACTCTATACCTCAAGTCCCTCGATAAGTCCCCTTCATTCGAGGCATACTACAACCTCGGCAACACATACATCATGCAGCAGAAAGACTCCACCGCCTTCGAAAACTACAAAAGGGCTGACTCGCTTGGCACCGCCGACCCCAAGCGCAGAGCAGCCAACTTCCACAATATGGGCAATATTTGGTACGCTCAGGGAGTGGGAGCCATGCGCATGCAAAAGGGCAACCCTGCTGCCGCCTTCCAGCAAGCCGTCGAATTCTACAAGAGCTCTCTGCGCTGCAATCCCGATGACAACGAGACGCGCTACAACCTCGCCATGGCTCTCTTCATGCTGAAGAAAAACCAAAACAATGGCGGTGGTGGTGGCAACGACCAAAATCAAGACGACAAACAAGACCAGCAAAAGCAAGACCAGCAGAAGCAGGATCAGCAAAAGCAAGACCAGCAGAAGCAGGATCAGCAGAAGCAAGACCAGCAGCAACAGCAACAGAAACAAGAGAAGAAAGACGAAATGAGCGACCAGACTGCTGAACAGCTCCTCAACTCCGCCCAACAAGACGAGAAGAGCGTGCAGCGCAAACTCAAGGAGAATACCAACAGCCGTCGCCGAAGTCTCGAAAAAGACTGGTAGCTGCATACACATCCAGTGGAAGTTTATTGACCCCGCCACACATATATATAATAACACACACA
>JAEDNQ010000109.1 GCA_016302435.1 Bacteroidaceae bacterium
TTCCTCGCCCGAGGCATCTACACACGCCACAAGATGATAGCCTATGATGTTGACCCCTCTACCCACGAGCTTGTAGTGAGATGGAAGTGGTACAACAACACCAATGGTCCATGGAAGGGACAGGGGTATCACAATTTCGGCATCGCCGATGTGGACCTCGACGGACGCGATGAGATAGTCTTCGGTTCTATGGTCATCGACGACAACGGCAAGGGACTCTCCACCACAGGTCTCGGCCACGGCGACTCACAGCACTGCAGCGACTTCGACCCTTACACTCACGGACTCGAAATCTATGCCTGCAACGAGGATCAGCCTGGCAACAACTTCCGCGACGCTACCACAAGCAAGATATATCACCGATACAACGCTGGCAATGACGATGGACGTGCCATCTGCGGCAACTTCACCGATGCCTTCCCCGGAGGACTTGGCTGCTCAGCTCGAGAAGGGGCCATCAGTACCGTCACATACGGAGCTGTCAACGGACTTGACGCCACAGGCGTAAACACCAACTTCCGCATCTATTGGGATGGCGACCTCTGCTCAGAGACATTCAACTATATCAATGGCAAAAACACAGAAGGATGCATAGCCAAGTACGGCAGTTGGAGCCCTATCTACACTTGTGCCGGTTCGATGACCAACAATGACACCAAGGGCACACCATGCTACCAGGGTGACATCCTTGGCGACTGGCGCGAGGAAATCATCATGCGCACAGCCGACAACAACATCCGCATCTACTCCACTCCTACCGCAACAAACTATCGCATACCAACCCTCTGGTCAGACCACCAGTATCGCAACGCTATGGTATGGCAGATGTGCGGCTACAACCAGACACCCCACATCAGCTACTTCCTCGGCAAACTCGAAGGCATCACCATGGCTCCACCGCCACTCACCTCCACTGGCCGCACTGAGATAGGCAACGGTGGCACCGTGGGCGCAAGTCACAACGACCAGCATGTCCTCGCCTTTGAGAATGGCGACTACTCTATCAGCATAGAAGATGGTGCAGCACCATACATCCTCACTATCAATGTGCCCACATGGGTACAGGGCTCTGCTCCAAGCGAGTGCTCTGCTGCCAGCTACAAGATAACATACGACACTTATACCTGCAATGTGACAGGTGGCGGCATCACAGGAAGCGCACGCCTCGTCAAGCAGGGCGACGGCATCCTCAACCTTCCCAAGACAGCCTTCACCCACACAGGCGAGACCAACATCTGGGCAGGTACGCTCAACTTCGACGGTACCATGCTCCAGTCTCCACTCTGGCTCAACCGCTTTGCCGAACTCAACTCCAACGGCGGCAGCTTCCGCAGCATCAAGGCCGACTATGCTTCCGTCATCCGTCCAGGAGGAGAAAACTCCATGGGCAATATCACAACCGACTCTCTCTCTCTCGGCTTCGGCTCACGCATCGTCCTCGACGTTTACAGCGATGGCACAGCTGCCGACAAGATCAACACCAAGTATCTCAGCATAGAGAAGAAGACTGGCACAGCTTGGACAACAGCAGGACCAAAGTACCTTGCTCCTGTCATCGAACTCGTTGGCCATACAGCCGAAGGCGAGACACTCATTGCTCCAGGCAAGTATGTCGTAGCTGAAGGCATAGAGAAAGTCTACGGTGAGGTCAGCAATATCATCATTGAGGGGCTTGCCACTCAGAAGAAGTCACTCTATGTCGAAGAAGGAAAGCTCATCCTCGAAATCGTAGGACTCCGTGACCCTGCATCTGTCGTATGGGCAGGTACAGAAAGCAACATCTGGAATCTTGCCGATGCCAACAACTTCTCTATCACAGAAGATGGCGCTGCTACCCCAACAGTATTCGTCTCTGCCGATGATGTCCTCTTCAATGATGAGGCAGAAAATAAAACTGTTGCTATCAACGGTTCTGTCATGCCAGGCAACATCGTTGTCAACAACACATCTGCTTATACCTTCAACGGCACAGGTGCCATCGACGGTCTCGCCTCATTCACCAAGGAAGGAACAGGCACCGTCACCATGGCCAATGAGAACAGCTACACAGGTGGCAACTACCTCAAGGGTGGCACAACGAAGGTTAGCCTCCTCTCCAATCAGTATTCAGCCGTGGGCAACCTCGGTGGCATCACCACTTCCACAGCGAAGTTCACCATGGAGAATGGCGCAGTCCTTCAGACGACAGCTGCCGTCGAGATGGGCTCGCCAATGAAGATGGTCGGTGAAGAGGGTGGTGTCATCAATGCCAGCGGCGACTTCAAGATGGATGCCATCATCACAGGTACCACTCTCACAAAGAAAGGCAACGGATGTCTCAAGACAGCCAAGGCTAATACATCCCTCAGCCGCCTCGTCATAGCCGGCGGTTCTGTGGCTGCTCAGGCGGGCGACCCTGCCAAGGTGGTCGAGCTCCAGTCGGGCACTCTCTGGGATGACGCACAGGCCACCACTCATGAGATAAACATCCCTAAGGGCAAGAGCGGAACATGGCAGCTTACAGGCACATACTACACAGCCTATGCCAACAAGCTCACAGGCGAAGGCACACTCACCATTGTGCCACGCAACACAGTCTCTCGTGTACGCATCACAGGCAACTGGTCAGCCTTTGAAGGCACTGTCAAGCACACTACGACAACGATCTGGTTGCCTCTCGACGCTTCAACAGGCATGCCAAAGGCAACCCTCGACCTTGCTGAAGGCTGCACTGCTACCAACGTGGCAAAGACCTTCAAGATAGGACGCCTCACAGGCAAGGGCTCACTTGCTCACCCAGTGGCAAACTTCCAAAACTCAAGTGCTGTCAACGGCAGCAACACATGGCAGGTCGGCAACTCTGACGACGCTCTGGGCGACTTCACCTTCGATGGCACTATGCATGACGACGCTGGCAACAACAAGTGCAACTTCGAGAAGATAGGCACATGCAAGATGACAGTGTCTGGCACATGGACCAACTCTGGTACGGTGAAGGTGACTGCAGGTGAACTCTTCATCAAGTCTGGCTCAACCCTCGGCACGGGTGCTCTCACAGTGGCCAACGGAGCTAAACTCTCAGGCACATCCAAGACCTCTGCTCCTATGACAAACAGCTCATTCACCATCAACGGTACACTTCAGCCTGGTGCCACAGCATCAGCCGTGACAGGCAACCTCAACTTCAACGGCAAGAATGTGACCTTCGGCGCAACCAGCCGTCTCGTCATCGGTCTCCGCAAGTGTGCAGCAACCACTCCCAACAATACCTACATCACCAACATCGGTACGCTCAAGCTTACTGCCGGCATGACCATCGCTCCATACATCAGCGAGACAAACATCGCCAACCTCACTACCGACGAGGCAAAGGTTGACTCCTTCATCCTCTGGACAGAAGCCAAGACTGTCAATGTCACAGGCGACCTCAAGTTCGAATTCCCAGAGATTCCCGACTACTACATCTGGGACACAAGCAACATAGCCAATGGTGTCATCTACATCAAACTCGATGCGGAGAAGTATAAGGACTACATCACAGGTCTCAACAGCATCGCCGCCGACGAGACAGTGACGGTAGAAGTTGTCAACATGAACGGTAACCTCGTCGACACATTCACAGCTCCTATGGGCAGCATCAAGTCATCCATTGCTCAGTCTTCACTTCCTAAGGGCATCTACATGCTACGCATCAAGAGTGAAGGTGGCAAGAAGGTAGCGATGAAGATTGTGAAATAAAGTCGATTTTTACTCCTTAGGAAACAAAAACAGGGGTAGATAGCAACATTTATACACATATTTATATATAAAAAGAGTGAAATGTTTGGTCGTTTCACTCTTTTTTAGTTTCTTTGCATCGCTAAAAGTGCAAACCTATTGTACAAGGGCATTCGACTAACTAAGAACATGAGGAAACATTTACTCACGTGTTTCCAAACTATATTGTTAACTCAGATAAACAAACAACATTATTAACTTTTCAAAAACTAACTGTATGAAGAATCTATTCTCTATCTTTTTCACAGCATCATGCGTGCTGGGGGGGGTGACAGCACAGGCTCAGCAGCAGTACACTATCCTCGAAGACCTCACTTCGAAGAAGCTGACCAACGCTGACTTCAAGGCAGACGCTCCACTCAGTGGCATCGAAAAGCTTTGTACTTACGACTACGACATGCCAGACAACGGTGCTGGCGCAGATGGCACAGGCAAGTTCGGTCTCCAGCCTATCACAGGATGGACCGCAAACCTTCCATCTGACAATATCAAGGTGATGGCAACAAGTGGTGACCCCGCACGTGAAGATGGTGCTAACGCAAAGGCTGGCGGCATTTTCGCTTATGATGACGACACAAACGAAGGTTTAGCGAAGGTCGGCCTCGGAGGCACATACTATGCACCTTACACGTCTGCAGAACGTCCGGGTCCAGGACTCGGTATTGTAGCGGTATGGGGCGCTGAGGCTACATACTCGCAGGATGTGACCCTCCCTGCAGGCGCATACATGATTATCGCTACTCTGCAGAATACTGCTGGAACAGGTGGCATCACCAACAAGTTTGGCTTCTATGTCTCTGACTCAGAGTATTACAAGTCAAAGAATGCTTCTTACGCTGTCAGCGAGGGTTGGGTAAACGACACCATCCTCTTCATGTTGGATAAAGAGACAAGCGGAAAACTCTCTATCGGATATAGTATTGGTAGCCTTGGATCAGGCTCAGCCCCACACCTCTTCTACGATGAGGTGAAGATATATTCTATTGACAGGACACCTCTCATTCAGGATCAGATCAATGCTCTCAAGGCTGAGCTCATGACTCTCATCGAGGAGGCTGAATTTAATAAGGTTGACACAAAGGAGGCTTATTCTGTCTACAATGATGCCAATGCTTCTCTCGAAGCTGTGCAGGCAGCTTATGATGATTTGAAAGCTGCCATTGCTGCCGCTCATACAGACCTCTCTGCATTCTTTATCACCAACCCACACTTCACTCTCGACACTCCACTTCCAGAGGACAACGGTATCTGTACATACGATTATGACATGGAAGATCCTAAGGGTGCTAATGAGCGCAAGGTTGACTATTACGGTATGCAGCCTGTAGAAGGCTGGACTGCGACAAGTGAAAAAGAAAACGCTCGTGCGTCAGGAGTCTTTAAGGTTGGTAGCAACTCTTTCCTCGGTGGTAAGGGATATTATGCTCCAACATATTTGTCTGATGGCTCAACAGAAGGCAATGTTCTCGGTTTCGTTGACGTATGGTCGGCTCAGTCTCAGTACACTCAGGGTGTAACAATACCTGCTGGTAACTATACTCTTGAAATCTCATATTATAATGCTGGCGGTACAGGTACTATCGAAAAGAATCTCATGGGATTCATTTCAGAGGATGGTACTGAATACTTAGGTAGCAACATGTCGTTCGAGACAGGCAAGTGGATAAAGGAAAAGATAACGTTCACACTTGAAGAAGAGACTGCAGGTCAGTTCTCAATGGGTTACAAGGCTGTGAACGCAGGTTCAGGATCCATGCCTCACCTCTTCATTGAGGGTATCGCCCTCTACTATGCTGGTGACCTCAACATTGACCCATCTCTCTTTGCTCTCCAGGCAGCTGCCACTACTGGTCGCAAGACTCTCAACGATAATGATTTCTTCACAGAACTGGAAGAGAAACTCGAGGCAGCTGTATCTGCTGGTGAAGATCTTGTCTCTAGCCAAAGTGCAGACGCTGAAGCTAACACCGCAGCTGCAAATGCTATCAACGAGCTCATGCCAATTGTAAGAGCAAACATCGCAGCTTACGAGAAACTCGATATCTTCTACAATGAAACTCTTGCCGAAGCTATCGAAAAGTATGATGCTATCGAGCAGGTTTCAGAACCTCTCAATGACCTCAATGATGAACTCATGGATGTGACTTCAGAATACTCATGGTCAACAGAACAAATCAACGAGGCTATCGCATCTCTCGACACAATCATCAAGGACGGTGTCAAGGCCGCTTGGGATGCTGCAGTAGAGTCTGGCGAGTCTCTTGACGAGCCACTCGACATTACTGTCCTCTTCGAACAGATGGCTTACACTTACAGCACTTCTGCTGTTACAGGCTCAAATGTGCCAGACAAGGAGTGGGTATTTGGTGACGCTTCTAACTTCAAGACTCAGTATGGTACAGCCGAGGTATGGAACCAGAGCCCATTTGAGGTAAGCCGCACACTCAAGGATATGCCTGCTGGTACATACACTATCACAACTAAGGCATTCTACCGCACTGCTGGCAACGCTACAAATATTGCTAACTACGACCCATCAGCTCCTGCATCAGCATTTGTATTTGCCGGTTACGCTACTACAGGTCTTACTAACGTGGCTGAGATATCTTCTGCTGAAGCTATCGAAGGTTGGGCAGACGTGGATGGTGTTTACGTTCCAAACAACCAGCAGACTGGTTATAACATCTTCAACGACGAAGCATACACTGAAAAGGTAGAGAAGTCTGTATCAACAGTTCTCGGTGAGGCAGGTGACCTCAAGTTTGGTGTGAAGGCTTCACAGCTCGAAGGCGACAGCTGGGTACTCTGGTACTCATTCTCTATCAAGTACAACGCTCCTGACGCATCTATCCTTAGCAGTGAGCTTGAAGGCTGCATCGCCGAGGCACAAGCTCTCAAGGATGAGGTTGGTATGAACGACTGGGGTACTATTCAGGCTGAACAGGCTATTGAGGCAGCTCAGGGTGCCGTTGGCAAGGACATCCCAACAGTAACAGCAGCTATTAGCGCTCTCAATGCAGCTATGGATGCAATGAAGGCTAACGCAGAGGCTCTCATAGCAGTAGAGAATGCAAGCAATAAGATGAATGAGGCTGCTGAAAACGTAGAGAGCATGACAGCTGAAGCTGAGGCAGCTTATGCAGCAGCATCTGCAAAGTACGAAGAAGCAGGCGAACTCTCTACAGAGGAACTCCTCGCTCTTGCTGAAGAACTCAACTATGCTGCCGACCTCATCAAGGTTCCAGCATCAGCAGGTGCTTCTGACACTACCCCTGTTAACATGACTGCCGCCATCACCAACCCAAGCTTCGAAGCAGAGGATGGTCTCTCAGGATGGACTTACTATAAGGGTTCAGACACTCAGGCTGCCGACAACTCAAATGCAACTTATACAGTTGAGAACGCTGACGGTGCTAAGGTATTCAACACTTGGAACGGTTCTGCTCCAGAAGGTGGCTTCTACGTATCACAGGTTATCAACGCTCTCCCAGCAGGTACATACAAGCTCACAGCACTCGTAGCTTCTGATGCAGGCAACTCTATCAGCGTAGGTGCTATCGGCTCAAAGGCAGGCATCTTCTACGACAACGTGGCAGCAATGGCTAATGCTAAGGAAATCGGTGAGGATGTATCTTGCATCTTCAAGCTCGAAGAGGGTGAGGCACTCACTATCAAGGTTTCAAGCCAGACATGGTTCAAGGCCGACAACTTCCGTCTCGAGTACTACGGTGCCGAGAGCACTCAGGAACCAACAATCGTTGGTGTATCTGACATCGAGACAGCAGACGCAGCTGAGATCACAGGTATCTACAACGCCGCAGGTGTGAAAGTTAATGCTCCTGTCAAGGGCATCAACATCATCCGCTACAGCAACAACTCTTCAAAGGTTGTCATCATCAAGTAAATTGCATGATACTAAAGGTGGAAATTAATAGAACCCACCTAAATATAAAAAAGCGCAAGGCATTTGTCTTGCGCTTTTTTT